>DASYSA010000688.1:0-24287 GCA_036003885.1 Blastocatellia bacterium | reverse complement strand
GACCTTAAGCTCGTCGACGATGGCGCCTTGAAACATGTACATCCGCCGCGCAATCAGACCATAGGCGCGAGCTCCGAGCCTTACGGCAACGCCCGAGTCGAGGTCTTCGACTCGTCAGGCGCGCTTGCCGGTTTCGCCGAGACAGCGACGGCAAATCACGTGTGGGTCAGCGGTCTCTCCGCGGACACCGAATATACCTATCGCGTCATTGTGAACGACGAGGAATGGGGCGCCGGCGAGCGACGTGATTGGATGGCCAGCGCCGACGGTCAGGGACTGAAGAGAAGCGGGCGCAGCTACGACAATCGCTTTCGGACGCACCCCGGTCCCGACGATCCCGCCGCGCTCGCGTTTGCAGCGCTCGGCGATTTCGGAACAGGAGTGCGCAAACCCTCAGACTCCGGCCGCCGCCAACGTGAGGTCGCGGCCGCACTCGAGCACGCGGTTGACGAGCGCAAGATTCGGCTGATCCTGACCACCGGTGACAACATATACGCGGGCAAGAGATTCCTTGGCTTGCCGACAGGCGACACCGGCGATGAAGACGACGATTGGTTCTTCACCTTTTACCAGCCCTATCGCTACATCATCAATCGCGTCCCGGTCTATCCGTGCGTTGGAAACCACGACACCAGCGAAACCGAACAGAGTGACGATCGGCAACAGCTTATAGACAATTTCTACATCAACGAGCGATTTTCAGGAGAGCAGTCCGCAGGCCGAGCTTCGATCGGTCCTGGCCTCTTCTACAGATTCAACTATGGGAAGGACATCGAGTTTGTGTGCATCGATTCCTCGCGCCAATCGGCGCTGTTCGGAGATCGCTTTTTCGCACATCCCAATCACGTTGCTTTTATAGAAGCAGCATTGCCTGATAAGGCTGGGGCGGGCGCAGACGCGCGCAAGTGGCGAATCCCCTTCTCTCACCATCCCCCGTTCTGCGCGGGACCTCAGCACTCCAACTCGAAGTCGATGATCCAGAGAATCGTGCCGCTCTTGAAGCGCGCCGGGATTCTCGCCTATTTTAGCGGCCACGAGCATAACTTTCAGCATTCGCAGGCAGAAGGCATCAACTACTTCGTCACGGGAGGCGGAGGCAAGGTGAGTGGAAGCAAGCCCGCCAACTTCAAGGATGCGCACACGGTCTCCTGGGCTTCGAAAGCGCACTTCCTTGTTGTAAACGTTGAAGACGAGCGGATGATAGTCACGCCGATTGCGGAGATTGGGACACAAGGAGGCCTTACGAACTTGAGCCGGTCGACGCCATCAGGAGGTTCCGTCGACGCGCCGATAGTGATTCAGTGAGAAACGCGAAATTCGAAGTGCGAAATGAATCGCCCCTCGTCCGACCTCCATTCATGTTTGATTCGCTGTCTATTTGACGGGGCTTGAGATCAACGGCTAGAATCCTTTTCCGCTCAAGGTTGACTTTGTATACGATACCCGGGGGATGTGGCGGAATTGGCAGACGCGAAGGTCTCAAAAACCTTTTGGATAACCTCCAGTGTGGGTTCGATTCCCACCATCCCCACCATTTCGGGTTCAGTTGCATAGCGCATTATCAGGTACGTTACCCTGGCTCAGCATCACTTCCCGTCGCCTATGAGGAAAACCGAGACCACTTTCGATTCGATTCCAAGATCGGCAATCTCCAGAACGTCTCTCAAGATTTGTCTCAAGTGCGCTTTCGATTTCTTCACCAAACAACTGAAACTGGCTCCACGCACCGCCTATTCTGAGCTTAGAAAGCACGTACCCGAAGAGGCGGATTTCACCGGGGCGGCAACCACGCGCCCTCACTTCCTCGATGAGGAGGGCCGAGCCAATTGTCCGTATTGCCACGCGCCCAAGCGCTGGTTCGCCGAGTTTCACGCAATACGAATCGACGCTTATCCATCGTGCGAGAAAGAACGTAAGAAGCTCTGGACGACTCTGAAGAAGAGCCCCGACCGCTTCACTCTTTGGTCACCCAAGCGCACCCAGATGCAGATTTTCTCGGAGTGGCTGGAACGGATGAGGAGGAAGATCAATCTTGATGGTGAGTCGTGGCTCCTGGATCTTGCGATCGAGTATGTGAAACGGTTCGACCCGCTGCCCGATTGGGATGAACTCCTTGCGGGAGGGGTTCGGCGAGTACAGGTATCCATCGAGGGCGAGAACAGTTGGGACTACGACAATGGCTGGCTTTATGTCTCGCCGCCTCTCTACGGTGAGATACTTGTTGTCCAGCACGTCCTCTCGCGGTCGCACCTGCATGGCGGGCGCACTTTCGAAGGAAGGCTCACGCTACAGGAACTTGCTGCACGGCTGCGGCGTGTGGGGTATTTCGATGCGAAGGGCATAACGACTAGAGACTCATACGAGGCATTCGAGCAGGCGGTCGCAGCGATAGTTGCTTCCGGACCTGCCGCCGTGTACTATGCCGTTGATCGCAGCGACTACATGAAGCAGTTGAAGACCGTTTACGAAAAGAAGCGCACGAACTAATGAAGACCAAGATTGCTCTCTCGTTGATTCTGTTTGTGGTGGCGTTTGCGCATCCGACCGTCGCCCAGGACGGCTCACAGACAGGATTTGTCATAACTTTGAAGAATGGAAGCACGATTCGCAGCCGGACGCTGCTGCGCGATGAAGCGACCGGCAAACTCCACCTGACGATGACCGAGACCAGCGGCGGCGCTCCGAAGAGCTTCGCGATGGTTGCAATGGATGACGCCGAATCTATCCGGGCCTCGGCTGCCGACACCGACTCTATCCGTATCAAGCTGATAGGTGGAAGCGAGTTGAAGTGCAAGGAGTTCGGATTGTCGGGGGACACGGTCTCGGTGAAACTTGGATCAGCCAGCCGGGTCGAAGTGAAGTGGGAACAGATTGAATCGATCACCTTCGCACCCTGAGTGACTCACCGCTCTCTGAGACGGCCAAGTGCTGCATTCAATCGCTTCCAGGCGAGGCTCACGTGATCCCGAGTTGTGCGAATGTGGCCCACCGCGAGCCGCAACGTGAACCTTCCGTCAAGCCTGGTGTGCGATAGGAACATCTTCCCCTCACGATTCACTTCCTCGAGCAATCGCTCATTCAACGAATCAAGATAGGCTTCGATGTCTGACGCCCCGGCAGCAGCGCCAGAGTTCGCTGAGAGATCGGCCGGCCGGGCTCGGAAACAGACTGTGCTGAACGGCGCCGGCGCCAACCGCTCAAAGTCCGGGCTGTGATCAACCCACTCGGCGAACTCCTGAGCCATAGCGATGTGATGGCGAAGCCGCGCGGCAAGTCCATCCGTACCAAAATAGCGCATCGCGAACCACAGCTTCAGCGCGCGGAAGCGGCGGCCCAACTGTGGTCCATAGTCCATGAAGTCCGTCACCTGGTCCTGGTTCGCCGAGCGAAGGTATTCGGGCACCAGGCTGAATGCCTGACGGAGCACATCCATTCGGCGGCAATAGAGGACGCTCAGATCGAACGGTACGAAAAACCACTTGTGCGGATTTATCACGAACGAATCGGCACGCTCGCATCCGGCCATTACCCACTTCATCTCAGGGACAACCGCCGCCGACCCCCCGTAGGCCGCGTCGACGTGAAGCCAGAGTCGCTCTCGCTCGCATATCCCCGCTATTTCAGGAACCGGATCAATGCTGGTCGAAGAGGTAGTGCCCACGGTCGCGACAACACAGAATGGTTGATAGCCGCCATTGCGATCTTCGTCGATCGCGCGAGACAACGCAGCAGCATCCATACGATACTCCGGGTCGGCCGATATCTTCTTCACACCTGCCTGGCCAATCCCGAGCGTAATCGCCGCCTTCTCTACCGAGGAGTGAGCGTGCTCCGACACGTAGATGCGAAGGCAACAAGGATTGCCTGCCTCCGACGCCTGGCCCACACTGTCGTCAGATCCTTCGAGTCCCTGTTTGGATTGCGTTGACGCGGCTGGGCCGTGAAGACCTTCTTCGCGCACCCGCAAACCAGGAACCGCTTCACGAGCGGCGGCGATGGCGCACAGGCTCGCCATCGAAGCTGTATCGTAGATGAGGCCCGAGAACTCCTCGGGGAGACCTATCAACTGGCGCAGCCAATCGAGCGTGACCTCTTCGAGCTCCGTAGCCGCCGGAGAGGTCCGCCACATCATTGCGTTGACATTCAGTCCGGTCGCGACAATGTCGCCCAATATTCCGGGAATGGAAGCATTCATTGGAAAGTAGGCGAAGAATGAGGGATGGTTCCAGTGGGTGAGGCCGGGCACAACCACGCGATCGAGATCTGCCAAAATGGCATCCATCTCCTCGCCTTCACGCGGGGGACTCGCGGGCAGCGCTGCCTTGATCTGACCTGGCTCGACTTGCGAAAGCACCGGAAAGCGATCGGGGTTTGCCAGGTACTCCGCGATCCACTCGATAATCTGATGGCCAAAGTGTCGGAACTCCTCGACACTCATGTCACCGAGATCATTTCTGAATCTCTCTTCGCGATTCTCGTCGTCGCTCGGCTTAGCCATTGATTTCGTTCTGAGAACAGAGCGGCAGGCTTATGCCTCCTCCATGGCGGGCGTTTCGAGCCTGACGTAGTCGGCCCTGCGCTTGATCGGGGTGAAGCCTTCGGAAATGATTACCTCGCGAAGCATTAACTCTGTCGCTTTATGGTGAGCCCCGGCTGGACTGATTACATTCTCTTCGATCATGGTGCTGCCAATGTCGTTGGCTCCATAATGTAGTCCCTCCCGCCCAACATCCAGACCCTGGGTCAACCACGACACCTGCAAGTTTGGAATGTTTGAGAGATAGAGCCGCCCGATCGCCAGCCATCTCAAGTACTGGTTGCCGGGTATGCGGTCGGGAAAACGTTTGCCGATCGGCGTGTTGTCGGGTTGAAGCGTCCAGGGAATGAACGAGACGAAGCCGGGGTTGCGCTCCTGGAGCTGTCGGAGCCTTTCGAAATGCATCAGACGGTGATCTCGCGTTTCTCCATAGCCAAACATCATTGTCGCCGTGGTGGGGATGCCAAGCGTATGAGCTACGTCCATCACGTTGAGCCATTCCTCAGTGTTGCAATGAGTGCGGCGCTTTTGTCGAATCTCGTCGACCAGGATCTCGCCCCCGCCCCCCGGTATCGAATCGAGGCCGGCCTCCTGCAACTCACGCAATACTCCTTCAACGCCGAGTCCGGTTATCTTCGCCAGGTGATCGATCTCAGGCGGCGAGAAGCAATGGAGGTGAATACCGTATCTCGACTTCAACTCGCGAAGCAGTCCGGTGTAGTAGCTCAGAGGCAGATCCGGATGCAGACCTCCCTGCATCAGCACGCCGCTGCCGCCCAGCGTGAGCATCTCCTCGACTTTGTCGAATATCTCCTGGTAGCCATGCACGTAGCCCTCGGACGAACCTGGTTTGCGATAGAAGGCGCAGAACGAGCAGACGGATACACAGACATTCGAATAGTTCACATTGCGGTCGACTACGTAGGTCACTACATCATCCGGATGAAGTCGCCTCCGCAATGCGTCTGCGAGCCTTCCAAGCTCCTCAGTAGGGACGGAGTCCTCTACTGTCTTCCATTCTTCCAGCGAAAGCCGCTCGCTTGAATCGAGCCGAACCAGTAGTTCATCAATCGAAGGATTGTCGATAATACTGTGCATTGAAACCTCGCTTGGGATTATAGCGAAAAGCTGGTTGCGGGCAAGTGAAGGAAGAGTGGGAGAGTGGGAGAGTGGGAGCGGGGGAGAAGTGGGAGTGGGGGAGAGTGGAAGACTCCCATTCTCCCATTCTCCCATTCTCCCACTCTCCCCTTCTCCCCTTCTCCCCTTCTGTGATTAAATGTTGGCGCCAGGCGTACGCAGTATTTGCCAACAGCCCGGGCTCACTAATTGAGATTGCGGAATGATCAAACCCTATCAGCAGACCCAGAATCTATCTTTGATTATTCAGCCCGGTGATAGCTTCTTTCCGATCGTCGACGCCATCGACAGCGCGCGCCAGACGATCAAGCTGACCATCTTCCGAATGGACGACCCGATCGTCCGCGACGCCTTGAGCCGCGCAGTGAACCGAGGCGTGAGCGTGCAGGCCCTGGTCGCGCCGGCGTCGAAGGGCTGGACTCAACGAAACAAGAAACTGGTCGAGGAGCTAAAGAAGCTTGGCGTCGCTGTGCGTACGCCCAAGGCGCCTAAGGAGCATATCAAGCGCTACCACTATAAGGTGCTGATGGTCGACGACGCACAGTCCCTGATACTCACTTTCAATCCGACCCAGAAGAATCTTCATTACGCCCGCGACTTCGGTATTTTGTTACGGGATCAAAAGATCACCACGGAGCTCAATCGCCTTTTTGACGCCGACTGGAATGAAGAGCCCTTCAAGCCGGAGGACTTGCCGCTGGTCATCAGTCCTCACAACAGCAGAGAGAAGTTGATTGAGTTGCTCGGTTCTGCGCAGAACACCGTGCGGATACTGGATGCGAAGGTTGAGGACCAACAAGTCATGGGGTTGCTCATGCGAAAGGCCGCCGCCGGATGCGACGTCAAGATCATAGGGCGCGACCCAGGTATGGATCACGTGGTCCCGAACTTTCATGTGAGAAAGCTTGCACGCTACAAGCTGCACGCAAAGTGTGCGATAGTGGACAGTTCCCTCTTCTACATCGGCAGCCAGAACCTCCGCGAAGTAAGCCTGGACGCCCGACGTGAGGTGGGCATAATAATCCAGGATGATCCGATGGCCCGCAAGATCGAGCGCATTTTTGATGAAGACTGGACTAATGCATGCGAGGGCGCGGCCGGTCTCGAGTCGTGCGATGAGGCTGGTGCTGAAAAAAGAGCAATTAAGAACTCGAGGCGTAAAAATAGTGACGAGTGACAAGTGACGAGTGACCTGTTCGAAATGCCGGGCTAAAATGGTCGAACGGAAACGCAGCTACCACAAGCAGCGCAAGTGGGTCTGTCCCAAATGTGGAACGGCTCGCATGCAAAGTCAGCGGGAGCGGCCACCAAAAAGCAATCGAGGTGCGTCAAAATGAATAAAGGGCGAACACCAGCTTTCAAAGCGGGCGACGAGGTATCCTTCGCAGTACCATCCGGGGTGCTCTATGGAACCGTGTCGCGGCTTCTCGGGGAGGGCGACTCCGCGGCAGTCGAGATTGAATTTGAAGATGGCCGCAAGGAGATCAAGAAGGTGCGTGACCGTGCGCTGAGCCTTCTGAGACGAGCGAGCGGGGCCAGTGAGGAAGAAGAACGTCACTCCGACCGCGGCCGCTTGACCGATCCGGACATCGAGCGCATTCGAAAAGGGGAGCAGAGGCGCGGGCACAGGTGACCGATGGATTCTCTGATTCGTAACCCCTCCTTTCACCACATCGAGGTGCCCTGCAAAGACCTCGACCTGGCTGAACAATTCTATTCACGGGTGTTTGGCGCCCGCGTCTACATGCGCAGGGATGCCGCCCGCCGCTCCGAGGTTCCCTCAATCGGAACCATTCGCAAAGCCGAAGAGAGCGGATTTGAGATAGACGGAACGTATCTGATGATTGGAGAGCAACTCAGAATCGGCTTCCTCAAACAGCCCTCCGAACACAGGCGGCGCGAGGTCGATCACCTGGCATTCGCTGTTGACGATGACCTGGAGTCTCTCGCTCAAAGGCTGGCCGAGGGGGATGTAGAGATCCTCGAACACCGGCAGAATCACATTTTGATCCGGGACCCGTTTGGGATGGTGCTGGAGTTGTGGCCGCGCTCGGTTCTTCAGGGAATGGGGCTCATCAGCTGAAGTCCCCAAAACATTCATCCTCACATCAGAGTAGGAATATCTCGCAAAAGCTTAATCCGAAGGTTGCTGCTGAAAGAGATCAAAGAAAGCCTTACGTGGATTCTCCTTCTTGTCTCGACGGTATTCGACGATGGCCCGCGTGAGAGCGCCGGCAAGTCCCTCGCCGGCTTGGGACCTCGATGGTTCCGGGAGTTGCTGCTCCTGCGCCAGCGCATCCTTTCGTTTGATTAGCCGGGCTTTACTCATTGATCTGTTCCTTCCTTTCAACGCCTGTTCCGCACCCGTCCCAACTCCAAATCTATATTCGGACAACAGGCAAAGGTGTCCCGCGTTCATCCCGCCAGGCTGCCGGCGGGATTGAGGCATACCTGGCTAGACGACCACTCCAAATTATCGTACTGCTTTTTGCTAAGATCCGATGCTGTTTTCCAATGCAAAGGTGATGCCGCAGGAGAATGGGTTCTAAGTTGATGATTTGCAGCAGAGGGATGTGGCGATTTGGTGTATTTGAGTCTTCTTGGGACGTAAATAGGTGTCAGTATCCAGGCGCACCGTATCGAAAGAAGACAGATTGGAGATGCATCTCTTCTCAGGTTCCTGCGCCTGGAAGCTCCCGATTTCTAATCTGAACCTGTGACGCGGCCTGTTACCCGTGGCGTCCTGAATGAGGCCGAACGGCCGCCAATGCTCAAGCAGTCACCTCCGTCCGCTCGAGCCGACGAATCTGGCTAGGGTTTTGATTCTTCCAACAATGCAGCGAGGTGCTGCTTCCAAATCTCCGGAAGCGAGTGCGTTCCGTGGCCGCGCGTTTGATCGGTGATCGGAAGCAGTACGAAGCGCCCTCGTTTCACCCGCTTGATTTCACGCTCGACAATGCCCAGCTCGGGTGGATTCACTTGATCGTCGGCCGAGTTGACAGCTACGAGCCGAGCCCTGATGCTCTCCAGTTTAGGCGACGGATCGTAATCGCGCGAGGCATCGAACTGATAGAGCATATCGTTTGCATCCCGGCGTTGCATCGAAGCTCGTACCTGGTTATCGAACAACTGGTCTGCGGCCTCGCGTGTAGGAGCCTGTTTCTGCAGCTGAAGTGGGCTGCTTGTCATGAACATCATAGCGTAGGTAGCCGCAATCAATCCGCGTCTCGGCTGGGTCTTGTATTCGCCATTCTTCCATTCGGGATCGTTCTTGATTGAATCCATGATCATCCGCCGAATCATTCTGTTGCGGCCTGAGATCTGAACCGGCAAACTGGCCAGGGGCATCAACGCATCCATAAAATCCGGATACTTTTCTCCCCAGACCCACGTGTGCATCCCACCCATCGAAGTACCCATCACCAACATCAAATGATTTACACCCAGACTCTCCGACAGGAGCCGATATTGAGCAGCGACCATGTCGTTGTAGTTGTAATGGGGGAAGCGCGCGTGCAGTCCGTCACTTGGCTTGCTGGACTGCCCGTGCCCGATGCCGTCGGGCAGAACGATGTAGTATTTCGCCGTGTCCAGCAATTGTCCCGGGCCGAAGAGCACGCTCGCGAATTGCCTCGACAGAAACTGTGCCCCGGAGCCGCCCGTGCCATGCAGGATGAGCACTGCGTTGCGCACCACGCCCGACGCATCCCTGGCCGGTTTCCCGAGCGTCCGATAGTGCAATTTCAATTCAGGCAGCGTCTCGCCGCTCTCAAACCTAAAAGAACCGATCGTGAAGTCGCCCTCCACAGGAGTCGGAAGCTGTTGTGCCCCGACAGCCGCCTGAGCGCCGAGCAATACAAGGATCAGAAGTATTGTTCTCTGGATCACACCATCTCCTCTCTTATTGTTTCTGTTGCAAACCAGTCATGAGGATTGACGATCGCGCCTGGTAAGGCCTCAGGCCAATCTCCGGTAACGCATTCGACTAAGAGTCCGGACTCACGGGTCGCGGCAACGTGGATTTTTTCACTTCTTCTTCTTTTCATCCGGAGCAGGCGGCGGCGGCGCCAGGTCCAAAAGGTAAAGCTCGTTCTCCTTATCCCGATCCGAACCGAACAACACCTTGTCGTTGGATATGAAGACCGGTGAATGGGTCCTCTGACCCTTATGAGTCACCTGCTGAATCTGGCCCGTAGACAAGTCGAACAAGAACAGCTGAGATCCTGTCCCGGTGGGACCGACGAACGCGATGAGGGCCCCGTTGGGTGACACGGCGGGACTCCGCTTGGGGAGATCCGGCTCGGGCAGTTCACGAACCTCGCGGGTCTTGAGGTCCAGTATGTAGATGGTGTCCTGCTGTTCGACCTCTTCTTGCCCCCAGATGATGATGGTGCCCGCCTGGGCGTTCGGGATGTACTGATGAATTCGCGCGAACTTTCGCTCGGTCAGGTCGCGCTGCGGTTTGCCATCCAAACCATACTGCCAAAGCGAATGGCGTCCGCTGTGTTCGTTGATCTGTATCAGAAGTACGCTCTTGCCATCAGACGAGATGGAGGGCCGGATCGAGGAGACCTCATCCTCAGTGAAGTACTCGGTCTTCCCGCCGGCGGCGGCGACTGAGGCGACGTGCAAAATGCCGAATGCCGCATCGGGAAGCGGGCTCTCGTCAGTGGTGAACAGAATGCGTTTGCCATTCGGAGTGAACACCGGATCTTTATCGGTGAAGTTATTGGTTGTTAGCCTCACCAACTTTCCCGTGTTCACGTCGACCACATACAGATCTGAGAAACTAGCGGTTTCGCCAAACCCGGCAAGCGCGACGAGGGAGCCATCTGGCGACCATTGCGGATCTCCTGCGCCCCACTGGAACCGTGTCAGCGGCGCGCGAATCGCGAAGTCAGCCAGATCCATCGTATATAGATTGGGAGCGCTATCAGGTTTCTTTCCTAACAAGAGCAGGTGTTTTCCGTCAGGTGAGACCGGCCCCACCCCGTAGAATCCGAACCCCTGGGTAAGCTTTCTGACGGGAAAAGGCTCGGGCTTTTTCTTGTCGTCCTTCTTCTCGTCCTTTTTGTCTTCCTTCTTGTCGTTCTTTTTGGTGTCGGTTTGAGCCGAAACAGGGGCGTTCATGAACGACGGCGAGATGATAAGGACCGATATCGCGAACCACGACGCTGCATGCATAGCGCGACGTATTGTGAAACGAGTGCACAACATAGAGGGTCGATGCTAACACAGGGAGGATCCAGGATCTAGGATTTAGGATCTAGTGTACTGCGCCCAACAGTTCGTTACTTAAATGGGCGCCGCCGATGCCATCGATTCAAGCACTTGTCTTCGGCAGCTGCGTTACGGGATTTGTGGCGCGGTACACTAGCTATTATCTAAGGACCTGACCAGATCCTAAATCCCAGATCCTAGATCCTAGATCCTTATGTTATTATTCAACCTTGCGGGGGTAAGTCAAAGAATGAGTCGGCTGATGTTCGTTTACCTTTCCGGTTCCGAGAAAGGCAAAACGAGGATATTCACACAGAACCACGTCACGATCGGCACTTCCGACACCAGCGACCTGAAGCTGGTACCGGAGGACGGGGGCGCTCTGCCTCACGGCGTGTTGGCTGACGTATATGACGACGAAGGCGCTTTTCACCTCGGCCTTCGCTCTGATGCCGGCGACCTGACCATCTCGGTCAATGGCGATGAAGTTCCGCTCGTAGAGAGCCCAGCCGGATACGCACTCGCCGACGGCGATACACTGCATTTTACTCAGGGACTCTCGAGCGCCAGCGTTCTGTTTCAGGTGATGCCTGAAAACTTCTCCGCGGCGCAGATCGTCCGTCGATCCGGCAAGGAAATGGAACAAAGCGGCGCGGCTCAGGCGGTTCATCCGCTGACCGCCACCCTGTTCGTCAAGGAACTCACCGCAAGCCTCTGGGCCGAGATTCCTCGGAGGGCCAAGCTCTTCGCCCTGGTGATAGCGAGCCTGTTAGGGATTGTAGTATTTGGCGTCTTCTACTTCGGCTTCAGCATCCTCAATCGAACCACAACAGACACTGAGCTGATCCGTACGCAGATCGACTCGATTCGGGAGCAGACCCAGCAGGACAAGGAATTGATCAAGAAGCAACAGGAGGAACTGGAACAGCTTCGCAAGGAGAACGAACAGACCAAAGTCTTCGCCCAGAGGGTAGCAGAGCAATATAGTCCCGGAGTCTCACTGATCGTCGGCAGCTACAGCTTCATCGAGCGCGGGACGGGCAGGCAACTTCGCTACGAGTCGGCTGACGACGCGAATGACAATCCGGTCGATCAGGATGGCAATCTGCTGGCGTCGGTGGACGGAGCGGGCCCGCCCGTCGAGATCAACTACACGGGCACCGGCTTCGTAGTCGAGCAGGGTATGATCGCCACAAACAAACACGTGGTCCAACCATGGGCGAGCGATCAAGTGGCTCAAATCATCATGCAACAAGGCGGGGGCTTCAGGCCGAGGCTCGACGCCCTCAAAGCATTCTTCCCTTCTATTCAGAAGCCTTTCGAGTTGAAGGTAGCCAGGACTTCGGACCGCTACGATGTGGCGTTGTGCCGGTTTGAGCAGGCCGACGCCGCGCTGCCGGTGTTACCGCTGAGCAGCGGCGATCCAAGCTCGATGATCGGACAGCCGGTTGTGTTGCTTGGCTTCCCAACCGGGTTGGACGGCCTGCTTCAACGAATTGATGAGAGCGAGCGCCGCGAAGTACAGAATGAATCCGGCCAGGCCTATCAGGACATTGCCGCTAGCCTCGCAAGCCACGGGAGGATTAGACCGCTCACCACTACCGGCACCGTCAGTGACGCCCTGTCAGGACGAATAGTTCATAGCGCGCAGACGGCGGAAGGCGGATCCGGCAGTCCGCTGTTCGATCGAGAAGGGCGGGTGATCGCGATCAACTCAGCCATCCTTACGACGGCCGATGGCACGCAGAGCTTTGGGGGATCGAACTTCGGCGTGCCGATCAAGATTGTCACCGAATTGCTGGCTCTCCACCAGAAGACCGAAGCTAAGCCCTGAGCCCTGGAAGCAGCGCAGAGGTACGCCGTGAGAGAGGTTTGCCGCGCTTGTTTAGTTTACTTTCGACTCGCTCGATTCACAAATTAGCCGAGTGTCTGGCGTATCACTTCAGCCACTCGATTGGCTTGCTCTTCGATCAACTCCTGATTCTCTCCCTCGATCATTACGCGCGCGAGGTTCTCTGTACCCGAGTAGCGGACGAGCAGGCGGCCCCGACCACCCATCTCGTTTTCAACCCGTGCCATTGACTGTTCGATCTCCGGAATCGTCTCAAGCGGAGGCTTCCGGCTTACACGCACGTTAACAAGGATCTGCGGAAAGCGGGTCATCTCCGAGGCCAGCTCCCCAAGAGGGCGCCCTCGCTTCTTCATCGCCCGAAGTACCTCTATGGCGGTAACGATCCCATCGCCGGAGAGCGCAATGTCAGGCATGATAATGTGGCCCGATTGCTCGCCCCCAAGTCTGCCGCCCCGAGAGAGAAGTTCTTCGAGCACATAACGGTCGCCAACTTGCGCGCGCACGAGATCGATCCCCCGTTCACGCAGCGCGATCTCAAACCCCAGGTTGCTCATCACCGTCGACACCACCAGATCACCCGCTAGCTTTCCCTCCGATTTCATGTGGCTCGCCAGAATCAACATCATCTGGTCCCCATCCACCAGCATGCCGCGGGCATCCACAAAAAGCGCTCTGTCTGCATCACCGTCGAAGGCTACGCCCAGTTCGAGCGCCTCATCGACCACCAGCCGCTGAAGCCCTTGCTGATGGAGCGATCCGCAGTCTTCATTGATGTTTCGTCCATCTGGCGCGGCGGAAATCACTTTGACCCGCGCGCCGAGGCGCTCGAAGACCTCGGGCGCGATGAACGAAGCCGCGCCGTTCGCACAATCGAGGCCGATTCGAATGCCATCAAGTCGCAGCCCGCGACCTACGTCTGCCGCCAGGTATTCGAGGTACTGCGAGCGATAGTGACTCTCGGAGTGATGTTGTGGTTCGGAAGAGGCGAAGCTCCCGCGAAAGGGATCGACTGAATCTGAGCCCGGCTGGTTGGCGGTCAGCGTCTCGATCTCGGCTTCGATCTTGCGCTCCACTTCATCGGCCAGCTTCTTACCCGTAGGAGAGAAGACTTTGATTCCATTGTCGCGATATGGATTGTGCGACGCCGAGATCACGACGCCGGCGTCGAATGGTCTGATCCGGGTGATGTACGCGACTCCCGGAGTCGTGATCACGCCCGCCGATTCGACCAGCGCTCCCGCTGCCTCTGCTCCGCGTCGAAGAGCTTGCGTTATCTCAGGCCCTGACTCCCGCGTGTCGCGCCCTATGACAATGCCTGGCGCGCGGCCGATTTCAAGCTTCAGATTATCCGTGAGAGCCCGCCCGATCATCTCGACTGTTGTCTGGTCGAGCGGAAATTCGCCGGCGACTCCTCTTATTCCGTCGGTTCCAAACAACCGTCGTCTCGGGCCTCCAGACATTAATGTTGTCTCCTGATTGCCGATTGCGGATTGACGCTTGCGGAATGCGGATTTCGGATTGTGGTTGGCTCTTAACTTCGCAGGAGCCCGCTTTCTCAATCCGCATTCCGCATTCCGAAATCCGCAATCGTCTGTTATCTAACGCGAAGAGACTTGGGCAGAACCGATCTGACTGAGACCCGATCCGCAAAGGCTTGCGAGATCGTGACCACGGGCGCTACTTCGCGCGCCCTTCCCGCCGAGGAGTAATCGACGGACACCGTTATGTCTTCGGGCGTTATCGCATCGACGGCCGAGCTCGCTCCAAAGATTGTCACTCGCGCGACTCCTGCATCAGGCCTCACCGCACCCTCGACTCGGATAGGGAGTTTGTCCATGATCCGCTCTTTGCGGAGTTCCCCGATATTGACGGTGAGCATGACCTTGCGAGAGGTCTCATCCTTGAAGTTGACGCTTGGATTACCGAGATCGACGGCAACCTCTTCGCTAAAAGCATCCGTCCTGTCGGCAAGTCTGACGGTCTCGGTCGAGACTTCGTTGATGTCGCGCACCTGACTCTCGGCACCGACGATTCGAATGGCTGATGGCTTAATGTTCCTGCTGATTACTTCATAACCGGCGGGTGGCTCGCCGTCGAACCTGGGGCGTACAGGGACTTCGCGTTCGACTATTCGCTCGACGGTAACCCTTATGCTGCGAGGCTCGACGACTCGAGCCAGGAGGCTTGCAGGCAGACGGCTCTGATCGACCTGAAGGGTAACCACGCGAACCCCCGGCTCTACTTGCTGCAGGTCGGCAAAGGCGGTCAGGTCGCTCAGTCGCAGAGTATCGAGTACATCGCGGGGACCACGCAGAAAGACTCTTGCCGTGAGCGAGGGGGTGTCCCATTTCGAGACTGTGAGTTGCTGGGGGGATTTAGGAATATTCGTGAACTCGATGGGAATATTGTACATCGTGATTTCGCTCACAGGCCTTGAAGCGACGGACAACCAGAGCACCCCCGTTATGAGCAATGCCAGAAACTTCAGGCCGGTGTTCTCGAGCGCGTAATCCCTGCCATACTCCTTAACTGTATTTAGCCAATGGAATCGCTTGTTCATCTTGCTCACATTCGCAGCCGCCTCTCAGGAGGAATCGACTGCACGCTCTATCTCTCGTTCATTTGACGAACGTTTCGCTCACTGCTTCTCTCGAAGGATCCGGGGGTGCGACGGTCTTCGTACCGCCTCGTCTGCGAGTCTGGCGAACCACATCACTCAAACGCCGCGGGGGTTGCAGCGCGACGCGCAACAGCTCTCTCAGGCGCGAGTTATCCAGGTGCCGCACTATGTCGCCGCTTTCAACGAACGATATGACTCCGGTCTCCTCGCTCACGACTACGGCGACGGCGTCGGTGTCTTCAGTGACGCCGATGGCCGCCCGATGACGGGTGCCGAGTTCCTTGGAGAGCTTCGGGTTGAGCGTGAGAGGCAGAAAGCAACTGGCAGCCACTGCGCGGCGGTTACGCACTATCACCGCCCCATCATGAAGCGGAGTGTGCGGATCGAACATGGTGACCAGCAGATCGTAAGACAGGTTAGCATCGAGGGTGACTCCGGTATCTATGTAGTTCTGCAGCCCTGCGTTTCGCTCGAGAACTATCAGCGCCCCGATCCTGCGGGACGAGAGCGTCATTGCAGCCAGCACAATCTCCTCGATGACTTCCTGTCCTCCTCTTGGGCGGGCGGAGGACCACTGGCCGCGGAGGTTCGATCCCACCCGCATCAGAGCCGAGCGTATCTCAGGCGCGAAGATCACGAGTATCGCAAATCCGAAGTAAAGCAAGGTGTTGCGCATGACGAACTGGAGCGTCTCCAGGCCCAGATAGACGGATACCTGATAGAGCAGTCCCACGCCGAGCAGTCCCACCGCTATTTGAACCGCCCGGGTTCCCCGGACGAGCTTCAACAGTCCATATACGATCGCCCAGACGATTATGAAATCGACCAGATCGGTCCATCGGAGTTGTTCCAGGAACTCAACTAGCTCTCTATAGCGGGCCATCTTTAATTCCAATCCACAGGTTCTGTGAAAACATCCACTGCGAGGAGGAGCCAAAGGATCACGAATGCAAAGGTCCAGGATCAGGGCCCGGATCCGGCCAGGCCGCGATCCATCCAGGTATTGCTCATCTCCGCACGACTCTGCAGCGGGCTGCCCTCAAGAACGGGAGGCATCCCACTCTCTTGCAGTCCACACGCATCGCACATCGCCTGGAAGTCTCTTGCTGGCTATGCCGAGAACTCGTCCAGACGCCGTCGCTAACCTTCGCATCTCGATACGTCACGGCGCCTTCAACAGTTCTTATGTTGTTAGGGGCGGCAAACACCGAGCGATGCTGCCACTCACAGAATTAGATCACGGTAGAGAGGCGCCCTCTCTTTTTGGCACGGATGGCGACAACCCTGTTTCTCCGCGTTAATTCCTTCTTGTATGGTAGTCTCAGGCGCTTGGAGAATCAAGCGTAAGTTAAAAAAAGCTGACCAGCCTGGGTACGCACGCTTCCAGCGTGCAAGACTCGGCGCCTGGCCTCTTGGGATACAACTGCTGAAGACCGGCACGCTGGAAGCGTGCGTACCCAGGTCTCAGGCGGGCGTTCGGGCGGTCTTAATCCTCGAGGCTGCGTCGAGAATCCGATCGGCGGCCGCGCGTTTTGACAGCAAAGGCAACTCTTCCACTCGGTCGCTGGAGATGAGGACGATTCGGTTGGTGGAAACATCGAAGCCCGCATCCGTGGCTGACACATCGTTGGCGACGATCAGATCCGCGCCCTTCTCAACGAGCTTCTTACTCGCATTTGCAACGAGATCATCCGTTTCGGCGGCAAACCCTATCACAATTCTCGAACCTCCCTTGCGGCAAACAGACGCAAGTATGTCCTCGGTCGGTTCGAGCTCGATGACCAGCGCGTTTCCGTCTTTCTTTATCTTCCGCCCGGCAACCTGCGCCGGGCGATAATCCGAAACTGCGGCTGCCATCACCACAAGCGTGGCTTCACTGAGAGTATCCATCACCGCGTCAAACATCTGTGCAGCCGACTGGACTCGGATCACACGGGACCCGCCAGGCGGGTCGATTGAAACCGGACCGGTTACAAGCGTAACTCGCGCACCGCGCGAGAGCGCGGCTTCGGCTACCGCGTAGCCCATTCGGCCGGACGAGCGGTTGGTTATCCCGCGAACCGGGTCGATGGCTTCGTAGGTCGGCCCCGCCGTGATCAGTACGTGTTCCTCGAGCAGGTCGAGATGCGCAAGTTGCGATTCGGAGCCCGTTGCGGGCTTCGCCTCGATGATTTCAAGCGCACGTTGAACAATCTCTTCGGGTTCCGCCAGGCGACCCGGGCCGACTGTTCGGCAGGCCAGATACCCTTCTCCGGGATCGACGAACTGGACACCGCGTTCTCTCAATCGCCGCACATTTTCCTGCGTTGCCGGATGAATCCACATCTCCGCGTTCATCGCCGGCGCAACGAGAACCGGCGCATTCGTTGAAATGTAGAGCGTTGACAGAAAATCGTCTGCGATCCCATTTGCGAATTTGGCGAGCGCATTCGCAGTTGCCGGCGCGACCAGCAACAGGTCGATCGACTGTGCAATTTGGATGTGTTTGATCTCGGGATCATCGGTGGGAGCCCACATGTCGCTTATCACCGCCAGCCCCGAGATTGAGCTGAAGGTCAGAGGTGCCACGAATTCGGTTGCATGCCGCGACATCACAACCTGAACGGTTGCCCCGTGCTTCTGCAGGCCGCGCATCACCTCCACGGCCTTGTACGCTGCTATGCATCCCGTGACGCCAAGAGCTATTCTCATTCTTAACTCCTGACCGCCGACATCCCGCTCACTCTTCGCCGGGCGTCGGCTTCACAATGGTCTGATATCGGACCAGGCCGCGCTGGACCTCCTCGAGCGCGACACGGGTGAACTTTCTTGCAGGGCTCTGAATGCGCGCCTTCGCCCCCTTCTGAAGTTGCTTGCTGCGCTTGGCGGCCAGCAACACCAGTCTGTACTTGCTGTCTATGTCAGTTGTCCACGGATCTTCGTCTTTTGCTTCAGGCATGAATCGGTTTACCTCCAAATGTGTCTATTATGGCTTGCGCTGCATTCCGCTGGCGGCCGGGGCGATGGCGCTCTCCGACTATCAACCCCTGCAGCGCGGCCGTGGCGCGCTCCAGGTCATCATTGACTATAACGTAATCGAACTCATTGAACGTTCGAACTTCTTCGGCGGCGTTTCTGATCCTCCGCTCAATATCCGAGGGCTCATTCAGATTGCGTGATTCGAGCCGTGACTGAAGAACCTGCCTCGAGGGGGGAAGAATAAAAACAGTGACGGCGCCGGGCAAGTTTCGGCGAATCTGTGCGGCGCCCTGTACGTCTATATCGAGAATGGCATCGAAACCCGCTGCCAGTGTCTGCTCGATCAACTCCCTCTTCGTGCCGTATAAGAACCCGTGCACCTGGGCCGATTCCAAAAAATCGCCCCTTTCTCGCATTGCGGCGAAGTCGTTCTCAGACACAAAGTAATAATCTACCCCATTACGCTCTGAGCCGCGAGCCTTTCGCGTCGTATACGAGACCGAGAAGCGAAGAAGTGGGTCGCACTGGAGCACCCTGTGGACGAGAGTGGACTTCCCTGCCCCTGAGGGAGCGGACACCACAATCAGGTTTCCGCAATCAGGCCGATCGATCTTTCCAGCGTTCAGCCCTTCGTCCGGGGGGCTGACGGTGTGGCCCTCACTCGACATTCTGACCCTGCTCCCTGAGTTTCTCGACCTCGGTCTTGATCACAATCGCGGCATCACTGATTGCGAGGTCATTGGACTTCGACAATATCGTGTTCGCTTCGCGATTCATCTCCTGGAGGATGAAGTCGATGCGCTTGCCCACTTCGTCATCGGCCCGAAGGACGTCGCGCATCTGAACGATATGACTCTTGAGTCGAGCGATCTCCTCGCTTATGTCACTTCGGTCTGCAAGCATCACCGCTTCCTGCGCAAGTCGCACCTCGTCGATCTGTCCGCCTGCCAGCAGGTCGGAAAGCCGCCTGGTCAGCTTCTCGCGGTAGATTCCTGGCAATAGAGAGGCCGCGTTGTCGATGGTCGGCAGATGCGATTCGATTGAGTCGAGGCGCGCGGTCAACTCAGCGGCCAGTTCCTGACCCTCGACTATCCTCATCCCCGCGAGCGCTACGAGGGCCTCCGAGACGGCGGCGATTACGCCGGCTACCAGGGCCTCGTCCAACCCGGTGGAGTCCTGCGAGATCTGCATCGCGCCCGGGAGCTTGGCGACGAGTTCCAGCGAGGGGTCGCCTTCGAGTCCGAACTCGGACTTCAATTCAGCCAGCGCCGACATGTATCCCGACACCAGGGGTCGATTGATCTCGAAGGCCGCAGGTTTTAGCTGGTCGATCGAAACGGTCAGGTCGATTCGCCCGCGCTTGAGCGCTGCCTGGACCTGTTTTTTCAGTGTGACTTCGAGGCTTGCCAGCTCCTGGGGCAGCCGGGTGTGAATATCGAGGAAGCGATTGTTTACCGAGCGCATGTCCACATGCACCTTGAAGCTATCGCCTTGAGCGCTTCCTCGTCCAAATCCCGTCATGCTCTTGATCATAATAATTCCGTTGATTGGGCGCCTATTCCTCTTTTGCCACCGCGATCTCGCCTTCGGTGACAACGTCATCCGCGAACTGAAGCTCGTACAGGTCGCGATATATTCCGCCGCGGGACATAAGCTCTGTGTGGCTGCCCACGTCGACGATGCGGCCATGGTCGAGAACGACGATGGCGTCGGCTCGATGAATCGTGGTGAGGCGGTGCGCTATCACTATGGTCGTCCGCCCGCGCATCAGGTTTGAGAGCGCCCGTTGGACCAGTCGCTCGGATTGAGTATCGAGGGCCGAGGTAGCTTCGTCCAGAATCAGAATTGGTGCGTCCTTCAGAAGAGCGCGCGCAATCGCGAGGCGCTGACGCTCTCCGCCCGAGAGCTTGACCCCTCGCTCCCCGATGACCGTGTCGTAACCTCCACGCTCGATTATGAAATCGTGCGCGTAGGCGGCGCGAGCGGCAGCCTCGATGCGTTCGCGGTCGAAGTCAGGCCGTCCGTACGCTATGTTGTTCAGGACGGAGTCGTTAAACAGGATAACATCCTGAGTGACCAGCGCGATTTGAGAACGAAGGCTGGCAAGCTTTGCGGCGCTCAACTCTACGCCGTCGATCATTATCTTCCCTTCGGATGGATCGTAGAACCTCATCAGCAGGTTCGTAAGGGTCGTTTTGCCCGCTCCGGAAAGCCCAACGAGCGCAACCACGTCGCCTCTCCGCACTTCGAGGCTGACGTCCCTCAGTATCCAATCCGCCGTATCCTGATACCTGAAAGAGACCTTCCTTAACTCGATGCTCTGACTGAGCGGGGCCAGCTCAATTGCACCTGGAACGTCGCTCTTCTCAGTATGGGTGTCGAGGAGAGAATAGATTCGGGTGCTGGCTGCGAATGATTGCTGGAAATAGTTCTGGGCCCGCGACAGTCGCCGCAGCGGGTCGTACATTGCGAGCATTGCTACGATGTAGGTCCCAAAGTCTCCAATCGTCATCATGCCCGCCTCGATCTCGCTCTTGGCGTAGAGCACAAAGCCGGCGGCGATCAGCACACCTACCAGCTCGAGGATCGGCGACGACAGATAAACAACTCTCGCCGCGTGCACTTGAGTCTCTGCCAGGCGAATAAGGGCGTCTCGGAAGCGGCGTTGCTCAAAGCGTTCCATTCCAAACGCCTTCACTATTCTATGGCCCGATATGCTCTCCTGCGCGACGTCCAGAACATCTTCCGTGCCTTCCTGAGTCGAGTTGGCAATGCGGCGAAGCTTTCTGCCGAACTTCGAGGTAAGAAGAAAGACAATGGGGCCCACCACCAGAACTCCCAGCGTGAGTCGCCAGTTGAGCACGAAGACGAGAGCGAGCAGCGAGATGAAGGTCAGCCCTTCGCGCAGTATGTCTGCGAGCAGAGTCGAAACTGAAGTCTGAACCTTGTCGGCGTCGCTGATTATATGGGTCGTCAGTTCATTTGTCGGATGGTCGGTAAAGAACTCGCTCGACTGTTGGAGTACATGGTCATAGAGTCGTTGGCGCAGATCAACGACGACGCTGACTCCAACGCGCCACATCAACACGCTTGAGAGATATTCCGAAGTTCCGCGGATTATGGTGAATAGAACGAGGAGGCCCGCGATAATTGGAAGGGCATTTACCCCCTCCGGGAGGTACCGGCGCACCGAAACCAGCGAGGAGAGGCCCAGACTTGGTCTTGGAGTGCTCGGCAGTTCATCGATGATGGACTTGAGCAGCGCGGTACGCCCGGCTTCGAACAGGGCCACGAGAAGCATGAGAAACAGAGCCAGCGCGAATAGGCCGGCATAGGGTCGGACGTTCTTGAGCAGTATGCGGACGTCTTTCATACAGATTGCCCGCCGAGGCTAGACCTGATAAATGACTGATTATACGCGGGGAGGAAGGAAATGCGAAGTGCGAAATTCGAAGTGCGAAATGCAGAAAGTCGAAATGCGGAAATGCGAAGTGCTGATTTCGCACTTCACATTTCGCATTTCCCCTTTCCTATTTCGCGTAGTAGCCCTTTCTTGTCCGAACCGCGGCGCCATTCCGGTCCACCGCCACTCGGACCTTGCGATAGGACCCGTCCTTTTCGGCATTAGTCGGATAGTAGCCTACGCTGTAGACCGTTCGAAGCGCAGCAGCCACCTGCTTGTAAACGCCCGACAGGTCCTTCGCCTCCTGGGCTTGAAAGATCTGCCCCCCCGTCAGCTCCGCTATCCGCTCCAGCTGTGAGCGCGCTATCGCATACGCTTCCGTCGTGCTCTGTTGCCGCTCGAAGACCTCCTCGTATTCGGTATCAAGATAGATCGGAAATACGATCACATCGGATTCTTCAAGCCTGGCGGCCAGTCTGTTGAACGATACTCTCGTGGGCGCCGGGTTGTAACGGTCGAGCGAGCTGTCAACGCCGTCGGTCATAACCACTATCGCGTTTCGTTGGCCCTCTGTGCCGCGAAGGGTATCAACTACCGTGAACCACATCGCTTCGTAGAAGGCAGTTCCGCTGACCGCTCTCGGGATCGACTGAATTCGACTCCGCAGGAGATCCCGATTGTTCGTCAGCTGCGAGATGACCCGCACTTCGTGGGTAAAGGTTACGACTGCGACCTTGTCATTCGGGCCGATCACATCGATAAACTTCAGCGCCGACGCCTTCACCATGTCGAGCTTGTCCTGAATCGAACCCGACAGGTCCAGCAACAGGACCATGTTGAACGGAGCGGTCGACGGAGCGAAGAACTCAATAGTCTGCGGGTCCCCATTCTCCGCCAGCTGAAAGTCTTCCTTCTTCAAGTTTGGCAACGCCTTGCCTGAACGATCGGTTACAACGACGTTCAGATTCACGACAGATGCGTTAAGCTTGATGGCGTCGTCCGCAGGCGACTTAGCGTCGCGTGGGAGTCTTGGCGGCGAGGTCGGATCTACGGCATCGTCGTCAACGCTGCTCCGTCGCAGATCGGGCGGTCCGTTGGGTCTCGATCCGGACGAGGCTATCTGTCCCTGCCGGTCATCGGCGTCGTCAGCAGCCTGAGGCCGGCTGCCACGGGGGTTTCCTGCCGGCTGATCGTAGTTGGGACGTGAAGGCTGACTCGATCCCGCCCGCTGTACCGTCGTATCGGTGCGGCTCGAAGACTGGCTGTCACGGTCCTTAGATGGGTTGAAGATCGGATCGTCATCGTTGTTCTTCGGGTCGTTTTTTGGATCGTCGTAGATCGAGTTGTCATCGCGGGTTGCTCCGAGGGGCTGATTCGAAGGAATAATTCTTACCCTTAAACCCGATCCTCCGGTGCTTGTGCTTTTGTGCACGGCCGGGCGCTCCATGGGCCCGCTCTTGTATTCAACGGAAGAATTATCGCTGCTACTGGTTCCCCCGACATCCACCCAGCCGCCCGGATTGCGGTTCGCTGCGCCACCCGAACGCTGCGCAGGCGGCGAGGAGTTGCTGGAATCGTAACCGGTCGGATCAACGGAACGCCCCTGCGGTCCATTCGTACGGGTATAATCGCGACTTGTGCTTCTCTGAGCATTCGAATAGCCCGCCGGGCTGCTCTCCTGTTGCGCCTCAGCTACGACTGACCGTCCCCCGTCGACGGTCTGCTGAGGAGGCCTTGCCCGCCCCGCAAGAGATCCGCCAGCCGCAGCCCCGAGTGTGATATTACCGGTCTGGCTGCTAAGGGAAATCGGAGCGCTCCCAGATCCGATTCTTCCCTGAAGGTCGTGGATTCCGATTCGCTCAGATTCAGCCAGAGGAATCGTCGACTTCACGAGGCCGCGAGCCGAACGCATGACAAATCGCGCGTCGTCCATGCGCGGCAACTGATAATCGATAGCCCCGGTCGTGGTATCGACTGTCGCGCCAGCAAGCGATCCGCTCACTTCGACTGGCCAGGAACCGCCGGTGATCTCGAGATGCGCGCTCATTGGCACGTAGATCATCAGGTCGATGCGCCCGGATCCCGCCGGGGGCCTGCACTGAACCACGATCGTGTCCCCCGCGGCCATCAGCACCAGATCCGCTGGATGCAGCGGACTCGCCGAGCCGCCTCTCTTTTCGGCGACCACGCGAACGGTCGGCGTATCCCAGACTGAAATCCGGGTCGCGCCCTGCGAGTTCTCAACGCTCACGATACCGTTTGGTTTGAAGGCGAAGGTCTCCACGCGCACAGACGAGCCCTGCGCGTTGAGGCCCGGCGCGATAGCAAAGATGGAGAACGCCAATGGGATGAAGAGACTTGTTCGTGCCGCACTGCTGCAAATCCGTTGGAGAGTGCGTCGCGTCGTGGGGGCTAAACTTTTCATGACCTGCCTCCGCTTAAATTCAATTTGGAAGACACTACTGCCGCGTACTTCACTCGGGGTTTGGTACTGCGACAAACTTATCTGATACAGGATTGTCGTACGTGGAGAATTGAGAGTCAAACAAGGGTTGTATGG
>DASYSA010000687.1:0-15075 GCA_036003885.1 Blastocatellia bacterium | reverse complement strand
CGATTAAGTCGTCCTGGCCCAGGCTCAGAGATTTCCCCACCATCAGGGAAGCGGCAACGACGCGGTGTGAGTGGCTTACAGCCGCCGCGTCGCGCGTGCCCAGCGCTTCAGCAGCAGAGCGAAGCGTTGCGTGATAGCCCTCGTATTGCGCCTCCGCCATCGGACCGGAAGCCTCATTCGAAGAATCAAGAGAGGCAAAAGCAGCCCTGGGCTTTCCGTTGTACTCTGGCCCAAGACGGTTCACTGCTGCCAGCAGCATCTGGTGCCGGAGCGCGCGCTCGATCCCTACCGTCACTTGAAACTGGTCGAACGGTTTGAGCACACAATCGTAGGCCCCTTCCTTCATCGCCCCGATTACGTCCCGTACTTCGGCGCTTCCCGACATCAGTATCACAACGGTATCGGGGTAGAGACTGTTGATCGACCGGCACAGGTCTACTCCCGAGGCGCCCGGCATCTTGATGTCGGTCAGCACCAGCTTGAATGACTGTCGCGATAGAAGGTCGGCGGCTTCTTCGGCGCTTGCCGCCGTCGAGAATGAGAAGGATGAGCCGATGTATTTAACCAGTAGCCTCAAGATAGAGGCGTCATCATCGACAATCAGTAGTGAGGTTTCTTCGCTGTTCACGATCTTCCCAACTCCTGTCTTCTTAGCGGCTGGAGCTTTGCCAGTCGCCCCCGTTGGGGACAGGGCCTCTGTGTGAATTCTCGCCCACGACGCTTGCAATGGCTGCGCCGTATTCCGGATTGAGATCAACGAATCTGATGCCCATTCCGATCCGAGGCATGCTGTAGCGCACCTCGCCCATAGCTGTTATCTCGGCCGCGCGCACGCGAAAGATGAGCTTTAAAATCGAGCCGACCCTCAAAGGGATCATCGAGTCGATGAACGCGCCGCCAACGCTGATATCGTTGATTCGCGTTGTGAATCGCCTGTCGTTTGCGCTCTCGCATTGGACCTCGCACAGATATGCAACCCGCTCGTCCTTTCTGCGGTCGCTTGAGGTCCTCACACTCGAGCTAGTCTCGTCACCACGCGCCGTATCGGGAGCTCGCACGGGTGAATCAACTCCATGAAAGCCCGAGGCGACCGCCTCGCCGAGCGAGGTCAGTCGGGATGGCCGGGCGGCCATATGGGCTTGCGCCCACAGAGCTCGTCGGGTCGACCTCAACACCTGGGAGACGTCGATCGGTTTTACCAGATATTCAAAGCGCCTCCGCGCCACTAGCTTGATCGCGTCCTGTAGGCAGTCCTCTTCGAGGATCATAAGGAGCCGGGTCTGGGGATAGACTCCGGTTATGAGCCGGCACAATTCAAGCTGTGAGGGCGCGCCGGCGTCGATCTCTACGATCACCAGGTTAAAGGATCTCGCCATCAGCACTCGCGCGGCATCACCGGCGGCATCCGCGGTCTCGCAGCGGTAATAAAGCCGCAGGCACTCTGCCAGCAGCCAGCCGAGCGGCTCGTCGTGTGTTGCAATCAGAATCGAAGCCGTCTTGTCGCTCACAAATCACCACTGCGAAAACAGGCGACACGCGTCACCACTGGCCCTGCCGTTAAGTCTTCCATCCATACCAGACCCCATTGGGAGCGGGACCGAGTCTCGAATCAAAGTTACATTCGCAGGAAGGAATGCGCGGATTCGATGCCGTCTGCTTCGTACGCGCCTTCCAGAAGCGGATTGGCTTCTCTAGGGGGTTCGGCTGGTGAGCTGAGCCTGTTGAAAAGTGCCTTGTGCCGCAGAGCGTGCTCAACCGAGGCGCACACCTCTGCCGAATCGAACGGCTCTTCGATGTACTCGAAGGCCCCTTGACGCATCGCTTCGATCTCGTACTGGACCCCGCCAAGTCCCGACATCGCTACCAGGATCGATTCGGGATAGGTCCTATGGATGAACACGCACAGGGCCATCCCTGAAGGGTTGAACATTGTAATGTCCGTTATCACCAGATCGAAGGGTCGCTCCCTGAGCTTCTCGATCGCCTGTTCGGCGCTCCTGGCAGGAACACACTCATAGTAATCAGGGAGGCAGCTTGCAAGGAAGGTATGGGCGGCATCCTTACGGTCAACAATTAAAATAGAGGAGGTCTTGATCCCCACGAGTCCACCCCGCATTTCCGGGCGGTAGGTCCCTCGAAACCCCGAGCGTTTGGTCGGCGCCAGAGACAGTAATGCCTCTTCCAAAAGGTCAGCAAAGACGCTAGTACCGCAGCGTGCATTTTTGCACGGGGATAGCCAACCGGTCTATCCGTAAACCTACGTGGATATGGGGAGGAATTCCCCTATTTTCAACTGAGCGGGCAGACGCCGGTCGCCACCCCTTGATGCGGGAAGGATACGAGGCTCTGGTTGGGTTCCCCGCCTCGGCGTGCCACCTCTCGATGCCTTAACGCTGCTGATGGACAGGTTAGGAGGGAACCCAGATGCGAACATTAGTGCTCCCAGCCCGGCAGAACACGTCGAAGGCACACCGATCCTGCGGTGTGTGGAAGGGGTCGAGGTCGGAACAGGGTGAAACTCTTAAGCCTTCGGGTTGCAGAAGAGACTTATGTTACGCGAATGAGTCTCCATCACGGCCTGCGATCGGTGCGCTTTCGTGCGTCCTCGAATCATACGCACTCTCATCGCCGCCAGATTCTTTTGGGGTCGTCCTTATTGTCGATGTCGAAGAGTTCTATCCGCCACGGACTGAACTTCAACAGGCCGAAAGCGGGGCTATCTACGCTACCAAAGAATGGCGCAGGGTCGTACCCCAAAGGCGGTGAGGCTGACTTGAACATCTCCCAGATCCGTTGCTTGCTCGCCAGGTCATCCTGCCACTCCGCCGTGCAGTCGACATAGACCGGACTGGTTACATCTGCAATGTAGGCCAGTGAAACATACGGATTATGATCGAGGTGCCTCGCTTTCAGCGAGTGACGCATAGTCGCCACCCAACCCGTGGACCCTTCCCATATTGTGTGGAGCAGCCTTGATCGCACACGATTCCTTGTATCGAGGGTCGCCACGCTGCACCAGACCGCCTTATGAACACGCTCGACGAAATCGCTTTCTATTTCAGAGAAAGAAGAGACCTTCATCTTTATGTCCCCCTACGCGTTCTATTGAGCAATTTGAGAACGAGCCGAACCTACACCTATTCCAATTAAGTTGTAAAGGACGGCGCTTGCCGCCGGCCACGAGTTGGATCGTTCAGCTCGCCTCTTCGCGTTGATCAACAAGAGGGCTGGGAACATGCCCTGATTGATGGTGTCTAAGGTACTAGTCAGTTTCAGCACCTCTGAGGATTCCGGGCCGTCGCGGCCTTGCTGACTCAGGCTGATCCTCGAGCGCCACAGACTTCCCAGGAGACTAACTAATGTTATTGCATCAATGCGTCTATGAAGCCGCTTGCGGGTTTGCGCTCTTTCTCTTTCAGACGACCACAGGACTGAATGACTCTGTCGCCGGATCCCCCGAGAGCTTTGGGCTGAAGGATATAATCGGCCGGATGGGTTGGCCGGCAAGAGGGGTCGCCATTGTCCTGGTGCTCATGAGCATTTACTCAATGAGCGTTATGCTGGAGCGGTGGCTCACTTTCAACGCGGCGCGAAATCAGTCGCGGCGATTCGCCCCTCAAGTAACGAACGCACTCCGGGACAGGCGAATAGCGGAGGCGATCACGATCTCCGAGCAACACAAGAGGTCCCATCTGGCCATTATCGTAAACGCGGGACTCCAGGAGTTGCTTGCGCAGCAGGCCGAGGGTGAGGCTCCTTCAGCCATCGCGGACGCAATACGTGATGCAGTTGAGCGCGCAAGGGCTCTCAAGACCGGCGAGCTCGGGCGCGGCTTATCCGGCCTGGCCACTATCGGATCGACCGCGCCATTCGTCGGACTGCTGGGTACTGTCATTGGAATTATTGATGCGTTCCAAAGTATGAGAGTGAGTGACGCCTCCGGCATCAAGGTGGTGTCCGGAGGGATTTCGGAGGCACTCATTGAAACGGCCTTCGGCTTGATAGTCGCAATTCCCGCGGTCTGGACGTTCAACTACTTCATGAACAGACTCGAGGGGTTCAAGACTGAGATGGACAATTCATCGTCTGAACTGAGGGTATACCTGAAGAAACAACTCACGAAAGGCACGGCTTGAGCGTTCCAGGGCTGCATGATGACTCTCTCACCGGATCCGAGAGCGTACTGCGCACGGGGGACAACGCCGGCCTTCAGTCACTCTTCGCTCGATACCAGTCAACGGTCCGAGTGAGACCTTCTTCAAAGCCGACCGTTACATTATAACCGAGTGCCTCTCGGGCCGACTCGATTGAAGCTTGCGAGTCGCGAACGTCTCCGGCGCGAGCCGCTTCGTGCAGCGGCTCTATGTCACTTCCGATGATCGCCTTGAGCCTGGCCAGCAGATCCAGCAGACTGTAGCGGCCGCCGCAGCCAACATTAAATTCGCGACCGGCAGCGCCTTCAGCCTCTGCCGCCAACAGATTCGCTTCAACGACATTCTCGACATAGGTGAAATCGCGTGACTGAAGCCCATCACCATACACAACGGGCCGCTTGTTCTCGAGCAACGCGCTGGCGAACCTGGGTATCACGGCGGCGTATTGAGACTCGGGATCCTGTCGCGGGCCGAAGATGTTGAAGTAGCGGAGCGAGACGGCTTCGAATCCGTAGACTTGTTTGAAGATTCTGATGTAGTGCTCGCCTGCGAGCTTCGACAGAGCATAGGGTGAGAGCGGTTGCGGTGTCATCCCTTCGTGCTTTGGCAACACGGGTGTCTCGCCGTAGATAGAAGAGCTCGAGGCGGAGACCACACGACGCACTCCGGCATCGCGGGCGGCCAGCAGAACGTTCAGGGTTCCGGTGATGTTCACTTCGTGAGTAGTGAGCGGATCCGCTACGGAGCGCGGCACGGATCCCAACGCGGCCTGATGAAACACTACCTCAACTCCGCGCATGACGTCGCCGAGCAACTTCGGATCGCGTATGTCTCCGCGAATCAGCTGCACATCCCCGCTGAGGTGCTCAACGTTCCGTTCTTTTCCAGAGCTCAGGTCATCGAGCACGCGAACGGCGTGGCCATCTCGGGCGAGACGCTCACAAATGTGGCTGCCGATGAATCCGGCTCCGCCCGTTACAAGGTAAGATCGCTTTGTCATAGCTAGGTTCCAGGTGTCCGGTGTCAGGTTGAGAGGTCTGAGGTCTCACCTGGTATGGCTTGCCAGGTTCCCTGACACCTGGCACCTCACACCCTTCTCTTCGCTTCGTCATAAGTAGGTCCCAGGTGTCAGGTTTGAGGTCTAACGTGCGAGATCCGACGTATGGCGTGCCAAGGTCCCCTCACACCTGACACCTCAAACCTGGCACCTCACACCTGACACCTAACCCCTGGTACCTGACACCTTCTCCCCTACTTCTTCACCAGAAAATTACCAATCGCGAGACAGTCGATTCCCGAACAGTAGAACCCGCGTACTGCCTCGCGAGGAGTCGACACCACAGGTTCGCCAAACAGGTTGAACGAGGTGTTCAGCAAGACCGGCACGCCTGTTAATTCACCGAATTTCACAAGCAGCTTCCAGAACGAGGGATTGGTCCTCCGGTCAACACTCTGCACGCGCACTTGCCCTTTGCCGAATACGGCAGCCGGAATCAGCGACTCCTTGCCTGCGCGCACGCGGCTCACACCCTGTAAAAAAGGGGTTAGGTTGCTTTGCTCGAAGAACTCACCTTCGCGTTCTTCGGGCACCGCGGCCGAGAATGGTCTGAAATCCTCGCGCTGTTTGATGTAGATGTTCAGGTTGTCCCCGGTAACCTCACTTATCGGCGAAGCGAGGATGCTGCGAGCGCCGAGAGCCCGCGGCCCAAACTCCATCGCACCTCGAAACCAGCCTACTATCCTTCCCTGCTCGATGAGCCGGGCCACTTCAGTAACAAGCTTTTCTTCGGTCAAAAAATACTCGTAGCCCAGCTTGCAATTGTCCAGCACGTTCTTGATCTCTTCTTCATCATACTGGGGTCCCAAAAAGGCATGCCGCATCTGGTAAACCCGGTCTCTGTTTCCAAGGACCTGATGCCAGACGTAAAGCGCCGAGCCGATTGCACACCCCGCATTGCCCGCCGCCGGCTGCACGAAGAGCCTCTTGTAACCGGAGCGGTGCTCGATGGCCGAATTCGCAAGGCTGTTGAGAGCCACTCCCCCGGCAAGGCAGAGGTTTTCCTCGCCGGTCCGCTCTCGATGGCGCGTGGCCACTTCGCACAAGACATCTTCAATGCGCGACTGGAGACTGGCAGCGATGTTGCGATGCTTCTGTGTTATGGGATCATCCTTGCCGCGCAAAGTGAGGCCGGTTTGCCTGACGAACCTCTCAGCCAGCGGTGGCTGCCCTCTCTGGGAGAGATCAAAGTAATCGAGGTCGACTTCGGGCAGCCCGCTGGGCCCGACGAACACAAGCTTCTTGAACAGATCTACAAACTCGGGTTCGCCGGTTGACGACAACCACATCGTCTTATGCCAGTCGTCAACGAACCCAAACCCAAGGAACGCAGTTACCGCGCTATAGACCATACCCAGCGAGTGCGGGAACGGCCCCTCGGCTTGAATCTCGATTCGCTCACCCTCGCCCGTCATGAGGGCGGTCGAAGTCATATCTCCCCTGTTGTTGAGGGACAGAATTGCCGACCGCTCGAATCCCGAAGCGTAAAACGCGCTGGCTGCGTGAGCCAACTGGTGGTTCACGTCGATGAACTGACCGCGTTCACCGAGCCGCGCTTCTCCCATAGCTCTCGTCCTCAACCTCTGTCTCAATCCGTTGAGGCTATCGACGAAGTAGTTAGGAAACGACTCGAAGGGAGAAGGGGCCGGAGTGTCCATAGCGTGAGAGGAATAAAACGCAATCTCACGGTGAAAGAGCTTATAGGGTTCGAGGTAGTAGGCGACGTAGTCAATTTCATCGAAGGCGATGCCGCCACGCTCGAGGCAGAACTTGATCGCCCGGTCGGGCAAGCCGCCGGCGTAGTCCATACCGATGTGCCGTATTCTTGAAAGCTTCTCTTCTTCGATGGCAGCGACAACTGCTCCGTCGCATATCAATGCGGCCGCTGCGTCTCTGTCCTGTCCCGTGATTCCGAGGATGTTCATCAACCAACCTAAGCCAACAGGTTCGAACACTTATGATTAACATCCGCGGCAATACTTTTCAAAGAGAATTAAGGGAAATGCGAAATTCGAAATTCGAAATGCGAATTTCTTGTTTTCGAAGTGAACGGGCAATTTCGAACTTCGCATTTCGAACTTCGCATTTCCTTACCTCTGATACACCCTGACGTAGTCAACTAGCATCTGTTGCGGCAGCACCGTCGTCGAGTCCGGATTACCGGGGAACGTTCCGCCGACCGCAAGGTTCAACAGGAGGAAAAATGGCCGAGAAAACTCCTCCGTGTTGTTGATCGTGATGTTCGCGGTCACATATTGGACGCCATCCACGAACCACCGAATCTCAGATTGCTCCCATTCGATGGCATAGATATGGTATGTGTCCGGCCAGTGGGTGCCTGAAATCGACCCTCCAAATGAGGCGTGACCATTAAAGTCCCAGTGAATCGTACCGAGAATCGTGTTTTCGCGAGTCCCACCCCCAGCCATCTCCATGATGTCGATCTCGCCACAGGCGGGCCATCCCACGGAGGTTATGTTGGTCCCGAGCATCCAAAACGCGGGCCACATCCCCTTTGTGGCCGGTAGATCGATGCGCGCTTCCATCCTACCGTGAGTCCAGGATGCCAGTCCCTGTGTCTTCATGCGAGCCGAGGTGTAGGCATTTCCCCCAAAGTTCTCGCGCCGGGCCTCGATGACCAGATGTCCATTTTCGATCCGGGCGTTCTCGACTCGGTCTGTGTAGTTCTGTAGCTCGGAATTGCCCCAGCCGCCTCCGCCCTGGTCGAACGTCCACTTGTTTCTATCAATCGACGTCCCATTGAACTCGTCAGACCATACTAATCGCCAGCTCGGGGGAGGAGCGCCTGTAGCTGCCCAGCTGAACGTCTCCCACGTGCTGATCGCTGTTCGGTCGGAGACGAGCGGGGCGAAGGCGCCGCGGTTGAGATCAGCGGCGACATACTTGTTGGTAGTGCTGCCCCGGAGCGCAATCGATCCGCCTGCTAACTCGATCCACTGAAAACGCTCCCAACCGCCTATCGCGGTGCGGTCGGCCACAAGCGGAGCAAACGTGCCGCGATTCAAGTCCGCGGAGACGAAGCGTCCAGTTCCAACCGATTTAAAAGCGATGAATCCACCACCGCCATCGACCACCTGGAACTGCTCGAACGTGCCGACCGAAGTGCGATCGGCCACGAGCGGAGCAAATGAGCCGCGATTGGTATCCGCCGACACAAATCCGCCGGTAGCCGCGGCCTTCAACCAGACTGTCTGTCCGATCGGTGGAGCTCCTCGAGCATTCGCAGCCGTCAACAACGTCATCAGTGCCAGGACTAACATTCTTGCGGTCCGCGCCGATCCCATGTCTCGGAAGGTCTCTTTGTGTTCTGCCATTGCCAGCTCTCCTTATCTTTGATTTGCTATCATTCCGAAAGGACTCATGCAAACTCTTATCAGTTGAAAGGCACGATGATTCGGGACTGAAGTCCATCGGCCGCGCTCGCGCTGGTCCGAAGCTGTATTGCCTGCGTCCCAAGCGCGGTCCAGACTTCGATTCGTATGCGTCCATTGCTCAGATTGGCGAAGCTCCCGCTTGCGGACAGAAGCCCCTGAGCCTGGGAATAACCCTCCCAACCGCTCAGATCGTTCGTTGCAAAATAGCGGTAGGTCTCGACCCGGTCGAAGGTGCCGTCTCCGGTGAAGTCGTAGCTTACGCGCGCCTGAATGGCGTCTCCAGCATGTGCACCCGCGTCCACGTAGAGAGTGAACTGTGTACTCTGAACAGAGTTGAAGGTCGCAGTCAGGCCGGAAAGTGTATACACCAACGGGTTAGTGGGCGTGCCGTCGTGGTTGGCTCCGCCCGCTCCGGGAGCCGAGTCGGTGGAGGCCGCAGTGCCTGGAGTAGTGGAAAGCGAAGCGGCAATCCCCTGCGCAGCTCCATCGATCACATACAACGTATTTGAGAAGGCCGGCGCCGCACCGCTCACTCGAACATTGTCGAAGGTGGAGGTGTTGATGGTGCCGTTAGAGTGGCTGCATACCGCGAGACCCAGGAAGACCTGCGTTGCCATCGCGACTGTGTCGGAGCTGACTTGTGTCCAGCTAACGCCATCAGTGGATCTGAACGCTGTGAAGGTATTGCCGCTGCGGGTTAGCCGAATCCAGGCCGGCGCAGTGGACGCACCTCCTGAGGTGTGGGTGCTCACCCCGCCAGTCGCGACGCGACGCTGGAACGCCAGGCCGTTGCCGGGCGTCAGACACACAAACGCATGCCTCGAGCCGGAGGCCAGCGTCTCACGAATCATTACGCCTGCCTTGGCCCAGGGGTCGGTGTTCTGGACCGCCGTAACTCGGGCTACGATCTCTCCGTTTCCGGTCAAAGTCTGATAGACGTAATGAAAGCTGTCGGCGTTCCCCCATATGTCGGCGCCGGAGCCTCTCACGGTGAAAGTTCCGGAGGAAACGGAGGCGGATCCCGCCGCCGCCACCGATCCCACGTCGCTCTGTTGCCAGGGGTTCGGCAAGCCGGCGGCCGGGGTTGTGGCGGTGGCCTGGTTTGAGGGCGGAGACGAGCCTCCAGAGTTGACCGCTTCGACAAGGTAGAAATAGGTCGTGGCTGCAGTCAGTCCGGTGTTGGAAAATGTGGTGCCGGTGATGCCGCTCTGTACCTGGTTGCCGGGTGCCGGTGTGAATCCGCTGGTGGTGCTCCTGAACAATGTGTAGGTCACACCGGACGTCGGCGACGCATTCCAGCTCAGGGTGATTGAAGAACTCGAGGCCGCGGTTGCAGTCAGATTTGTCGGGGGTGCAGGAGGTCCACCCGTGCTCCCGCTATCGGTGGCCTGGGCACCCGCCGCCACCGTAAGGCTGGCGCCGTCCGAGAAGTTCACGGTGACTGTGGTTCCCGTCGGGTTAAACGCAACATGCGTAGTGACGCCTGCGGGCGTTCTGAAAACTGCGTAGAACGGCCAGTCCGCGGTCACGGCAACATGGACTCTGCCTAAGGCTTGCAGGCTTCTGATCCAGGCGTACTCATGAGCTCGAGATTCACCATCAAACGTGAAGGTAGTGTTGTTCCATCGACTGAACGCATCGTCGGGGTTGAAAAAAGCCTCGTACTCCTCCATCAGATCTTGCCAGTTGAGCAGTGAGCCTCCATTCAAGCTCAGCACTTCGTTGAAGTTTATTTGCGAGTACGCAGGATCACGGCCCAGGTACAGGGACGCGCCAGTAAATGGCAGAAATTCTATCCCGTGTTCGAACTCCGGTTGATTGCCGAACCAGGTTGCCGAATCGGACTTGGCGTCAAAGAGATTTGCAATCTGCACCCGAGTGAAGCCCGTGGGGAATGTCTTCGTCGGCATAGCGTTGAACCAATAGTAAAACGCCGAGTTGACTTCCAGCGTGTAACCCCAGATACCGGCGTCGCGGACCTGGGTATTGCCGGTCAACGCTCCAAAGAGAATGATGCCGGCCCAGGCGTTGATTGCCTCCGAGGTCGACTCCTCATTGCCGCCATCTCCGAAGGGCGCCTGGCCGGATGCCCATGAGTGGCCCGCGTACACATCGAAGTTCCGAAGGAATGGGAACAGGGCATTGTTTCGGTTGGTATTTGCGAAGTCCTGGCGCAGCAGATCGACCATGCCTCCCCATTGGTTTTGTGATATCCAATTGCGATCGTAGAGGCCCACCAGCGCCGCCGAATGAATCCAATAGCCGTAGTGAAAGTGGTGATCATTCAGAGCGGTATCGCTGCCAAAACTCGCCGGGTAGCCAATGAGAGTTCCCCAGTTTTGGTCATAGTAGAACAGATTAGTAGTCTTGCCGCCGGCGGTGAAGTAGTTCTGCAACTGTCCTTTCAGACTTGCCAGCAGGCTGTTGAATGCAGTCGTATCGCTCTGCTGCGCAATGGGCAGCAGTTGAGCGATTCGATTCAGCTGCTTGCCCAGAGTGTAAGTGTCACTGGCTGTGAAGTGATTGCCTTCGTTGACAACGCTGCTGAGCAGACTCTGCAACGTCGCCCCGTTGTAGTTCGTGGTCCGGGGGAGGAACGGCAGAACGCCATTAAATGTATCGACCGTTGTGAATGACGGGCCGCTCACAACTTTCATGGGGCCCCTCGGACTGGCGTAGACAAAGCTTGTATTCACGGAGCCCTGCAACGACGCATACTGGTGAGGGTACAGCGCCATGAGAAAACCACTGCTGACGCCATCCATCGATTGCGTCGTGACTGTGTAGGTGGTGGTCACCTGGCTGTTGCTCGGGTTGTAGTTCCAGCCCACAGTGGTGTCGATCGGAAATGAAAATGCGCGGCTGGCAAAAGTAGCGAGCGCGGCCTGGTTCGGCAGAAGCGCCACTGAAAAATAGTTAGCTCCGCTCGGTGGATTGCACGTCAAAGTGGTCGTTCCGATTCCGGTCCAGGTGCTGCCGGGCGGGCCGAACAGTCCGTAGTTGTTCACGGCTATGCTGACGCCGAGCACGTTGCCGCTGTTGGAAAATATCGTCGGCTGCCCACTGAAGGTCACCGTCGGCTTGCTGCCATTCGTGAGCCCATAGATGAATGGCATCCCGCGACCGACGCGCGTCGTAAGAGGCCCAAAGTTGAGATCGACCGCCCAATCGCTTGAGTCACTCACGTTCACCACGCTCGTATTCAGTCCGGCTACTCCAATGGTGAGGTCCGGCTGAAAGGGCTTATTAAACCAAAAACCATTGTTGTTTACGCTCGCGAAGTAACCCGCAACCAGCCCGCTTGCGGTTGGCTGAATCGAGAGAGGCTCGGGAAACATGTAGACGGGCCCGCCGTTCGAGAGGGTTCCCAACGGATTCCAGTACTTGGAAGTCCAAAACTTGTGCGTAGGCACGGGGCCGGCAAACGTCTTGAAGATTGTGCTCTGCGGAGCGGTCGCGCCCGGCGGCAACGTCCTGGTATAACTGCCGGCCCCGACTCCTACGGTCTGCGCTCTCGTAATCCCAACTACGACCAACGAGATCGATGCCGCGACTACCAGAGGGATCATCGGCTCTACGATGGAGTGAAACACCATCAGACCGCGAACCGTCGCGAAATCCGATCCACTCCCAAGTCTAAACGCACCTCTCAACCTCGTAGTCATGCAATCCTCCTCTTCTTCAGTTCTGCTGTGCTTCAACTCAGCGTCAGATAAGCAATCCAGAAAACAACGGGACAGACGGCGCTTGAGCGAGCCCTGGGTTCGTCTCAATCGTGACGTTCTTTCGTCGCGGTATGGGACATCGCGTAGAGATACCTGTCGTCAGATCGCACTCAAGGGACTTGGTTGCTCTAGTCTATCGTGGTCGCTTCTCTTACAATGGGCTGGATCCGTGTGGTGCAGTTCAGCCACGATCACCTGCGCTATCCGGGGATTAAGTCGCCGAGCGCTCCTCACAGCTCGTAATAAGACGCATGTGTGACTGAATGGGACCAGCCGCTGCTCGGGCTGAACTCAGAGCTTGCTCTTCCGGATTCTTGATGTCAGCTCTGCCTTTAAACTATAGTGCGGGGAGCGTCCATGATCTCTGTAGTGCGATTACAATAGTAGAGGAAACGGCGAACCGATCAAGCCCATTACGGATATCTAACCGTTATGGCGAGGCCTAACGTCGAGGAATTGCGAATTGCGAATCACGAGGATGACGAATATGGCGGCAACCTTAGGCAAGAAGTCTCAGCCAGCTCAGGCGCCGAGCGAGGAAGAAGTGCGTAAGGCTCTGGGGCGCATCCTCAGCAGCAGACATTTCGCCAATGCGCCGATGAAGACAAGGTTTCTGCAACTCGTCTGCGACGAGTACCTGAATGGACGTGCTTCGGAACTGAACGAATACCTTATCGGGTGCGAGGTTTTCGGCCGCGATCAGACGTATAACCCGGCCCTGGACCCAATCGTGCGAGTCGGAGCCCACGAGTTACGGAAGAAGCTGGAGAGCTATTACAAAAGCGAGGGTGAGAGCGATGAGATCCTACTGGGAATTCCGGTTGGCAGCTATACGCCGATCTTCACTCGGCGTTCGAGTAAACTGCCGGAGGTTATCGAGCCCGACGAAGCTGACACTCTTGTTCCGGTTTCGTCTGTCCACGGCCGTCCGAAAACGGTGTTCATCTCGCTTGGCGGCGCGCTGATCTCTCTGCTGCTCATCGTTGCTATTCTGGCTTTTTCCAATCGGCAGTTGCAAAGACGGCTAGAACATATGAACTCACTGAAAGGACTTTCGGCTGTATACCAATCTGTTTGGGAGCCCTTCTTCGTCTCTGGGGATCCAAGTCTGCTCGTGCTCAGCAATCCCCCGGTCTATCGTTTCTGGAATCCGGCTGATCCAGCCTTGTTATCGAAGAGAGCGATAGAGCTATCAGCCGCAGAGACTCAATCACTGGCGGAAACGCTTCGGCGGGAACAATTCGTGGTGAATCCGATCCGGAGACTCGTGTTGTCCCATGATGAATACACGGGTGTCGGGGAGGCTATCGGACTCCAGGGAGTGAGCGCGTTTCTCAGCAGGTCGGGCAAGAATGCTGTCGTGAAGCAGAGCCGCACGGTGACGGCCGAAGACCTCAAGAATCACGATGTAATCCTGCTCGGAAGCGCGTGGGTCAACGAATGGTCGGGGAAGATCCCAATAAAGGAGGACTTTATTCATGGCGCCAGCGCGACCATTGTAAATCGAAATCCGCTGGATGGTGAGGAGTTGGAGTATCGGGCGAAATTCGACATGGCAACCGGCAGGTTGATTGAGGACTACGCACTGATCACCGTCAAGCCCAACATTTCAGAACCGAATATAGTAATGGTACTCGCGGGCACCCACAGCGAGGGGACGCAGGCGGCAGCCGAATACGTCACCGCGGAGGACCATCTTCGCTACCTCAGCCAGCGGCTACTCCGGCCCGGCGGTACTCTGCCAAGGTATTATCAGGTTCTTCTTAAGGTCGCGGTCGACAACGGCATTCCCACCACGATCTCCCTTGTAACCGTGCACGAGCTTCATTCAGACAGACAGTGAAAGATAGGATCTAGGATCTAGGATCTAGGATCTCTAGGATTTAGGATTTAGGATAATGTAGGATCTAGGATTTAGGATCCAGCTTCCCAGCTGGTAAATCCGGGCTGCTAATTTAAGGAAGGCGCTAAATCCTAAATCCTAAATCCTGAATCCTAGATCCTAAATCCTAGATCCTTCCTTAAGCCATCTCGCTCGCTTTCAGGCCCGCCTTCATGGCAATAGCAAGCAGCACCAGGACTGCAGCGGTCAAGATCAAAGACAAGGCGGAACCGAATGGTTGATTCAACTGCGAGAACTGGTTCTGTATCAGATTGCCGATCATCACCGATTTCGCGCCCCCAAGGAGGTCCGGCGTGATAAAGGCCCCAAGCGACGGGATGAAAACAAGCACAGTTCCGGCAATCACTCCGGGCCGAGAGAGCGGAAGGGTCACCTTCAGAAATGTCCACAGCCGATTAGCTCCGAGGTCCTGGGCCGCCTCCAGTAAGCGAATATCCAGACGCTCGAGAACTACGTAGATCGGCAGAATCATGAAGGGAAGCTCGCCGTATACCTGGCCGGCCAGAACAGCGAAGTCTGAATAGAGCAGCTTCACCGGTTCACCGATCAGCCCGGTGTGTACCAATGCCGAGTTGATCACTCCTTCGCTGCGCAGAAGCAGGATCCACGAGTAGGTTCGAATCAGGAAGCTTGTCCAGAAGGGGATGACTGTAAGCACGAGAAGTACTCGCTTCCAGCGCGGCCGAACCCGAAGGGCTATGTAGTAGGCGACGGGGAAACTGATCAGGGCTGTCATAACAGTGGTGACCGTGGCTATCCAGATCGTTCTCCAATACGCCTGAAGATAGAGCGAGTCAAAGGCCCTCAAGTAGTTCGCCGAGGTAAGGTCGTAGACCGTCTT
>DASYSA010000686.1:0-11435 GCA_036003885.1 Blastocatellia bacterium | reverse complement strand
GACTGATCAGAAGACCGGCATCACTACCATCAATCGAGCCGCCATCGCGATGCTCGGGTTCTCGAAGAAGCCCGACGTCGGCACTCCAATTGATCAACTGGTCGGCGGACGTCAGGGTGAGGAGCTGGCCGCGCTTTGCCGCCGATCCCGGAGAAGCGAAACGGCTCAGGCCGAGGTCGAGTTTAGAAGGGCCGACGGCAGCGCGCTTCACACCGCGACTACGGCAGTCGCGCTCAGAAGCTCCGAAGGCGCCGTCGAAGGATGGGTAATCGTCATTGAAGATCTGAGCGATCTGATTCAAGCGGAGAGGTCCGCGGCCTGGAGCGAAGTCGCCCGCCGCATGGCACACGAGATCAAGAATCCCCTCACGCCGATTCAACTCTCGGCCGAGCGGATCCTTCGCAATTACCAGCGAGGAATACAAGGGTCACACGGCTCGCGCTTCGACCAGGTCGTCAATGAAGGCACGGCCACCATCGTCCGCGAGGTCGCCGCTCTGCAACGCATGGTCGAAGAGTTTTCTCGCTTCGCCCGCCTCCCCGAAGCTCGCCCTGCACCGGCTTCTCTTAATGATGTCGTCCGAAACGCGGTCGACCTGTACGCCGACCGGCTGGACGGAATGAGAATCGAGTGTGATCTGGCCGATGACCTTCCCGCGCTCCGATTGGACCAGGAACAGATCAAACGCGCGCTGGTTAACCTGATCGAGAACGCAGTCGAAGCTCTGGCACCCGACGGGAGTGCGGAAGGAAACGGATCTAATGGAGAGCCACCCTCTACTACTGAGAAGCTGATCAGGATTCAGTCTTTGCAGCCGCGTTCGAGCGACGTTGTGCGACTGATCGTCTCGGACACCGGACATGGGATAAGACCGGCGGATAGAGAGAAGTTGTTCTTGCCCAAGTTCTCGACTCGGGAGCGCGGAACCGGATTGGGACTTGCGATCGTGAGCCACATAATCGCCGATCACAAGGGCCGCATTTGGGTTGAAGACAATCAGCCGCGAGGCGCTCGCTTCATCATAGAGTTACCCTCGGGCAGAGGCGACTGAGAATTCGTTACTTGTCATTGGTCATTTATCATTGGTCACTTGTCACTTGTCATTTGTCCATTCACCAAGTCGGCGGAGACCAAGAGGCGATGTCAAGTGACGAATGACCAGTGACAAATGACCAATGACAAATGACAAGTCTCCTATCGTTCGCTTTCTATCTTCTCTGATGGTCCTCGCGGCGCTTATCGGTATCGCCGACGCGATCGTCATCACCGCCGTTCTCCACCTCGGCCCAGGCTATTGCGTAGGCGGTGGATCGTGCGACCAGGTCTTGACGAGCAGTTATTCAAAGCTCGCCGGCATGCCGCTTTCAACCCTCGGAGCCGCGTTCTACTCAGTTCTATTTGTCAATGCCCTGATCTACGCGTACGCGTCCTACCGGTCTGCCCTGCGGCTGAACCTGATTTTGGCTTCAATCGGGACGCTCCTCTCCGCCTACTTTGTATACCTGCAGGGATGGGTGATCGGCGTATGGTGTGTCTACTGTCTGACGTCGGCATTTACTCAGGTGCTGTTGTTGTTGTTGTCGATAGCGCTGTTCCGCATCGATCGAGCCCCTGCAGGTTCCTCGCAATCGCAATTCAGGGTGTATGTTTCGGCGTACGCGCTCACGGCGTTGGTGATGACGGGCCTCTTCGTTGGGCAGCGCCCTTTGTGGAAGGCGTTCAAGGCCGCCCGGCAGTCCAGCGACCCGTTAATCGCCGCCATCGCTGGAAAAGAGTACCGGTTGAGCGATGTGCTTGAGCTCCGGCGATCGGGCTACGAGTCAGACAAACAGGTATTTGAGAACTATCGGAGGTGGTACCGCAACGAATTGCTGGCGCGGGAGGCAAAAGATCGGGCTTTCGACGGGCAGCCTTCCTTTCTAATAGACTCTGAGTACAGCAAAGTGAAGCGCCAGGTCACGGACGCTGACATTGAGGCCTACTTTAGGGCACATCACAACTCTGGGGCGGCAAGCCCCACCCAGGAAGAGCGAGAATCGATTCGCCGGGATCTGGAAGGTGAAGACTATGATCGATTCAAGGCGGAGTTTATGTCCGGGCTCGACCAGAAGTTCGCTGCGCGTTTTCTGGCAACCCCGCCTCCACCTCCGTACGTCGAACTCAGCTTTGACCCGACTCAGGTGCCTGTTATCGGCAAGTCTTCAGCTCCGATAAAGATCGTCGAGTTTGCAGACCTTACCTGTTCTCACTGTCGCGAGCTCGCGCCTCAACTCCGCAAGATGTATGAAGCGGATCCTGACAGGATTGCCATAGGCTACCGCCATTACTTTGTTGGCGGCGAGGCTTCGGCCGCCATGATTGCCGCCCGGGCCGCGACTGCCGCATTCAAGCAGGGTAAGTTCTGGGAATATGCTGAGCAACTATTTGAGGCGCAGGGCCGGGGCGTGAGCGAAGGAACCTACCTTGAAATCGCTCGCAACGTCGGGTTGGATGTCGCCCGCTTCGAGGAAGACCGTCGGGGAAGCGAAGTGGCGGAGTTAATTCAACGCGACCTGGAGGAAGCGAAACGGCTTGCTGTCACTCGCACGCCCACGGTGTACATCAACGGCGTTCTACTTGAAAAGGAAGTATCGCCCCAGACAATAGAGGAAGGGATGAGGGAAATGCGAAATGCGAAATTCGAAATTCGAAATTGAAATGCGAAATTGTCGAATTTCCCTGCACCTACCGCCCGACAAAGCGTGAAATTCGCATTTTCGCATTTCCCTTTCGCATCTCGCATTTCGACTTTCGAATCTCCTTTTCTCCCTTGTGTGTCCTAGCGTAACATCACGCGCTTGTTTGCTCCCCAATCCTGAGAACCTCGAGAGTCGCACGACACATGCGAGCGCAACAGCCACCCAACGTCCTCTCATCTTGTCCATACCGCATGAATTCGAAGAAAAGACGGGTATGCATTTTTCATCCGGGTACAATCTCCCCATTGTCTCCTCGCACCGTGGAGTAAAGGGGCGACTTCTCTGAGAGAGTCCCTCGGCGAACCTTTTGTTCGATTTCTCATTAATGCGCGAGTCCTCGCCACGGCCTCCCTGTTGCATTAGCAACGGTCCAAGCAACAGCGTCCCTTACTCGCTAACGCTTACCAGATTTTGAAAGAGTGAGTCAGTTGAAAGAGTGATTTAGAAGGGCAGGCAACGGACTCAGGTTGATGGTGTGCATGAGTAACGGAGCCCACTCTCACAGCAATTGAAGTCTCTGGTTTGTGGTTGCTCGCCTGAGGCACTGGCCTCCAACCAACAATCAGCAACCGGTCATGAAGTAATGAGGAGATAATTTGATGACTTCGGGAAACAATCTTTCAAACGCCCGCCTCGGTAGCGAAATTCGGAATTCGAAATTCGAAATTCGAAATTTCCGTTCCGGATTCTCATTGGTAGAGCTGCTCATCGTGATTGCGGTGATGGGCATCATGACGGTGATAGCGATCTTCGCCTTGAGATCCAGCAAGCGATCGTACGCTCCAGACGATGAGGCCAACCAGATAGTGAGCTTCTTTCGAGAGGCGCACCAAAGAGCCATTTCTCAGCGGCAGACTCAGCGAGTGACGATTGATCGAGCCAATCTGGTGGTTCGGCTGATGGATGAAGGGTTGCTGCCCGGAGGTGACGAAGTGGAGATCATAAGAGGCAAGCTGAATGGTACAGTCGCTATGACTCAGCCCAGCATTAGCGGCACGCTGATGCCTCAGCCCCCGGCTCCCTACGGTTACAATCCGGCTGTGTTCTCGGCGCCCACCGCCACTCCGCCGTCGCTTGCCCAATACAGATTTCGAGCGGATGGCTCGGTGGTTGACTCGCTTGGCAATTCTGTGAGCGCGACGTTCTATTTCACTCCGGTCGACATGAACAATTCGAGCCAGACTCTGGTTCGGGCGGTCACCCTTTTTGGGCCGAGCGGCTCTACCAGGGCCTGGAAATACGACGGTACGCAATTCATTACGGGGGCACTCTAAATGAACGCTATCAACGAACAAGAAGCGGGCTTCTCTTACATAGACGTGATGATCGCGCTGGCCATTCTCACGGTCGGCGTGATGGCGCTTGTTGCGGCGATCACGAACGGCATGAACCTGACCACCAGGAGTGCGCTGGCATTGAGCGCCAAACAGGTAGCCTCCTCGACCGTGGAATCCATCTTTACGTCGCGCGACCTGGACATTTTCCGGTGGCCCGCGATCGGGAATATCGGTGACGCAGGTGTTCCGGGCTCCATCTTTGTTGCGGGCCCGCAACCCATCTACCCGACGTTCGGGAAGGATGGCATTGTCGGTACGGTAGACGACGGGTGGGGCGCTGATGGGATAGCCGGGAATTCGGATGACGGAGTGGCGTCAGTCGAAATGCAGCGTGAAATCAAAATAACTCCTCTTATTGATCCGGATCGACCCACTGCGCCTATTTCGCTGCGGCAGATTGACGTGATCATCTACTACAACCTCGGCTATAGCACCGTTAGGCGTAAAGAACAATTCACCAGCTACATTGCCAGCTACCGGGATGACGACGGCCGTTAAGGGAGAACGAGCTATGAAGAATAGAATTAGAGTCACACCGACAGCCAACGGCGTCAATCAGAAGAGCGGCCACGAGGCCGGCTTCACGATAATAGAGATGGCGGTTGGCATAGTGGTCTTCACAATAATCATGGGATCGATCTACGGGCTGCTGATGGTAGCGCGAGGCGGCCGAATCAACACCAACCAGCGCGCCGAGATCCTGCAGAATGCTCGTATCGCCATTAACTCGATGAGTCGCGACGCGATCAATGCCGGAATAGGCTACCCCTATGACGGCGCAAATCTCCCCGACAATCGCCTCCAAACGCTTTTAGGAACACCGGCCGATGCCGACACGCTCGTCGATGTGTTGACACAGGTCTATGCTCGCAACGGTTCCGTCACAATCAATGGAGTCGCCTCCGATCAGGTAACCTTCATGTACACAGACGACACCTTCAACGGTGGAGTGTCGCTGCCGATCGACATAACTCGGGGCAGGGGCGCCAATGTGCATATCAGCGGCGCCGCGACGAATAACGCCTGCGGATGTGCACGTGACCCCCAGCAAGGAGACATCCTTCTCGTCAGCGGGCAGAGCGGTTCTGCCATCGGAATGATGAAGGACGGAACGACCGCCGCCGAGATGGTCGCCGGCAATCCAACCCTGATTCCCTTCGCCACTGGCGATACACTCGGGATCAACGCTCCCGGCGCCGCCAGCCCCATATACCTTCTCGGGACCAGTCCTGGTGTCCCCACAGCCGGTCAAGCGATTCTGACTGGAAGCGTACAGAGAGTCTTCTTCATTTCGTACTATCTCGTAGCTGATGCGGGAAGCACGACGACCGGAACTCTGATGCGCAAAGTGTATGGAGGAACAGGATCCCTCGTAGCGCCCGTCTACCCCGGATTTGTTGAGCAGCCGCTCGCATACGGCATCGAGAGCATGCAGTTTCAGTATGTAATGAGAGACGGCAGAGTACTCGACGTCCCGCTCCCTGTTGAAATGAAATTAATCCGCCAGGTGCGCCTGAGCGTGGCCGTGCAGAGTCCGGACATAGATCCCAACACCAAACTAAATTACAGAACAACCCTGACATCGACGTTCAGCACGCGCAACCTCGCTTACGAAAAGTTCTAAGACAGAGAGCCGACCAGGATTCGCCAAAAGGAGACGATTATGAGTACTGAGAGATGCGAAAATCAGATCGACCGCGGAGCAGGGCGGCCGGACCAGCGGGGATCGGCCACGCTCACTGCGGTGTTGATCCTGGGATTGCTGGCGGTGTTCACCGCGGCGACTCTCTCGCGCGTTACGACCGAGTCCCTGGTAATGGGTAACGACTACTCCAACACTCAGGCTTTCTATGCGGCGCAGGCGAGCCTCGAGCTCATGTCGCGGAGCTTCAACAAGGTCTTCGACGTGCAGATAAGGCCGTCCCCAGCGGACATAACCAGGATCCAGAATACGGTGCCGAGCTCAACTGATCCTTTGTCACCACTGAACACCTTCAGGTTTGCTCAAACCATAACAGCTACGGGCACGGTGGACGCTCATCCGATCGATGACGGCCCGTTCTCCGGGCTGATCTCGTCGCGCACGCCCTGGCAGCTCCAAACGGTGGCCACCTATGCGAACGGCGCGCAGGTGCAACTCACGCGCACGTTCTACAATCATCAGATTCCAATCTTTCAATTCGGGATCTTCTACAACGACGATATGGAGATCCACCCTGGGCCGCTTTTCGACTTCGGCGGCCGCGTTCACTCGAACGGACACCTCTTCATGATGTCGGGGAATACTCTTCGGTTCCGTTCCAGGGTTACCGCGGCGGGTGAAATCGTGAGAGACACGTCGCGGATGGGAGGGCGAGCGAACCCCGCGACAGGGGGCTGGCAATGGGGAACCCCGGGTGCTACTACATGGACCGGGGGACAGGTCTGGGTAGCTAATTCCTCGGGCGTCTTTCAGGAAGTTGTAAGGGGAAGCGTCGTTCAGGCGGCCGGCACGCAGGCCACTGACCCTGATATGCCCAACTGGGCCGTGAACCCGACCTGGGCTGCCGACCAGCTACCCTTCAGCGGCAACTTGCTGTCGAAGGTGCAACAGCTGAGGCTCCCGCTCCAAATCGGCACGAATGACGACCCTATCGAGATGGTCAAGCGGTCCACCGCAGGCGAGAGTGGCGTACTCAGAGATTCGCGTTACTACAACAAGCCCGGTATCCGGGTCTCGCTGAGCGACAGCCAGGGTCGCCTTCCCGGAGGGGTAGGGGGCATTCGCCTCGACGGTGCTGGAGATGGACTCGGCGGCGACAGCGGTAGCAGGGCATTCCCTGGCGACGGAACCTTTGGCTATGAGCCGAGGACTATGAATGCTGGCGCCTACGTGCCCAAGCGAATAAATGGAGCTCGCCTTTACAAAGGTGCGAACTCTGCCGGAGCAGCAACCGTAAACCGTCAGACTTGGATCAAAGTCGAGATAATAACGTTGGACCCGGATACTCTTGTACCCATAGCCACGGATAAGACCGAGGACTTTCTGAGCCTGGGCATGACTTATAAGAATCCCGCCGGACTCAATCTCGGTGATGATCGCGCGATCCTCAATATGCAGCGTTATGAAATGCTTGGCCCGCCCCTCAAGGTTCTACCGGGTAATGTCCAAAACACCAATCAAGCTCAGGCCGATGCTCAGTTCACCCAGCTGCCTGACGCTCGCACTGTGGGCAATCTGCCTGTTTATTCGTATTACAACAACGCCCCTACCGTGCCCGCTATCACCATTAACTTCGTGGCTACGAGCAAAAGGGTACAAGATGCGACCACTCCTTTCGCGTGGAAATGGAAAGCAACCGACCGCGCCGTCGATGTAAAGGAAGGCACAGCACAGGACGCCTCGGCGACGACGCTGGCGACCACTGCTCTTAGCTCGTTTGAGCAGCCATTCACAGCCGCCGGTGTAATTGACTACAGGGTCGTGCCATTTCCAATCGAGATATACAACCCCCGCGAAGGCCTGTACAACGAAGATCTGCCGGCCGGCGACGCCGGAACACCCGGTAGCGCCGCAGCCCTTAGTTGGTGGTATCTCTATAGCGGTACCGGCGCAATCCCCGGGACCGCCACAGGCACCAATTCGAAAGTTCCAGTCGTCGGCGTGATGAGCGTGATCGACATAGATATGGGACATCTCGACACGTTCTTAAGCGGCGCCTACAACGGCCAGTTCCTCGGTGGTCTATTGTCCACCGCAGTGCCCGATAACGGCGGCGCCGGCTGCATTCTCTATGTCTCAGACCGGCGAGGCGACCGTGACAACGATGGTGAATATGACATGGAGGACATCTACGGGCCTCTCAACGGACCCAACGACGGAGTCCTCCAGGCCGGTGAAGATGTAAACAAAAGCGGTGGTCTTAACACTGACTTCGCCGACGACAACGCCGGCGTATATTCGGCAGGAACGAACGTCGGAGGCGAGGCCGCGCGCTACAATGTCGGCATCGAGACCGACGTGGCTGCGGTAGCAGACCACAAGTACTTCCGAAGGGCCGTTCGCGTCATCAATGCCACCTCAGACAAATTGACGGGCTACGGAACCCTTAACCGCGGCTATAGTATCGCCTCAGAGAACGGATTGTACACACTTGGGCACTTCAATTGCGGCAACTCCGCGGATGCCGCGAACACGGGAATCTGGGTAGTGGGGACCCCATCACAGGCGACGGACTACCGCGGAAACGAAGTCGTGGGGGCCGCGAGCAAAGAGGTTCCGGCTTCACTGGTGGCGGACGCCATCACGATTCTCTCCAGGGAATGGAACGACGCCAAGAGCTTCCGGAATCCGTTCGTGAAAGGTCAACGCGCGGTTGATGCCGCAGGCGAGACTGGCGTTCGCGCTGCTCTCTTGATGGGAGACTCAAAAAGCAGCTTGAGGGTGGCCGGAACACCAAACGGCGGCGGCGGCGACGCCGATCTTGCCGGAGGCGTACACAACTTCCCTCGCTTCCTCGAAGCCTGGGGCACCCGCTTCAACTACTGCGGGTCGCTAATCAATCTGTTTAACAGCCGCCAGCACGACGGCGCACACAAAGGAGGCGCTGTTTATTCTCCCCCAACTCGTAACTGGGTCTTTAACACGGCGTTCCTGGACGTCAACAGACTGCCGCCCGGCACCCCATTCTTCCAATACATACAGATGACGGGGTTCCGCCAGACTCAACGGCAGATTACATAAAGTTCGCACCTTAACCTGATTGAAGTTTTCTTCTCAGGCCCTTTTCAGAGACACAATAACGAGAGTGCGCCTTCGAGACATTGGAGCAGAGGTTCATAGGGGCTCATCCACATGGCCGACCTTGGCTTTTTGCGCGGCGCCCGGCTTTGAGTCTCCTTCGCCGGTTTGCGGCCTCTAACCCGGCGAAGGACCCTCGAGGTAAGGATGTAGGATCTAGGATCTAGGATCTGGGATTTAGGATCTAGCAACTAATTTCAGTCTCCCTTTCTCTCCTTCCGCCTCACAGTTCGCCATTCAACACTATGTTGTCTATCAGCCTGGTTCGGCCAATGAAAACCGCCAGCGACACCAGAGTCGGAGCCGGACCCGCCACCGTTACAACGGGGTCCAGACCAACGCAGTCGGTAATCGCTACATAATCGATCCCCGCAAGCGGCTCCGCTTCGATTACGGGCCTCATCGAAGCCATCAGCCTCGCGCTATCCCGTTCGCCGCCGTTGTAGAGCGTCAGGCAACGTTCCAATGCTCGCCTCAATACCGTCGCCGCCTTCCGTTCTTCCCTCGATAAATAAAGATTGCGCGAGGAAAGCGCGAGCCCATCCTCTTCACGCACTGTCGGACCCACAACGATCTCCACATCCATCGACAGGTTGCTTACCATTCGCTTGATCACGATTACTTGCTGCGCGTCCTTGCGGCCGAAGAAAGCGAAGTGTGGATCTACGATGTTGAGCAGCTTGTTGACAACTGTGGTGACGCCTCGAAAATGGCCTGGCCGGCTCGCCCCCTCGAGCTTTTCACTGAGTCCCTCGACTGTGACGAAGGTTGAAAAGCCCTCAGGGTACATGTCTTCAGCCGTAGGAGCGAAGATGAAATCCACACCGCGGGTGAAGGCCAGCTCCGCGTCGCGCGCAAGATCGCGAGGGTAGCGGGCGAAATCCTCACCCGGGCCGAACTGCGCGGGATTGACGAATACCGAGGCGATCACGGTGTCGCACATATCGCGCGCCCGGGTCATGAGAGAAAGGTGTCCTTCGTGCAGCGAGCCCATGGTTGGAACCAATCCGATGCGCCCGCCGTCAGCGCGAAGGTCGCGGCTGAGGGACATCATTCGAGGAATGCGACTGATGATCTCCATGGGGAAATGCGAAATGCAAAATGCGAAATTCGAAATGCGGGAAATTTCGCATTTCGCATTTCGAATTTCTCAGTTGATTGGGCCTAGTGGCGGCATCGACGGCGGCTCGTCCTCTATCTCGACGACGGTGCCTTCGGGCAAATGGTAGCTCTCGGCGTCGGCGGGGAAGCGCCGCGCGCTAATATCATCCGCAAACTGCTTCAGCGCATCTGCTATTACTCCCTTGACGTCCGCATACTGGCGCACGAATTTAGGCTTGTGCCCAAAGGTGAGACCGACCGCGTCGGTGAAGACCAGTATCTGGCCGTCGCATTCCACGCCGGCTCCGATGCCGATGGTCGGGATATGAATGCGCTCGGTGATGATCCTGGAGATTTCTGTTGGAATGCCCTCGAGCACCAGCGAGAAGGCGCCGGCCCGTTCGAGGGCGAGAGCATCTTCGATCAGCTCGCGCGCGGCCTCCATCGTCTTACCCTGGACTTTGTAGCCGCCCATCCTCAATACCGATTGGGGTGTCAGTCCAATGTGTCCCATCAGGGGAATCTCAGCGTCGACAATCGCTTTGGCGAGATGGCTTCGGCGCGAGCCCCCTTCGATCTTGACCGCGTCCGCGCCGCCCTCCTTGACGAAGCGAATGGCCGACTCAACTGCCCGCCGGGTGCTGTCCTGATAATAACCGAAGGGCATGTCGCCGATAATCAAAGCGCGATTGGCTCCTCTGCGAACGGCGCGTGTTGCGGCAATCATCTCTTCGAGAGTGACGGGAAGCGTAGTGGCGTAGCCGAGTGCAGTTTGGGCCAGACTATCGCCTACGAGGACGATGTCGAAGCCGGCTTCATCGGCGAGCCGGGCGCTGGGATAGTCGTAGGCGGTGACGGCGGTTATGGGCGCCGCGCCCTTGCGCGCGCGAATTTGAGGGACGGTGACTCGCCTGGCGTCATCTTCAGGGATTTGGCTCATAAGGGGGTCTCCATCGATTTACGTCGTGTGAGCTCGCAAGGTGATTATAAGTGCGAAATTCGAAATGCGAAATGCGAAATTGTAATAGCGGAGAGCGCCGTTCCCATTGCGAATTTCGCATTTCGCAATTCGCATTTCGAATTTCTTCTCTATTTCTTCCGCTTGAAGTTCAGGTCCGTCGTAGCTTCGCTAAACTCGCGAACGGCTGGAGAGAATCGGAAACCCGCTGCACTCGGAGTCACCGCATACGCATATCAGAGACCGGTTGTCAGTTGTCGGCAGGCATTTGGTCGGCTCGAGCGGAATCACCCGAATGGGTTCGGCGATTCGTGATAATCCAGGAATCCGAGATCACTTTATGAGGTCTTTGCCGCGCGGTAACGACGGAAGAAAAAGCGGGGTGCTTTCATGGATAGAATGCAAAGTGTGTTTGGAAGGCCAGGATTGAAGCCTGCGTCGTCGAATTCCAGAAAAAAGCCCCGGGCTTACGTCCGGGGCTTCTCGCTATCTTTCATCGGTGGCATCTGCGCAATCTGCGG
>DASYSA010000685.1:0-11621 GCA_036003885.1 Blastocatellia bacterium | reverse complement strand
TCAGAGATCAGAGGTCAGAAGTCAGAGATCAGAGATCAGCCTTCTTCCTGACTTCTGACTTCTGACTTCCGACCTCTGTCCTCATTCCATCAAGCCCTCATCTGGGAAAGACCGTCCTCGACTCCGACAGGGTCGGCGGCGAGATCAGACAACAGCTTGCGGGCATCGTCGCTCACAGCAATCTCGCGTGGCTCGGTCTTTATAGCTTCCAGGATCTCTTCGGCCACCTTGTCGGGCGACGTCTTGGGAATGTCGTAGTTTCGAGTCATATCGGTGTCCATGGCCCCAGGCAGGACGGCTATTACCCGCACGCTGCGGTGCGCCAGGTCGCCACGCATTGCCTGCGTCAACGAAAGAAGCGCCGCTTTCGTCGCACAGTAAGTCCCCGTCGCGGGAAGTGCGACCTTACCCAATTGCGAAGACACATTTACGATCAACCCATCCCCATGCTCCGCCATCGCGGGCGCGAACGCTCGGACGATTCTCAGAGGGCCGAGGATGTTTATGTCGATCTCGCGTTGGATATCTTCGAACGCGGCCTTGAAGACGCCGCCGTACACTGCGATGCCGGCGTTGTTGACCAGGATATCGACACGGCCTACGCGCTCGGATGCCGCAGCCACATCCGCGTCCGAGGTCACGTCGAGCTTGATGGGGATTATCTTGGTGGATCCCGACGGCTCGAGTGCCTCGAGGTTCCGAGTTCCAGCGAACACTTCGCCTGCGCCGGCCCGCGCACAGGCGAACGCCAGCGCTTCGCCCAACCCTCTGTTGGCTCCGGTAATCAACACCCGCTTCCCTGAAATCTCCATGGCTCTCCTTCGGCGGGCGAAGCGTCGCTATTTGCTGCGCGCTTCGGCTCTTGCGATTAGTTCGTTCGATGGCAACTTCGGGTCTAGCGCTTTTCTTGCGCTTTCGATCCCGACGACCGGTAGAGTCTCCGCGTCAATTAAGCCTAATTGAACCAGGACCGAAGCCTGGTCCCAATAGATGTGCTCGTGCGCCAGCTTCCCGTCCCGAAATCGCACAACGACGATCAACGGTACCTCCACGCGCTTGCCGGTGGGAGCGATGCCCGCCAACATCCAGTCCATCTCCATCGTGTGAGTGAACTTGAACACCATCTCGTCAACAAGCTGGTCCGTCCCAATCGTGCGAGAGATCGGAGTCACTTCGGTGTCGGGTGGCATCTTTGGTATGAAGCGTTTCGAGTAGAACTCGCGCAGCTCCTCGTGGCCGACCCCTCCAGTTAACACCGGAATGTGGTTTACGTAGGCATCCGGCACCATCGTGCGCAAAGTCTCTTCGGTGTCGCCAACGGCAAACTCGCACGCCATGTGTTCATCCCACACGTCCGACAGGAACTTTTGCGAGGGAGCGAAACGCGCGCCAACGCCGAGGTGCCTGACGAAGAACTCGAGCGTTCTAAGGTCCGCCAGTTCCGCGGCTGCTGCATCATAGTGAACGCCACCCCGACGCGCGAAGGCGTGATCCTGACGCGCATAGTCGTGAAGCGTCACCAGGAAGTTCCGACCCAGTGCGGCATGGATCTTTGCCTGCGCTTCGGGTGGGCAGTACTGATCGTTGGCGGCGATGTGCAGCATCAGCGGACACTTGATATTTGAAGCTTCGTCAAGTACGGCTTCGATGCCGACGCCGTAGTACCCGACCGAGCAGTCGGGGTCATACCGCGCGGCCAGCAAATAGGCGAGCTTCCCGCCAAGGCAAAATCCTACTCCTCCGACTTTACCGGTGCAGCCCGGATGAGTGCGCAGAAACGCCATTGCGGCAGCGGTGTCATCCACAGCTTTCGCTTCGTCGAGTCCCTGATACAGCTCGAACGCTCGCTGCCATCCTTCCTCGGTCTGGTCGGTCAGCTCGATGCCCGGCTCCTGCCGCCAGAACAGATCGGCACAGATAACGGCAAACCCGCGAGCCGCATACCAGTCGGCGATGTTGCGCATAACCTGATTGACGCCGAATATCTCCTGCATCAGCACAATGCCGGGGCCGCTGCCCCCACCCGGCAGTGCGAGATAGGCCTGGAACTCTCCTCCGTCGGAAGCCTGGATCGTTACCATCATCAGTCCCCTTTTCCTCTCTGATTTGCCTGAGCGCTGGAACTCGAGGTTCGTCGGTCCAGTCTCCGGCTTGTGGTTCCGAACCGGTCAACTCGAAGTCACAAGGACCGAAAAAATGAGGAGGCCATAATACTATGGCTGAGGGACCTCAGGGCAAACCTTTGCTGCCTGTTCGCTGAGGGCGAACCAACTTTTCACGCAGTTTCATGGCTGGTGGCGCGCCCTGTGCTAAAATACGTCTTCATTGTTCAACATCGGAAATGCAGTCATTTGACTTCCAATCTCACACTCGAGTCGTCTTTGGTGAAGGCGCGATAGCTCGCCTCGGAGAACTGGCCCGCGATTTAGGCTTTCGCCGTACATTGCTCGTGGCCGACCGAGGATTGCTGACGTCAGGGCATGTTCAAGAAGCGGCCTCGTTGTTGCAGGATGCCGGGATCGACGTCTTCCCCTTTCATAGCTTTGAAACGGATCCCGATACGCTGATGGTTGAAGCGGGCCGCGTCTTCGCGGCGGGGCTCGGGATTGACTCGCTCATAGGCCTTGGCGGGGGCAGTTCGATGGACTGCGCCAAAGGGATCAACTTTCTGTTGACGAACGGCGGCGTAATGCAGGACTACTGGGGTTTCGCGAAGGCCTTGAAGCCGATGCTGCCGATGATTGGCATCCCGACGACCTCCGGGACAGGCAGCGAGGCTCAATGTTACGCTCTGATCTCAGACGCGGCCACTCACGTGAAGATGGCTTGTGGAGATCCGAAGGCGGCGTTTCGCATTGCGTTGCTCGATCCAGCGTTGACCGTCTCGCAGCCCCCAGCCGTGACCGCAACGGCAGGCTTTGATGCCCTCGCGCATGCCGTGGAGACCTGGGTAACAACGAAGCGGAATCCAATTTCTGACGTCTTCTCCCGTCAGGCGTGGCAATTGTTGGAAGCGAATTACGAGCGCGTTCTTGCCGCTCCCGCCGACATCGAAGCGCGTGGCGCGATGCAGCTTGGGGCATATTTCGCGGGCGTAGCGATTGAGAACTCGATGCTCGGAGCCACTCACGCCTGCGCGAATCCCCTCTCGGCACGCTACGGCACCACTCATGGCCACGCCATCGCTGTGTTGTTGCCCCAAGTCGTGCGATGGAACGCGAGCGTTGCAGGGCCGCGCTATGAGGAGCTCCTACACCTTACGAGGAGATCGCACCCGCCGGGTGACGCGAGCCTCCTGCTGGCAACTCGGTTGGACGAGCTGGCTCGGGCAGGTGGGTTGCCGCGCAGCCTGAGCGCGGTTGCAGTTCAGAAGGCTGACCTGAGTCTACTTGCCGAAGAGGCGGCAACACAGTGGACTGGTCGTTACAACCCCCGGCCCTTCGACGCCGCCGGGGCGCTGGAGGTTTACGAGTGGGCTTTTTGATTAATAGAGAAATACTTCGCCGCAGAGGCGCGCAGTTCGCGAAGGTTGCGCGGAGACTTCTGCCGGGAGGACGTGGTGTTACAGGGTTGATCGTCGCAGCGTTTCTCCTGTCAGGACTTTTCCAGAGGTCGGCGCCCGTGCTCCTCGCTGATATATATCCATCCGTTGCGACTCAATACACGCCTTCAGATGGCTGGCTTCAGTTTCGGGGCAATCATCAGAACACTGGGGTTTCAACGTCTCCTATGCCTGCTACGTTCAAACTGCTCTGGACCTACGAAGCCGGCGAGTCGATCGAGTCGTCCGCTGCAATCTACGGCGGTACGGTATTCGTAGGATCGCAGAAAGGCGAGCTTGTTGCGCTCGACCTCCAGAGCGGTTCAGTTCGGTGGAAATACAGCACTAAGGAACCGATCGGTGAGTCGTCACCCTGCGTCGGAAACGGAGCGGTGTTCATTGGTGATCTATCGGGAGTCGTCCATGCGGTAAACCTGAACGATGGCAAGGGCCTGTGGACGTATAAGACTGGCGACGAGGTGAAATCTTCGCCGGTGCTGATCGATGACCGAGTGCTGATCGGATCTTATGACGGACATCTCTACTGTCTTTCAGCTCGGAATGGCTCGCTGCTCTGGAAGGTGCGAACTGATGGTCCGGTTCACTGCACGGCGGGCGTGAACAATGGTGTTGCGTACATTGCCGGGTGCGATGAGATGTTTCGAGCGATCAGGGTTTCAGATGGGCACGAGGTTTTCAAGGTAGCGTCGGGAGCCTACACCGGAGCCTCACCTGCTTTGGCCGGGCAGTTTGCTTACTATGGCACATTCGACAACGAAGTGCTTGGCGTGAACCTGGCGACGAAGCGCGTCGCGTGGCACTATCAGCACCCGCAACGACAGTTTCCATTCTACTCATCGGCAGGAGTCGTTGAGGGCAAGGTCGTGCTGGGTGGCCGCGATAAGCTGGTTCATTGCCTCAACGCGGCGACTGGCAGGCGGATTTGGAATTTCGCGACCAAGGCAAGAGTAGAGTCCTCTCCGGCGCTGGCCAGCAATCGCGTGTTTGTCGGCTCGAACGACGGGCGCTTTTACGTTTTGGACTTTGTCACCGGGGCGAAGCTGTGGGAGTTCAACGCGGGCGCGCCTCTTTCGGCTTCACCGGCGATAGCGTCAGGCCGAGTGGTAATCGGCTCGCAAGATGGAAGGCTCTATTGTTTTGGATGATCAAAAGAACAAAAGGCTCGCGAGACTGGTTGTGCAACCGGGCAGTCAGTTGCACCGCTCACATAGATGCGGAATAGGGGTCGGGAAGAGGGATTTATCCCGCGCGACTGAAGGCTCCGTGGTAGCGGGGATAAATCCCACTTCCCGACCTCTATTCCCCTTGGGTTGGTCAGTTATTCCAGACTCACCCCGCGCCTGAATCCACAGACACCCGCCTGTGGCTTTGGCGCTCGCTCGCCTTTGTACTCCCGTCCGCTTTGTGATAAAAGACGCCTCACGCGAAAGATTAGTTCTGGGATGGCTCGAAATCTCGTTTCCTTGGAGATTCGACTTATGAAGAACCGCCTGGGTCGCTATGTCGCAGCCGTCTCAATCATACTCACGGGCGGCGGGATCCTCCTTTTCTCATTGAACACGGCTTCCGCCGATGCTGCGGCCAAGCACATAGTCTTCTACAAAATCGACGCCAAACTTAAGCTCGACGAACAACAACGGCCGACGACAGTAGAAGGTCACGAGCTTCTCACATGGCTCAACGACTCTCCCGACTCGGTCGGCGAGTTGCAGCTGCACCTATACCTCAATGCCTTCAAGAATCAGAAGAGCACCTTCTTCGTCGAATCCCGCGGCGAGTCACGCGACAATTCATTCGAACCGGGCGAATGGGGTTGGATCGACATCAACTCGATGAAGGTCGAAGACGGTGAAGACGCGACAAAGAAGATCGAGTTCATTCATCCCGACGACGACAACACGGACGACCAGACTGTCATACGCGTCCCGCTTGCGAAACCGGTACCTGCCGGGGGCAAGATCACTCTCGACATCAATTTCACGTCGCGATTGCCCCGAGTCTTCGCCCGCTCGGGTTACTGGGGCCGCTTCGCCATGATAGTCCAGTGGTTTCCCAAGATCGGAGTTTGGGAAAAGATCGGAGATCGGCGAGTCGAGAAGGCGGGATGGAACTGCCACCAGTACCATGCCACCAGCGAGTTTTACGCCGACTTCGGGGTCTACGATGTGAACCTTACGGTCCCCCCCGACTACCAGGACAAGGTCGGCGCCACGGGCAAGCTCAAGTCACAACGCGACAACCAGGACGGGACCGTCACATACAACTACTACCAGGAAGAGGTGCACGATTTCGCCTGGACCGCTGACTCGAACTACGTCAAGGTTGTGCGGACTTTCAAAGCAGGCGAGAACGTAAGCTCCCAGGAGATCGATGACTGGGCGGCCAGGCTCTCGCTACCAAAGGAACAGATCGCGCTCAAAGATGTCGACGTCACCCTGCTGATTCAACCCGAGCACGCAAGTCAGATAGACCGGCACTTCAAGGCCGCGTTCAACGCCATCAAGTATTTCGGACTCTATTACGGCAAGTACCCTTATGACACTCTCACGGTTGTCGATCCTCCGCATAGAGGAGAGGGCGCGGCCGGGATGGAATATCCGACCCTGATCGCTGCGGGCACCAGTTGGTGGCCCGGCCGTGACCAGAACCCTGAAGGGGTGATCGTTCACGAGTTCGGACACCAGTTCTGGTACGGCCTCGTGGCTAACAATGAGTTCGAGGAGTCCTGGCTTGATGAGGGGTTCAACACCTATTCGACAGGAAAGGTGCTCGAAACGGCGTACGGTGCTGAAGTGCTCCCCTTCAGGCTTGCGGGCGTCCCGGTTGCGTACTTTCCGATGGAAGTTCGGCCCCAATTCCTGGACCGGCTGAGCACGCTCCGCGGAAGGTTCAATGATCCCATTGTAACGCCTGCATGGAAGTTCTATGACACGATGAGCTACGGGATCAACTCCTATCCCCGAACGGGTCTCACGCTGCGTACGCTTGAGCGCTATCTCGGCCAGGATACGATGGCCCGGGTGATGCGCGAGTATCATCAGAAGTGGCGCTACCGCCATCCTGCATCGCAGGACTTCTTCGATACAGTCAACGCTGTTTCAGGGCGTGATATGAACTGGTTCTTCGATCAGTTCGTGAAGGGGACACAGACGCTCGACTACGAAATCTCACACGTGACGACTGAACCGATGGCGACCAAAGCGGGGATCTACGAGACCGACGGACAGAAGAGTGAGGTCAAGGTCGAGGAGAAGGAGCCTGTGGGTGCGCAGTACGAGACTGAGATCTCGGTAAGAAGACTGGGCGAGGCCTACTTTCCAATCGAAATGTCCTTCAGGTTCGACGATAAAAGTCACATCACGGTCATTCCCAGTGCCCTGCACAACGATATCATTGAGTACAGGGTGATAGACTCGCAGGGGCGGGAGTGGACGGACTCCTGGTCCATCAAAGACCGCTGGAAGAAATTCAAGTTCACGACTGGATCTAAGTTGCGCGAGGCCGAATTGGATCCCGGTAGGAAGGTATTACTCGACGCAAACATGACCAACAACAGTTGGACGGCAGGGTCGGGAGTCCGCGCCGCGGTTCGCTGGTCTTCCGGATCGATGTTCTGGTTTCAAACCTTGCTGCAATTTGTTGGCGGACTGACGTAACAATACGTTTCGCGTTTCGCGTTGCTCGTTTCGCGTTCTGCGGTCTCAAGAGCAATGCAACGCGGAACGCGAAACGATTTTTATGATCAAGAGCTTCCTTAGAGGAACACGGCTGGCGATCGGCAGCTGGAAGATGATTCTGCTGCTGCTGCTCGCCAACATACTCTTCTCCATTCCGCTGGCGCTCCTCGTCTTTCTACTGATCACACAGACGGCTGGCGGCACCCTCGCTGTCCAACAACTGTATGGCGACAAGCTGGACCCGGTCTGGCTCATCGATATGATCAACGACCAGTTCGCGGGCGCCTCACCTGCGACGTTTGCGTTGCAGGTGGCGGGAATGCTCGTCGTGACCGGTACCGTTTATCTTCTGATCAACACTCTGCTCGCGGGCGGCATAATCGAAGTATTCGCCTCTGCGGATCGGCGTTTCACAATGCGACGATTCTGGGGAGGCTGCGGAGGATACTTCTGGCGTTTCTTCAGGCTGATGTGGATTTCGATGATCTTCTATGGAATGGCGATTGGAGTCTACGGGTTGCTGGTATGGCGGATTGGAAAAGCGGATAGCACAGCCACAGTGGAGCGCCCAACCGTGCTTAAGAGCTTCGCTGCAATGCTGTTCCTATTGCTCCTCATTTCGATTGTGAATATGGTTTTTGACTACGCAAGGATCGGCGCGGTAATCAACGACCGGCGAAAAATGTTCAGGGAGACGTTCAAGGCGATACGCTTTTCGTTGCGGCACCCTTTTAGCGCGTTCGGCCTTTACCTGATTCTCGGCCTTAGCGGGCTGACTCTCTTCGCGTTCTTTCTCTGGTTGAGAAGTCTGGTGCAGCAGGACTCGCTCGGCGCCATTCTGTTGGCAGTTGTGATCGCGCAACTCGCGATCGCAGCCCGAATGTGGACACGTCTGGCCTACTATGCAGGACAGGTGGATCTGTACCAGTCGCTTGTCCCTGCTCCGATCTCGGCCCTGCCAACAGATGCCGGCTTAAGCGAAAAGTCCGCGCCGCAACCATCACAGCCATCTGAAAGCGCAGTCGAACCACCGGCTGAACAAGGGTCTTCAAAGGTGGGAGCCTGAGATCCATTGGACGAAATCAAAAGGCAGCCCACTTTCACCACCATCGGCGTTTCAGAATAGGGTTGCCCGTGCGAGATTGCCTTCGTCCCGGTTGTTGATTGACCAACCAGTGGATTGACTGAAGGCCTCATATTCTGACGCTTTCGTCGAGCAACCGACACGCCCTCAGGAGAAAACAATGAAACCTGGAACACTCCTTTCGCAGGCCTTGCGAATATTGCTCGGCCTGGCCGTCGCACTGTTCTTCGCGCCCAGGCTCAGCCTGAGTGCGGACCAGAAACCTGAAAAAACCGCGGACAAGAACACCGCGACCAGGGTTGAGCCCCAGATGAGTCTGGAAGCCATCTCTCGCGATCCTGAAAAGTGGGCGGGCACCGCCCCTACCGCCGTGAGGTGGAGCGAAGACAGCTCGAAGCTTGATTTCCAGTGGAACCCCGAACGCGTCGATCGCAGTGAAACCTACGAGCTTGATGTTCGCTCCGGCGATCCGAAACCTCGCAAGGTGTCGGACGACGAGAAACGATGGCTCTCATCAAATCCTGGCGAACGCAACAGAGCCGACACACTCAAAGTCTGCGCTTTTCAGGGCGATCTCTATCTGCACGACCTGCGCACCGGGAAGGTCCGCTCGATAACTCGCACAGCCGATACCGAGTCGAACCCGCGCTTCAGCGCGGACGGTCAGAGCGTTGTCTTCCAACGCGGCGACAATCTCTTCGAGTGGGTGATCGAGGGCGGCGAAACGCGACAGCTCACCGACTTCCGCCGGGGAAAGGATCCGGAAGAGAAGCCGAAGCTCTCCAAGCAGGAGGAAGAGCTCGAGAAGGAGCAAATGGACTTGTTCGAGGTCATCCGCAAACAGGACAAGGACGAGAAGGAAACGAAAGAACGCACCAAACGCGAGCGCGGCTCCTTCCCCGAGGCGACCTACCTCAAAGAGAACGAGTCGGTCTCGTCGCTCCAGCTCACTCCAGATCGAAAGGCTGTCACGTTCATCCTGGTTGATCGAACCGAAGCTAGCAAAGCTAAGGTTCCTGATATGCCTAAATACGTAACCAGGAGCGGATACACCGAGACCGAGCGGCTCGCTTCACAGATAGGTGGCGCCGGGCGTGTCAAAGTTGGCGCGCCACAGGCCAAACAAAAGTTGGGAGTGATAAACGCCGCCGACGGCAAGATCAGCTACGTAGACATGGGTTTGGATAAGCGCGAGTACGGCATCCAATCCATAGCGCCGGGCGACTTCGGCGGGGTTGGAGGGTCGGCAGTCGCCTGGTCTGAGGACGGCAGGAACGCATTCTGTATCTTGCGTTCCCAGGATAACAAGGACCGCTGGATTGCGCTTCTCGACCTGCAAGGCGCGAAAGCGAAGATTCTCGACTCGGAACACGACAATGATTGGGTTCTCTCGAATGGTCCGTTCGGATGGCTATCCGATAATCAGACCATCTGGTTTCGTAGCGAGCGGGATGGCTATTTTCACATCTACACCCTCTCGATTTCAGAGGCCAGGGTGAAGGCACTCACTTCCGGCAAGTGGGAAGTCACGGGTGTCCAGTTGTCTAAGGACAAGACCAGGTTTTACCTCACCACCAGTGAGACCCATCCCGGTGAGCGCAATCTCTACACGATGTCGACGGCGGGCGGAGAGCGCACGCGGGTCACCGCGGGCGAAGGCGTGTTCGCCGCGACTCTATCCCCCGACGAAAAGTGGATCGCCCTCAGTTACACGAGTCCCAACCAGCCCGGGGATCTCTATTTGATGGAGAATCGCGCAGGAGCGCAAACTAAACGCCTGACCGACTCCTACACGGATGAGTTTAAGTCATATCGTTGGCGGAAATTCGAAATCGCGCAAATCCCTGATGCGGATAACAATCTGCTCTATGCGCGGCTCTACAAACCGGACAAGCCCGACCCCACTCATGCGGCGGTCATCTACGTTCACGGCGCCGGGTACGCGCAGAGTGTCTTCAAGAACTGGGGCGCGTTCGGCACCACGCCGTTCTTCAACGTGTTGTTGCAATCGGGTTACACGGTGCTCGACCTGGACTATCGGGGATCATCGGGTTATGGGCGAGATTGCCGCACAGCGATCTATCGAAGTATGGGAGGCAAGGATATTGATTCGGCGGTTGCGGCTGCGAAGTGGCTGACAAACAATCAAGGGATCGACCCGCGGCGGATAGGAATCTACGGCGGAAGCTACGGAGGCTTTTTCACGCTGATGGCACTGTTCGAGCATCCTGGCGTGTTTGCGGCGGGGGCGGCACTCTATCCGGTGACCGACTGGGCTCACTACAATCATCCGTACACGTCGAACATTCTCAATCTGCCTTATCAGGATGAAGATGCTTATCACCGAAGCTCGCCGATCTATCATGCTGAGGGCTTGCAGGATCGTCTCCTGATCCTGCACGGCATGCACGATCGTAACGTAAACTTTCAGGATACGATTCGGCTTGCACAGCACCTGATCGAACTAAAGAAGACAGGATGGGAGCTGGCGGTGATGCCCATCGAAGACCACGGCTTTCGTACTGACACCTCGAGACTTGACTCGAACCGTCGAATCTTCGGATTGTTCGAGGAGGTCTTGAAACGGCCCTTGCCGCCGCTTTCGTCACAGGATAAGACGGCTTCGAGAAAGGCGACAGGTCCTTCAAAAGTCGCGAACTGAAGAACTGATCTGGCAAAGGCCGTGTTGTAGAAACCATTTGCCGCCGCGGTACAAAGCTGGTCACGGGGTACTCATGAGTGTCGGCTCACAAGCGGAAAACTACTGGCCTGAACCATGCGCTTACTGCGGTGGCGACGGAAAGCTCTCGGTACATTTACTGGGCTTGATCGAACAGCATCAACTCTCGGTTGAGCTGCTGGGCGACAGAGAGAGCCTTCCGAATTGTGTTGCGTGTCGCGGAAAAGCATATGTTCTGGTGTTACAGCCTGCCCGTATGTGCAGGAACTGTGCCGGCACCGGGAGACTCGGACTAGTCTGCCAACACTGCAAAGGAACAGGGTGGATGTTTGTCTTGAATGAATTCCAAGGATCTTGAGAGCTTACATCGGGAAGATGCTGGAGTCGAGAAACAAGCTATGCAAGTTTGCCGCGGTAAGTTGCCGGGTCAGGAGGACGCAATTAAGGGTGTGACTCAAGGTCTCGCGAACGTCGGTTCTCATTAACACCTCGATTCATCGAGGTGTATGGCGGGCGCGGAGTCTCGTTCGACTGTTTCAACAGTCTTCGGGTTCCACGAGAGGAAACCGTTGAAACGGTTCGGGGCTTAGAGAGTCGAGCGTCACCTCACTGAAGTGA
>DASYSA010000684.1:0-20641 GCA_036003885.1 Blastocatellia bacterium | reverse complement strand
AGTGAAGCGCTGGGCATTGTAATGACCGGGTCGGCGGTTGCGGATGATTGGCGTGACCACAGGCAGCTCGAATTCTTTGATGTGAAGGGCGCCACTGAAGTAGTGCTCTCAACATTGAACATCTCCGGCTTTACAATTGATCGAGCGAGTGTAGAATACCTGCATCCTGGACAGTCGGCGGTGCTCATGAAGGACGGCGTTGAAGTAGCGCGACTTGGGCGTCTGCATCCGCGTCTCAGCTCTCTCTACAAGTTTCGCCAGCCGGCCTTCGTTGCGGAGATCGAGTTTGGAACTCTGCTGGCTCTTCCACCTGAGGTTGCGCGGTACAGCGCCCCTGCCAGGTTGCCGGCGATCTCTCGAGATGTTTCGGCGTTACTACCTGAGGCAGTCTCCTGGGGCGAGATTCAAAAGGCGATAGCGGAATTAGAGATCAGCGAGATCGCCGAAGTAGGTTTGTTCGACACGTATAAAGGCAAAGAGATGGCGGAAGGCACGCGGTCGCTGGCCTTCCGGGTGATTTACAGAGGTGACGGCCGGACGCTAACGGATGAAGAAGTCACCGGGATGCATGAGAGGGTTCGAGACACTCTGCAGCGCCTCGGCGCTCAACTTAGATGAAGTGATTTTCGGATTCGATTCTGGATGAGTCCGAAATCAAGGGGGCATTTCGGTGAGCGGAACGTATGGTTTGGAAAAGTTTGCGCATCTGGAAGATAAGATCTACCGCACGGTTGAGCAGTTCAAACGTGAACGCGAGGAACGGCAGGCGCTGGAGCATGAGATGCTGAGTTTGCGCAGAGAGCTCGGGCGGCTGACGGATGATAACGCGCGGCTCGAGTCGCATATGGACCGGCTGCTTGGGGAGCGGGATGCAATCAAACGCAAGGTGGAATCGATGCTGGATGCGATTGCCCTGCTCGATCCGGAGCTTGCAGAAACAGCAAAGAGTTAGACTTACCCCGAATCGGGCGTGCAAGGTTTAGGGGTAGGCGGCGGCGTGACCGTGAGGCCCAGGCAATGGAGAACAACAACAGCCAATCGTATAAGGTAGTGATCTACAATCAGACCTACAGTCTGCGCAGCGATCACGGGCCGGAGTACATACACAAGCTTGCCGAGTACGTCGACAAGCGCATGAACGAAATTGCCAGCGCGACGATGACTGTAGACTCGCTTCGCGTCGCGATCCTGGCGGCGCTTCAAATCGCCGATGAGTTGTACCAGGCTCGCAACGAGATGAAGGAGACCGAAGAGCAGATTGCCGAGCGCAGCTCCAAGTACGCCGACCTGCTCGATCAGTTCCTGCGCGTGCCGGTGGCAGAGGCGGATACACCGAGCTCGACGTAAAATCAACGAGCGCCGGCTGCTTTCCTTGCGTGCAGATCCTCGGGAGAGGGTGACCGTCAGAGTGTCCTGGATCGCGGGGAGACGAAACAAAGAGGCTGCAGCCTACTTGAATGACGAATAGCCGTTCTTGTAATACAGTGACAGTCGCCCCAGACCGGGCGGAGCTTTCACGTTGATCAGAACTTTATGCCAGGGAGCTTTGCCGGCAGTGTCGCTCGGGTAGAAGCCGATCACGTATTGGTGCCGAAGCATGTTCGCGATGTTGCTGTAGATGTCGAACGTCCTGGGGCCGTCGCCCGGGAAGAACGCATGCCCACCGCTCCATTCGGAGATGTTCTTGAGATTTACAGAACCAATGTCCAGTCCCCGCCTGCCGATGCAATAGATTGGTACGTTGGCTTCCTGAAGCAACTCGCGAAGCTCAGCCTGATTGTACTGACTGTTGTTGTCCAGACCGTCGGAGATCAGCAGTAACGCCTTCTTCGTGTGTCGTCCCTGCCGCGCCTTTTCGACTCCAAGGTACACCGCGTCGTACAAAGCTGTGCTTCCCGTGGCCTTAACGGAGATAACACGCTGCATGATTTCGGCAGGCGAAATCGTGAAGTCCTGTACGAGCATAGGGTGGTCATTGAACACAAAGATAAAGTATTGGTCGTCTTCGTGAGAGCTATCGAAGAAACTCTTGAGCGCTTGAAACGAGACATTGGTCAGGTCTCTCATCGATCCCGAGACATCATAAATGATGCCGAGGGAGATCGGCGCATCGTCGTCACTGAAGTAGGCAATGTCCTGTATGACACCGTTGTCGAAGACTTTGAAGTTATTCCTGGTCAGGCCTGTGATGTAGCCGCCGGACCGATCGGCGACGGTTAAGGTAGAGTTGACGAGTCTTGATCGAAGGTGAACTCTGTCGACAGATTTCTGCGGCCCGCGAGAGGCGGTATGCTCGTCCTTGTGCCCAATGAGCGATGCAGGGCTCCTTCGCTGGCCGCCTTTCGGGGGCGCTTCTGTCGACTGAACGGCCTGACCGCCCTGCTGCCTTGCCACACCGATCCCAGGCAGCGCCGCGGCAAGCACCGCAAGCGTGGCGACGAGAACCATTCGGCGTTTTGGCTTGGGGCTGCCGAGCTTCGTTCCCTGGTCTTCCTTCATTCCTTGTCGTTTCCCTTTGTACGTCGGCGTTCGGTTGTGTACGCCTGAAATGCGTGGTTCGCAATCGTTTCTTCGCCTCCAACACGAGGGCGGCGTAATCGCCCTGCAGCAGGTCCTGACTCTGTTGGCTCTTTCGGAGCCCAAGGCGCGGACTGCAGACAGCCGAACAAAGCCAAAGTAGCCCCCGAAGCGCGCAGTTCGAGATCAAGACTCCATTACCATACGCCGATTCTAACGCTCAGGCTGTCCAATATTGAACCGATTGAACAAGTTTAGAAACTAATCTTTGCTTAGACGCGCAAGAGAACAACGATGCTTTTTGAGGGTGGGTGTGGGGGTATGGGAGTATGGGGGTGTGTGCTTGTCTGGTTGCGTGGGGATGTCGTCAGTAGTGTTTTGGCTGATACGTTACCAATTTTGGGTGATTCGACACACTCCCACACCCCCACACCCCCACAGCCCCACACCCCCCACACCCCCACAGCCCCACACCCCCATACCCGGACACTCCCACGATTCGGGAAATTCGTGTGATTCGTGGCCTCTCCTTCTTTCGCATATCCCGTCTGCTCGTATATAATGACCCTCGATACCACGCAGCGATCAGTTAACCGGGACGAGGAGCCTATGAGGATAAAGCATCTTGCGCGTTTGCTGATCATATCCTTGCCGCTAATGTGGCTGGCTCTTGCTCCGAGCGCTCGCCGCGCTCAAGGCTTCCAGAACAAAGAAGCTTTCGAGAGATCCGTTCAACCCTTCTTCTCGCAAAACTGCTACGTTTGTCACAACTCCAAGCTCAAGTCCGGCAACCTGGATCTCGAGAAATACAGGACTTCGCGTTCGATCACCGAGGATAAGGAGATCCTGGAGCGAATCTTCCAAAAACTCCGCGCCGGAGAGATGCCCCCCAAAGGAATGCCTCGCCCGAACGCGGATCAGACAAAGGTCGTCCTCGGCTGGATCGAGGGCGAGTTAGAGCGCGGGGACCGCTCGCCCTCGCGCGACCCGGGCCGGGTTACCGCCCATCGCCTTAATCGGATCGAGTATGACAATACGGTCCGGGATCTTCTTGGAGTGGACCTGCATCTGGCGGATGATTTCTCACAGGATGATTCCGGTTACGGCTTCGACAACATCGGCGACGTGCTCTCATTGTCGCCCGCGCTGATGGAAAAGTACCTGTCGTCCGCCGAAAAGATCGCTCGCACTGCGGTGTTCGGCGCCGAACCGTTGAAGGCTACGCTGGTTCGTTACAGGCCGCAGGGGCGGAGAATCGTTTCCAGCCTCACGCCGCTACTCGAATATGACCTTACCGGGCTAAGCCTTCCGAATGCGGTTCACGTCACACACCGCTTTCCGGCCGAGGGCGAATATGTGATCCGGACGGTCATGGGGGGCGTACGGCCGGCCGGATCAGAACCGCTTCAGATTGCCCTGTGGATCGATGGCCAAAAAGCACAGGTCCTCGAATTCGATCCGGACGGAATCGCCTCGTTTTCCAATGACAAGCAGGACATCGGCGGAATGATCCGCGAATTTCGTATCCGGGTCGGAGCCGGTAACCACTGGATAGCTGCTTCGCTGTTGAACCTCTATGAGGGATTGCCTCCAAGTTACAACGGACCCAACCCCTCTAAGAGGCCGACCCCTAAGCCGCCCGAGTTCAAACCGCCTCCCGACCTTCCGCCTGAACGAGTCGAGCAGATCAGGAAGAGGATCGAGCAGCAGAGACAGGAAAAGGTCCCCGCGAATGAGGCTCGGATCGGCGCCATCGATATCGGCGGGCCGTATGCGCAAGCGAAGGGCCCTTCGCCCGAGAGTCTGAAGAAGATCTATACCTGTGGCCACCTCGACGGGCGCCATCAGCCAGGGTGCGCGAGCAAAATTGTGGACGGTCTTGTGCGTCGAGCGTACCGCCGTCCCGTCAGCAGGGAGGAAGTCAGCCGACTCGTCAATCTGGTATCTGCGGCACAACAGGAAGGCGACTCTTTGGAAGAGGGCCTGTGCGTCGCGCTCCAGGCAATGCTGGTCTCCCCGCACTTCCTCTTTCGCATAGAAAAGGATCGCCCGGGGACGAGCGCGGCAACCTCTGAGGGCGCATATCCGATCAGCGACCACGAACTCGCGTCGCGTCTCTCATACTTCCTCTGGAGCAGCATGCCGGATGACGAATTGTTGCGAGCGGCGGATCGAGGCACTCTGCGCCAACCGGCGGTGCTCGCGGGCCAGGTCCAGCGAATGCTGCGCGACCCTAAATCGCGCGCCCTGGCCGAGAATTTCGGCGGCCAGTGGCTCGAGTTGCGTAAGCTTGCATCGGTGAAACCGGACCGGCAACGCTTTCCAGAGTTCGAGGAGTACCTCCGGATGTCGATGCGCAGAGAGACCGAAATGTTCTTTGAAAGCATCGTCAGAGAGGACCGCAGTATTCTGGATTTCATAGACGGCGGGTATACGTTCCTTAACGAGCGTCTCGCTCAGTTCTATCAGATCCCGGGCGTCAAAGGTCCTGAATTCCGAAGAGTTTCTCTGTCGGGCAACATGCAGCGCAGCGGGATATTCACGCAAGCCAGCATCTTGACCGTTTCATCCTATGCCACACGGACCTCACCTGTTTTGCGTGGAAAGTGGATTCTGGAGAACATCCTCGATGCTGCTCCGCCGCCTCCGCCCGCGGATGTTCCTAATCTGGATGAGACCACAATCGGCACGTCTGCGTCGGTGCGACAGCAGTTGGAGCAGCACCGGAAAAACACCAACTGCGCCTCCTGTCACGAGCGAATGGATCCACTCGGGTTCGGACTTGAGAACTTTGACGCCATCGGCGCCTGGCGCACACAGGAGGGCAAGATTCCTGTCGACGCGTCAGGGACATTGCCGGATGGCCGGTCTTTTCAAGGGCCGCTGGAGTTGAAGGCCATTGTGAAGGCCGACCGCGGAGCTTTTGCCGAATGCCTCAGTGGAAAATTGCTCACCTATGCACTCGGGCGCGGCCTCGAGCGCTATGACAAGCCGGCGGTTAAGCAGATTGGGAAAGCTGCGGCGGCTCACGACTATCGCTTCTCCAGCCTGGTGCTGGAGATCGTAAAGAGCCTGCCGTTTCAGATGCGCAAAGGAGAGAAAGGATCATGATCATCACACACAAGCACCTCCCCAGACGCACTTTTCTGAGAGGGATGGGGACGATGTTTGCTCTGCCGATGCTGGATGCGATGATTCCGGCGCTTGGTTCCACGCTTCGAGCGACAACCAGGACTCCTGTCCGTCTGGCATTCGTCTACGTGCCCAATGGCATCGTGATGAAGAACTGGACGCCGGCAACGGTGGGCAAGGACTTTCAATTCACGCGCATACTGAAACCTCTCGAAGCGTTCCGCGAAGATCTGTTAGTGCTCTCCGGCCTGGCCGATCACAACGGGAATGCGCTGGGGGATGGGCCGGGCGATCACGCACGCGCCGGCGCTTCCTTCCTGACCGGTGTTCATTGCAAGAAGACCGCGGGCGCCGATATTCAAGCCGGAGTCTCGGTTGACCAGATCGCGGCGCAGAAGGTGGGCGGTGAGACCCGCTTCCCCTCAATCGAGCTTGGCTGCGAAGATTCGCACACGGTCGGCAATTGCGACTCGGGATACAGTTGTGCCTATACAAACAGCATCTCCTGGCGAACACCAACTACACCGATGCCGCCCGAGATTAACCCGCGCATGGCATTTGAGCGTCTGTTCGGCAAAGCCGATCTCAGTCTGGATCCGAAGACTCGTGCCCGCCGCGCCCGGTACAGGAAGAGCGTCCTCGACCTAGTACGTGAGGACAGCAATAAGCTCGTATCGACGCTGGGGCCGGCCGACCGCCGCAAGATCGATGAATACCTGTTCTCGGTGCGAGAGATTGAGCAACGCATCGAAAGCGCGGAGAGAGACAATCGCGAGCTGACACCGTCGATCGAGAAACCGGCGGGAATTCCATTCGAATTCGTCGAGTATGCGAAGCTCATGTTCGATCTTCAGATCGTTGCGTTCCGGACTGACTTGACACGAGTTTCCACACTGATGATCGGACGAGAGGGAAGCAATCGGGTCTATCCCGAGATCGACATTCCCGATCCGCACCATCCGCTGACTCATCACCGAAACAATCCGGAGTGGATCGAGAAGGTCGTCAAAATCAATTGCCTGCACGCGGAGATGTTCGCCTACTTTCTGAACAAGCTTCGCTCGACCGAGGATGGCGATGGCACGTTGCTCGATCACTCGATGATCGTTTACGGCAGCGGGTTGGGTGATGGCAACAAGCATACGCATGAGGACCTGCCCATTCTGCTGGCGGGCCGCGGGAATGGCAGCTGGAAGGCAGGCCGGCACATCGTCTACAAGTACGGGACGCCGATGACGAATTTGTACCTCATGCTGCTGGAACGAATGGGCGTCCGCCCGGAAAGCATTGGCGACAGCACGGGAGGCCTCGAGCAGCTTGCCGAGTTCTGAGGAGCAGGCGACGTCTCGACTCTCTGGCCCGATGGCACCACCGGGACAAGAAACACATCTTAATATCGACCTCGTCTGCAAATGACCGTGCAGAGTGTGGTATTTGATTACCTGCGACTTGAGCTGGACGAATCGGCCAAGGCCCCCGACGTCCGAATGAGTCAGGCGCGTGGCTAACACCGTCCCAAAGCAGTGGAAGACCAGATCTCTTTGAGGGAGGTTGAGATGAGAAGAGCTTTGATGATCATCCCTGTGCTGTTGGCCGCGATAGCCGCACCGGCCCAACAGACGACTGCTGTCCTCGATCAGCATGCCGAGCACATGATGAGCTTTGCAGTTGAGCAGGATTGGGCTAAGGCGCGCGCGGACAAATCGCCACGACACCAGGAATGGGTGGCCGTCAAAAATGGCGAACGAAAGGTAAACTCTTTCGTTGTGTATCCCGAGGTCAAGAGTAAGGCGACTGCCGTAGTCGTGATCCATGAGATTTTTGGGATGAGCGACTGGGTACGCAGTCTTACTGATCAGCTTGCCGAAGCCGGCTACATCGCGATCGCTCCGGACCTGCTTTCAGGGATGGGTCCCAATGGCGGCGGGACGAGCGAGTTTGATCGCAGCGGCGTGGGGCAGGCCATCCAGAAGCTGCCTGCAGACCAGATCACCGCCGACCTGAACGCAGTTGCTGATTACGTCTCGAAGCTTCCCGCCTGCAATGGCAAAGTCGCAGTATGCGGATTCTGCTACGGCGGCAGCCAGACTTTTCGATTCGCGACGAACCGGCCGAGCCTCGTCGCAGCTTTCGTTTTCTACGGTTCGGGACCGGAAAGTCCTGAAGCGATCGCGAAGATCAAGTGCCCGGTGTATGGCTTCTATGGCGGCAACGACGCGCGCATAGGTGCGACGGTACCCAAGAGCCAGGAACTGATGAAAGCGGCAGGGAAGACCTATGATGCTGTGACCTATGAAGGCGCGGGGCATGGTTTCATGCGCGCGGGCGAAGACCCAACGGCTGTTGTCGACCCAAACAAGACGGCCGAAGCAAACAAGATGATCGAAGCGAACAAAAAGGCCCGCGACGAAGCCTGGGTTCGCTGGAAGGGCATTCTCAAGAAACTCTGACTTTGAAGCGGGGTCAGGCACTCGATTCCACGATTCTCGAATTCTCGAAACCTGCGACCAGGTTCGCTCGTCTCTGAAGTAAGCGGTCAGGAGATTCGCGCCGCAGATCGGATCTTCGTCGCCTTAGCTTTAGCATCCCCAGTTCACCAGGAGGTCTTCAATGAATCAACACAGACTCTCTCTTACACGTCGGAATTTCCTTACCAGTATTGCTGTTGGGGCAGTTGGAACGACCGCGTTTGCCGCACCCGGTCTCTTTGCTGACGAACTGACCAAAACACCCAGTCAGACTGAAGGGCCGTTCTATCCCGATAAGATGCCTCTCGACACTGACAACGACCTGTTGATCATCAACAACTCCATCACCCCGGCAGTGGGAATTGTCACGCATTTGACTGGCCGTATTCTCGACACCCATGGCGAACCCTTCCGGAACGCGACTGTAGAGATCTGGCAGGTAGACAACAACGGTGCCTACATCCACACACGGAGCGACAATCGAGACAAACGAGACGCAAACTTCCAGGGCTTTGGGCGCTTTCAGACCGGCTCAACCGGGGAATACCGGTTTCGCACGATTAAGCCCATTCCGTATTCCGGTCGCACAGCTCACATTCACTTCGCCGTCAAACTGAAGGGTCGCGATAACTTCACCACGCAGTGTTACATCAAAGGCCAACCCGAAAACGAGCGCGACGGAATACTAAAATCCATTCGAGATCCAAAGTCACGCGAGTCAATCATCGTCCCCTTCGTTCCGATCAAAGAGTCGCGCATCGGCGAACTCGCCGCGCGCTTCGACATAGTTCTTGTTAGGTGAAAAGCGAGCTACCACGGGCTGACCCCCGGTGGCTTCCGATATGCACATAACCACAGTCGTTGCTCTCACATTTGCCATCGGCGTAGTAGCCGGACTCCGCTCCATGACCGCACCCGCGGTCACTAGTTTGGCTGCCCACTGGAGATGGTTCAGTCTTCAACACTCCGGTCTCGCCTTCATGGGATCCGCGGTGGCCGCATACCTGTTTGCAGCGGCGGCCATCGTCGAACTCGTAGTCGACAAACTCCCGAAAGCCCCAAGCCGAAAGGAGATCCCTGGCCTGATCGCTCGCATCGTTTTTGGTGGACTGTCCGGTGCTACACTCTGCGCGGCGGCTAATAAATCCGTCGCGCTCGGAGCTGCACTGGGTGGTCTGGGAGGTATCGCCGGGGCATTCGCCGGCTACGAGGTGAGAATGAGGCTCGTCAAGGCGCTCAACGTTCCGGATTTCGTGATCGCCTTACTGGAGGACGCCGTTGCTATCGGCGGCGGCTTCCTCATCGTCTCTCGATTCTAGCTCGGCCACAGCATCTGAGCCATCACCACTACCAGGATTGCAATTACAACAGTGAGAGGTGCGCCCACTCGCAGGAAGTCCACGAAGGTGTAGCGCCCTGGACCGTAGACGAGCAGGTTGCCGTGATGCCCAATAGGTGTGAGGAACGATACCACGGCAGCCATTCCCACGGTTATGACATAGGGTTCCGGCGCTCGCCCCAAGGCAAGTGCAAGCGCTATTGCGACGGGAGCAAACAGAGCCGTGGTCGCGGCATCTGACATGAACTGAGTAACCACGGCCACTATGGCGAAGATGAGCAACAGTGTGGCTATCGAGCTCCACCCACCCACTATGTGCTGCAACCCCCCTGCCAGCAAGGTTGCGGTGCCGGTCTTTTGCATCGCTGCTCCGAGTGGAATCGCCCCGGCGATGAAGACATAGATCTTTGTGTCAACGGCCCGATAGGCCTGGCGAGGCGTAAGGCACCCCGAGAGCACCATCGCGACCGCTCCCGCCAGCATCACTATCTCCAACGTCGTGACGTTGGTCGCTGCGGCGCCAATAGTAGCCAACATGAGCAGTCCTGCAGTCCGAGCTTTGCGCCGAAGACGCAACTCTCCGTGGAAGGGAACCATGATCAGAAATGCAGGATCATTCGCGATGCGGGAGAGCGACGCTTCATCGCCCTGTAAGACCAGGACATCTCCCGCTTTCAGCTTGATGCGAGCCAATTCCTGTTGCAGGAAACCGTCCTGGCGCCAAAGCCCCACTACTATTGCGCCATATCGACGCCTAAAATCGATGTCGCCGATGGTGCGGCCAATGATCTCCGAGGTGGGCGCGATTACCGCCTGAGCAAGTTTTTCCGCGATATCATCCTCATCGTCCTGGTTACTGCCTTTTTCATCCGCACCATACTTCTCAACCGGATGAAGTTCGATACCCTGCTCCTGCCTGAATGCCATCATATCTTCTGGCGTTGTCTGAACCAGAAGCACGTCGCCTGCCGCCAGCCGGCCCCCGCTGATCAGTCCTCGCATCCGTCTCCCGCTACGAATCCAGCCAACCGTGGTGAAGTTGTAATGGTTGCCTTTTACTTCGGCCAGCGTTTTGTCGATGAATTGTGAGTCGGGCAGTATCTTGATTTCAGTGAAGTAGTTCTCGAGCCGGTAGACGTTTGCCGGGTCCTCTCCCGCCTCGTTACTCGGGAGCAGGAATCGTCCGATCAATACCATGAAGACTGTGCCGGCGACTGAAAGAGTAAGGCCAATCGGTGTAATGGAAAAGATTCCCAGCGCGGGCCGGCCTGCACGCTGAAGCACATCACTGCATACGAGGAAGGCAGGAGCTCCGATGATCGTAATGGTCGTTCCGAGCGAGGCGGCAAAGGACAAAGGCATGAGGAGCTTCGAGGCCGGCAGGTGTCGCTCGCGACTGAGCGTCAGCACGACGGGCAGCATCACCGCCGTTGTGGTTACATGATGCGTGAAGGCGGAAAGAACCGCGACGCAGAGCATTATGACGACAAGAACTCGGCTGTAGCCCTGTCCAGCCAGCCTGCCGATTGCGGATCCCATCAGCTCCGCGAGGCCGGTTTGATGAAAAGCGCCGCTGATGATGAATATGCTCGCGACGACAATGGCCGGTTCGCTCGCAAAGCCCGACAGAGCCTCGGCCGGACTCAGAACTCTCGTTACAGCCAGAGCAAGTATGATCAGGACTCCGACAATGTCATTTCGGAGCCGCTCGGTAATCAGCAATCCGAATGCGACGAGCAGAATAACGAAGAAGCTGATCTGCTGGATGGTTATGTGCAAGCGGCATCACTCCTTTTGTGACAATGTGATTCCTTCAAATCTTTGGAAGAGACGGCCTGAACTGACCTGCCGCCTCATTCAAACCACTGATCTTTGATCCTGGTCGCAAGGGCTGCAGACTAACCTCCTCTCGCCGCTCATGCCTCGCTTGAGGTCGGAGACCAGCCATCATCGGTACGGCGAAATTCTTGAATCATGGAACTGGCGAACGCTTTGCGATCGGAGTGCCATTGATAGCGTTCGATGATAATCGTCGGAGCCATCAGCCGGATGACGTTGAAGGAATTCGCTTCGCCTCTGCCCCGCGTTGACGCTGCTGTGCCTGCTTGCACAACCAGTGCCGAGCGTCCGCCCAACCTGTAGCGCGTCGCGGTATGTCCGGTATGACTGACGTGCAGATGGCCGGCCAAAAAGATATCGGCGCCGCAACCTGCGAGCGCTCCGATCGCCATTCGCGCCCGCCCCACCAGGTCTCGTTCGCCATAGCCTTCTGGTAAATCGAACGGGTGATGGGTGACCACGATCTTAATGAGATCCGGGCCAAAGGCGCAAAGCTTCTCACGCAGCCAGCTGATCTGCACGTTATTGATTCGCCCCCCTTTGACCGTCAACGAGCGTGCGGTGTTCACGCCAATGACAGCGATCTCTTCGTCTTCATAAGAGGGACGAAGATCGCCGGTGATGTATCGGCGATAGTTGTCGAGTGGGCGAGCGAAACGCAAGAAGACATTGTGCAACGGGATGTCGTGATTGCCGGGTACGACGATCTGGGGCTTTGGCAGCGAGTCGAGAAAGGCTCGAGCCTCTTTGAATTCGCGCGAACGAGCCCTCTGCGTCAGGTCACCCGAGACGGCTACCACGGCGGGGTTGGCATTGCGAATAGCCTGAATCAGCGGGTTGATGATTGCCTGATCAACGCGTCCGAAATGGATGTCGGATAGATGAACGAGCGTTCGCATCTGACCTCTCCCTCACGCAATTCCTGTTGTACTCTCCTCGGGCACGACAACCCGTAGAGCGCCGGCGCGAACGCGGTAGTGGAGCGGCGTTTCAAGCACCGCGACTTCGCCGTCCATCGCGACTCGCATCCTCCTGTGCCGCGTCTCGATCCAGACTTCACTGAGAGTCGTCGCCATGAAGTCCTCCGATCTTCGGAGGCGCTTGAAGAGGGCGCGGAGGGCGAGTCGCAGCAGCCCCAGCCGATCGGTGCGATGGGTGACATACAGACTCAACTCGCCGGCGTCCAGGCGCGCACGCCGGCCTACGTTGAAGCTCTCCATCTCATATCTGTTGTTGCCGATGAAGACGAACGGAGTGCGGGTCTTAAGCTCTTTGCCGCTGGAAATCAACCGAACATCGAGAAACGGATAGCGCCGCAGGACCGCCCATGCCGCCCAAACGAACGCCGGCCACTTGCCGTGTCCCAGTCGCTGCACCGTGTCGCGGTGGTGGACGATGTGCGGATAGAGGCCCAGGCTTGAATTGTTGACAAAGATCCGTTCGTTGACTTCGCCAACATCGATCATGACCGCGTGGCCGGCGATGATCGTCTGCGCCGCTCCTGCGAGGTCGAGCGGTATACGCAGATCCTTCGCGAAGTGGTTGAGCGTGCCGAGCGGGAGGACGCCGAGCGTCTTATTCGTGCCGGCCACCAGTGAGGCAATGGCATTGATCGTCCCATCTCCGCCTCCAGCTACAATCGTTTGAGCGTCACCGCGAATTGAATGCCGGGCTAGCTTAACTATCTCCTCTCCACTTCGAGCGAGTGAGATATGCGCCTCAATGCCGTGTGTGGCGAATAGGTTGGCGAGCAGACTGCGTGCGGCTTCTTTGTCGCTCGTGCCGGATCTCGCGTTGATGATGACGTCCAGCCTCGACGGCACTTGTTGAGTTCTCCCGTGCTCGGCGGAGGGTAAACCTGGGTACGCAGCCTCCAGCGTGCCGCAGTGATCCACTCGGCGAGTCATCACGTAAGACGGCACGCTGGAAGCGTGCGTACCCAGGTTTACCTCAACTACGACCTGGCAAGTCTCACCAGCGTCGCCCGTGCATCTTCGACTGTGCCTATGGGTGAGTCAAAATCCATTCTCAGTTTCCGCCTGTCAACCAGCATATCAAACCCCTCGCTATCAATCCCCGACATTGCGATAGAGTCGACCTGTGTCTCCCCAAGGACCTCGGCATAGTGAAGTAGGGCTTTGTGGTGATCCTGGTTCATATGCTCAACTATGCTTCTTTCAGTTTCCTGAAAAGGATTGGTTGCGAGCATTGCGTCTGGTTCGATCCAGTAAATCTGTCCAAATCCGCCGATGAAACGCGCTCTCCGCAAACGGATACCATAAAACGAGAAATCGTGTGTCTCGAAGTATGACTCCGAAGAAGGAAAGTAACGCAAATAGCGATGCCGGGTCTCGGCATCGGATGGATCGACCGGCTCGGCGTCTCCAATCCAGGTGAGGCGGCTGCCTGACTGAGGGTCATCAGCGGATTGATCGAAGACTGTAAGTGAAACCCTGCAGTTCTGCTTGATATTGCGAGTGTGCTGAGCAATGTCACTGATGAGTATTACAGGCTCGCTCTCATAGTTCAGGGCGTAGGGAGCTATCGAACCAAAGGGGTATCCTTCAACGTCGATCGAGTGTGTCGACAGTACGCCAACGCTCTGGTGATTCAACAACCGCCTCGCTATAAGTGCCTGGTCTGACATGATTGCTATCTTACCTTACTCTGCGGGCTTTCTATATTGATTCACACATTCTGCAGACTCGCGGGTAGCTCGGCAAACTTCCCGTAGCGCCCAGCTGCGGCAGCGATGGCCCGGATTTGGGCGGCGGTCAGCTTTACGAAGTAACAGGGCGTAATATCAATTGAGTCCTTCTTGTTGCTGCGCTTCCAGGTCCCAACCACCTTGCCATCCAGCAGAATGGTCTGGCCTGCGCCGGCACTGACCTGCTGCCGGTGTTCCGGCGTAAGGTCCAGCGTTGCATCGCCGTGAGTCTTATAAGAAAGGAGGTACTCATCGTAGGCAGGCAACAAGTGCGCACGCGGAGGTGGCTCCTGCATAGACGGCATGTCCGGGCCCGACCAGTAGGTTTCGCCGTCCACTACAACCCGCGTGAGCTGCCCCTCCAGCATCACAAGGCCTGCCCTGGCATCGGCGGCGCTCAGGCTCGACCACCTCGTAAATTCTTTGACCGTCGCTGGGCCCCGGCTGGTGAAGAAGCGATGGACAAGTTTGACGAGGGCTTCAGTGCGATTCAAACCAGCGGTTCCCGGTACGCGTTCCTCGAGCAGGGCATAGGTGAATTGCTTGCCGCGCCGCGCGCCGCTGCAAATGACCATATCCAACTCGGCCCGCATAATGATGTATATGAGCCGGAGGGGATCATCGGTCGACTTAATGATACGGGCCTTTTGGAGAAAGGAGGCCAGCTCGACGCGCGTCAGCTGCCCTCCGCCTCGCAATGCGCTTGTCAGCGCCGCGTTACTCTTCTTAAAAACAGCCTCATCTAATCCGGTCTTGCGGTAATAGTAGGCGTTCAGCGCGTTAACGCGAGGCGCAGTCAGTTTCAGCATCCAGCGGATATCGGCCGGTGCAACAAAGTGCCAGGTTGGCCTCAGGACGTGGGTGCGCAGGATCGTTCCTGCGGCAAGCGCTCGGTCGATGCCGGCGTCGGTCACGTCCACAGTACGCTGCGCAATGGCCCATTTTGCTGCCGCGTAATCCTGAGCCTGGACGGCGACCAGCCACTGCACCACAGCTTCGGGTTTTTTGAGGCGCATTCCGGCAAGGCGCTGGTTGTATAGTCGCAGGCGTTGAATCTCCGAATTAGTCATCACTGGAGTGTACGACATTTTGTCGAAGGTGACTCGCGGAGAGAGAGGACGTTGGCCCCTTGTGTCGAAAGTGAAACTAGAACTTTTTCCGAAGAAGCTGCTTCTAATCAGGGGTGACAACGAAGGAACAGAGCAAATGAGCCTGGTTGATTTGATGCCGACGTCTCTCGACAGCAGGATGACCATCGAAGAGAGTATTGTGATGAGTATTATAGGAAAAAGCACGACGATCAGCATGATAGCGCTGGGTCTATCTCTGTCAGTGGTTAGCCCCACTACAGCGTTTGGATCCACTCAACTTCACTTATAAACACCGCACAGCCCTGGTCATCTGGGGCCCGCACGCACAATGCGCCGGGCACTTTCTTGACAACTTCCTGCGAAAGCCCTAATGCTTGTCGAAAGCGCTTTCGAGACAAAACAGGAGGTGACCGGCGATGACAAAGAGAGTCTTACCCTCGCTCGCGATAATGGCGCTGCTGGCGTTTGCTGCTTTAGGTCAGGAGTCAAACCCGCAGTCATCAAGAGTGATGCCTCCGAAGTACGACCCTGCGAGAGATGCTAACAAAGACATTCGCGACGCGGTCGGGGAGGCCAAGCGAACGGGCAAGCGCGTTCTTCTCGATGTCGGTGGAGAATGGTGCGTCTGGTGCCATCGAATGGACAGCTTCATCGAACAGAATCTCGACCTGGCGAAGCTCCTGGAGAAACACTACATAGTGGTGAAGATCAACGTCGACCCCAAGAATAGGAATGAGGCAGTGCTGTCTCATTACCCGGCGATCCCGGGCTACCCACATCTGTTTGTCCTCGATATGAATGGCGAGCTCGTGCACTCGCAGGACACGAGCGCGCTGGAGGCGGGGAAGAGCTACGATCTCAATCGATTCATGTCATTCCTGAAGAAGTGGGCACCCTCACGCTGAGTGTACGGCGCGCGTTCAACAGGGGCGGTAGCTCTGGATGGAAGAAGCGAACCGCTCAGCCACGGACACGAAGGATCGTCGAAGGCATCCCTACCCAAACAACTCGGTTTGCGTCCGCTTGAGTGCCTCTCTTTTCGCAGGTAGAATTTCAAACGCGCTCTGCGGGAGTTGCATCCCGCGCGATCTGGTTGGCTGAGGGATTCGATGATTCTTAGCCGAATGTAGTCTCCGCCCGTGTCCAGATTCAAACAACCTGTCAATCGATGAGGAGTTTCTTATGAGCGGTCTTTTGACAAAGATTGCTAAGGCAGCTCTGGGGTCTTTGCCTGCATATCCCGGGCCCGATTACCTGCCGCTCACGCAGATCACGCTCGAAAAAGGCATCAGACAAGCCAGGCTGAGCTATGAGGAGGAAAGAACGCCGGGCTGCGGCTTCCTCAGGTTCTTTAACGGATCCGTGAAGTTGTCTGGAGAAACTATCCTGGACCTTGGCTGCGGGTTCGGGGGTAGAGCAGTCGAGTTTCAACGGCTGGCTGGAGGCCATTGCGTGGGATTAGGAATAGATCACCGAGAGGCTCAGCCTGGTTCCCATTTTGCTCAATCGATGGGCTCACATAACACCTCTTTCATAGTAGGTGTCGGCGAGGAGCTTCCAGTCGCCAGCAGTAGCCTGGATATGGTTTTGTGCTATGACGGGTTTGAACACGTGCGAGATCCTGAAGCCTGCATGGCGGAATCTTTCAGGGTGCTCAAGCCTCGCGGACTGTTCTTGACGGTTTTTCCACCCTACTTCCATCCCATAGGCGCGCACTTGAATGGATACATCTCCTGGCTGCCTTACGCCAACCTGCTTTTTCCGCGGACCGTTCTCTTGCGCGCTATTGACGAACTGCTGGAAGAAAGGGGCGGCGGATACTCGCCGCAACCCCTGCGCCCCGGCGACAAATTGTATGGCATGAACGGGATAACGATCCGAAGGTTCCGGCAAATGTTGAAGAGATCCCGGTTTGAAGTCGCGCATCTGGAGCTTCTGCCGCTGTTCAGTAAAAGGTCTCGCCTGTATACGGCATGGAAAATGCGCTACTACGCATGGATATCCTATTTGCTATCTCGAGTACCGGTGGTGCAGGAATGCTTCACTCACCGCATTGTAGTGGTCTTGCGCAAGCCGGCCACAACTTGACTGCGTTCGGAAGCAAGGCAGAAATGGCGACCGGATGGCGGTCGAAGTGATCGACCGCCGTGCACCCTTCCTCTTTCACACTCGTCTTACGCGGGACTCGGTTCTCGAGATTTCGATTGTCGCCAGTCGCGGTCATCGGCATAGTCGTTGCTTCAAAAGGGCGACATAGGTTCATTGTGGGCGGCCGAATTCACCGATAGAATCGTTATTGTAATTCTGCCGCGCCGGCTGCGAGTGGGTGCGCGAGAGGCGGTGTTGATGAAGGTTCGTCTGAGTCTGATCGTGCTCTGTCTCCTGTTCGCAGGCGAGAGTACTTATGCTTCTCCCCACGAGCGATCGAAGTTCGACCTGGACTCGTGGGTCGCAGCGAAAGTTGATGCGCTCGTTAATGCCGCGCGCAGGGCTTACGAAAACGAGAAAGCGTCTCCGGCTTATAAGAGAGTGCTCGTCTCGATTGCGCATACCATCCGGCAGCGCAAACTTTTGCAGGATGACCGCTTTATCAGCCGCTATAGAGAATTTGCTGACTACATTCAAGCAGCCTCCCTCGATCAGCAGCCCGGTCATGAGCTTGGCTTTATTGTTCCCGATAGACAGTACTTTGCAGAGACTCGGCAGTATGTAGAAATCCCTGAGTTTCTCATGGCCCCAACCTTTCTTCGGTGGGTAAGTCGCTATGAGACTCTCGATCGGGCCAAGGCGTTTCTGCGGTTCCTCAATTCAACAAGAGAGCCTTACGACCAGCTGCTCTTCTTCAGCTACAAGTCGCGGCACCTGGGTACTCCCGACAACGACGATAGTTATCGGAGACTCTTGATCGTCGTGCCCGGGAACGCGGAGAGGGGAGTGCCGGAGAAATGGGTTCAATTCGGAGTGTCTGATCCAAGGGCTCGCACTCGCGTTCGGAACGTCTCAGTTGTATCGGCGATTGTAGGCGCTGATGCCACATTCAATGCCTATTTCAAAGACTATTACAGGACGTATCGCCGGGATGGTTCGATCAGCATTAAGGGGCGCTGGGAACTGGGACATGGTGATGACAACTGTGCAGTCTGTCATAAGAGCGGCGTGCTTCCGATCTTTCCCGAAGAGGGCAGCGTGAGTCTAAGCGAACAGCCAGCGGTTGTGGCGGCCAACCAGCGCTTCCTGACTTATGGATCACCACGTTTTGACAAGTATCTGGACGAGAGTAAGTTTGGCCCTGGGCTCAGTTCGGCAACCTGGGAGGGGCGTAGTCGGCGTTTCGGCGAAGCCTTTGGGAAAACACCAATGGGACAGGCGATGACCTGTTCTACCTGCCATCAACCCCAGGGGCTTGGGTCTCTCAACTGGCCTATGGATGAGGTCGTGATCAGCTCCTATATCAAGGGAGGCCAGATGCCTCTGGGATATAAACTCGAGGTCTCCGAGCGTAACATACTGTACGAGAGACTGATCCAGGAGTACTTCGCGACTGACAACGACAATCCGGGCATTTTGAAGTCATGGCTTTTACGCGGGGCCCAGGAGAATTGAGAATGGAGAATTGAGAGTTGAGAATTGAGAATGGACGGGGACTCTATTCTCAATTTCCCATTCTCAATTTCCTGGAGGGACCATGAACAAACGCGGGACAAAGCGCATTGCAGAAGTTGCTGTCGCATTCATAATCCTGTTCTCATCGGCAAGTCTATCGCCGGGCTTCTCTGTCCTTACCCATGAGGCCATAATCGATCTTACGTGGGATAGCGATATCAAGCCGCTCTTGCTGAAACGATTCCCGGGCGCGTCGGCAGACGAATTACGCGAGGCGCATGCTCATGCCTATGGCGGAGCGATAATACAGGACATGGGCTACTATCCATTCGGAAGCAGATTCTTCAGCGATCTCACACACTATGTGAGGAGCGGTGATTTTGTAGAGGCTCTAATACGCGACTCGCAGGACATAAATGAGTATGCCTTTTCGCTTGGGGCCCTCAGCCACTATTCGGCCGACAACAACGGCCACCCCATCGGAACGAATCGTTCCGTCCCCATTCTGTTTCCAAAGCTGGCCCGGCAATATGGAAACAGTGTGACCTATGAAGAAAACCCTGGGGCGCATATTCAGACCGAGTTTGGCTTCGACGTGTTACAGGTCGCTAAGGGACGCTATGCCTCTGAGTCGTATCACGATTTCATCGGATTCAAAGTATCGGCGCCCTTGCTCGAGCGCGCATTCAAAGAAACTTATGACATCGAGCTCAAAAGCATTTTTACCAACCTGGATCTCGCTCTTGGTACCTATCGTTATAGCGTGGGCACGATAATTCCCAGGATGACGACTGTGGCCTGGGAGACGAAGAAGGGAGACATAGAAAAACAGACACCTGGGATTACTCGCGACAAGTTTGTCTATAACCTCCCTCGGACCAGCTATCACAAGGAATGGGGAAGTCAGTACAAGAAGCCTGGAGTCTTTGCAAAGATCTTTGCAGGTCTATTTCGCGTCATACCGAAGGTCGGCCCGTTCAAAGGCATGACAATCAAGGCATCGACTCCAGAGACTGAAAAGCTGTTCCTGCGGAGCTTCGACGCCACGGTGGACTACTATCGCACGTTGCTCGGTCAGATTCGGACCAGCGGCGGCCTCGATTTGCAAAACAAGGACCTTGACACAGGAGAGCCTACCAGCGCCCGCGAGTACAGACTTGCCGACAAGGCCTACGCACAGCTACTGCATACGCTTTCGAGCAGTAATTTTAAGGACCTGTCGCCGAGCTTGCGCGAGAACATCCTCAAGTTTTATGGAGATCCGACCGCACAGGTCCCTGCCGGAAAGGATCGCGGCGAGTGGCAAAAGACTTTGAGCGAGCTGACAAGGCTGAGATCAATTAAGAATTGAGAATGGAGAATTGAGAATGAAGGAGAATATCGTTAAGGACAAATCATTCGCTTTTGCCCTGCGCGTGTAAAGCTGACAAACTACTTGCAGAGCGAGAAAAGAGAGTTTATTTTGTCCAAGCAGGTGTTGCGGAGCGGCACCGCCATCGGCGCTTTGGTGCGAGAAGGGGAGCACGCCGAAAGCAGAGCCGACTTTGTTCACAAGATGACAGTCGCTCTCAAGGAAGCCAACGAGACCCTTTACTGGCTGGAGCTGCTTAATCAGTCCGAATACATCGCTGACCAGAGCTTTGAATCCATCCGAACCGACAGTGAGGAACTTGTCAAGCTGCTGGTCTCGATTGTAAAGACCTGCAAGAATGCCAATTCAGAAGTGAGAGTGGAGAACTGAAAATGCATTCTCAATTCTCCATTTTCAATTTTCCATTCAATAGGTAGTAGTCTGAGATGTAGTCCCTCATCCCACGCTCCAGCCAACTCATCCCGTACTGCTTTGCCTCAGACAATGCCCGCTCGGCCGTCCAGGCTTCGTGCGCGATGCGGTAGCAGCCGATGACCGTTCCTGTTCGGTCCGCGCCGCGTTTGCAGTGAACAA
>DASYSA010000683.1:0-5266 GCA_036003885.1 Blastocatellia bacterium | reverse complement strand
GTCGCCGTAGACGATGTGCCCTCCTTCAAAGAGACCAAACTCTGCCCGCTCGTCGACCCCCAGCTTCTGATAGAAGCTCTTCAGAAGCGCGAACTCCGCTTGAGCCATCGGATAGTAAACGACACGGTCCTTCGTTCCCTGCTCGATAAAAACAGGGCGCGGGACAATCAGTGAAGCGATGTCGGAATCCGAAAATTCCCTGGCCAGGCCGCTGAAGAATGCATAGTCCTCAGCCGTGTCTATATAGGCGGTGTAGTTGGGTGAGGCTGTAACCATCTTCGGTAGGTTCTGGTTGAAATGGCCCGAAATGACTGTGGCTGCAATTCTCTCATCCATAGCTGCCGTGTACATGGCAGTGCGGCCACCCCATGAGATGCCATAAATTCCAATTCTCTGACGGTCGACTTCTGGAAGGTCCGCCAGGTAGTCGATAACCCGGATTAATTTGCTTTGCTCCAGCCCCTGCAACCGCGTTCCCAGCAGATTTGCCTTCCGGTCGAGTCGTGATTTTGTTCGGATATCGTTGGTCATCAGCACCGCAAAGACGACGTAGCCGCGCTCGGCTGCTCTAGCCCCAAAACGCCGCGCATAGTCTTCTTCGGTGTCTAAACCGCAAACCTTCTCGGGCGAACTCCCCATGCCATGCACACAAATGAGAGCAGGGGCCGGGCTCTGCACGCTCTTTCGAGGAATGAGTAAAATGCCATAGGCATCAACACCGGGTAGCACGCTGAGCCACACACGATCGATAAAATAGTTGGCTGTTTCTCCAGCCCGTGTGCGCCGTGGGAGCAGGGGACCACCATGACTGGAGACGCCGCCGATTAGTTGGATGAACCTCTCGCGGTTGGGGCGGACTGAAGCCTTATACTTTTCGACCGAAGAAAAATTCCGGCGCCATCTCGTACCCCGCTCCCGATCCGCGCGCTGCAACTGCTGGTCCAGGTACTGCTCGAGTTGTTCGACCTGGGACTTGTAGTAATTCTGTATTGGTGACAATTGAGTTTGGCCGCTGCCCTGAATGAGTGTCTCCGCACAGGCGAAAAGCAGCAGGACCAGCGTGAACAGAGGTAGATTTGGAAGTTGAGCTTTACGTTTCATGCGGGTGGTGGAAGTTGTAGTCGCTGCATTAGTTTGCGTAAGAATTTTTCACCCCTCCGCGGCAACGGGGAGGCCGCGGCCTCACCCTCTGGCAGAAGCAATTTCAACTTCTGTCGCCCCTCCGGGGCTCATCCCTTTAATCATATGCCGACCCCGGCCTCCGCTTCGGCCGGGGCTACAATGCTGACGCCGCTTCGCGGCTCTATAAGGAAGCTGCGCGTTAATGGGGTCAGGTCTTCATTATTCAGTTTTTAGACAACTGGTCAGCCTTAGACAGACAAAGCCGATCAAAAAATGAATAATGAAGACCTGACCCCATGCCCTAGATCTCCATTTGCCGCTTTTTGCCGTTCCAGCGCACGCGTTGGCCGGAGTGTCTCAGAGAATGCATGGCCATCGCCAGGATGACGCTTGTATGATGTCCCGCTTCGACCGGGGCATTTGGCTTCCTACGACTGCGAACGCAATCAAGAAAGTTGCGTACATGATCGCCGGTGGCGTGCCCAAAAGCGCCGATTTCCCGGCGATAGTGTGCCGGCTTCAACTCTGCAGGGGTGTCGCCTTCCGCGTATAGCGCCAGCGATTCGCGACCCATGTCGAGTCGCGCCATTGAACCGTGCAACTGGAGAAGCTGGTCGTTGACCGGAGCGTATCGCATGGCCTTATAACCAAGACTGAAAGTGGCGATGAAATCTTCGGGGTACTCAACGGTGATCGTCGTCGTCTCGGGGACTTCCGCGCCCTGCGTGTGTGGTTTTGTCCCGATGCAGGTCACGGCGGCAGGGTAGGTGGAATCCATGAACCAGCCGATCGCATCCAACATGTGCGCCCCCTGGCCCACGGTCAAGCCGCCTGAGTAGTCCCAGAAATGATACCAATGGAAGAAACGCTTCGGATCGAGCGGGCGCTGCGGAGCGGGACCGAGCCACCGCGTCCAATCCAGCGTGGCCTTGCAGCGAGCGATCCACGAGCGTGGCGGCCTGACGATTGAACCAGCCTGAAGTGACCAGGTGCACCCTGCCCAACTGGTTCGAATCCACGATCTTTCTACCTTCAATGAAAATGGAATAACTGCGCCGCTGAGTCCCCACCTGGACGATGCGACCGCTCCTCTTCACTGCATCCATCACCTCAAAACCTTCCTCGGCCAGGTGACACATCGGCTTCTCGACGTAAACATCCTTGCCAGCCGCAACGGCATCAATGATCATCTGCGCGTGCCAATGGTCCGGGGTGGCAACAATGACGGCGTCGATGTCCTGATCATTAAGAACTTCACGGAAGTCAACGTAGCGTTTGGCGCCACTGTTGGCCAGCGAAAGTCCGGCATTCAGATTCGGTTCATAAACATCACAAATTGCGCGTAGATCAGCTCCAGCTTGTCGAAAATGTTTCGCCAATAGCGGCCTCGACCACCACTGCCGATCAACCCACGCCAATGCGCTCGTTGGCGCCTGACAAACCACTGAAGCGCGGCGAAGTGGTTAGCCCTAAAGCCGCGACGCCTCCGGCGCCGCGTCCCAAGAACGAGCGGCGAGTTGTTGCATCCTTTGTTTTCATGGCTGCCTCTGCTGAAGGTTTGGGTACACGATATACCTTCTCACAAATCACGCACAGCCAAGTAATCAGCTCCCGTCCGACCGTACCAGCGCGGCTCTGCCGCCCGCCGTGCGGTAAGGCTCCGCCTTGCCGGTTCTCCCTTCTCCCTCCCTCTCCTTGGGCAAGGCTCTGCCTTGCCGTGCACAGGTCGTCGATATCATGCTGCGGGCAGGTGCAGATATCCATGCGACGAATCGCGCCGGTGCAAGACCCCTGATGCTTGCGGCACTGCACGGCGATACAGATATATGAAACAATTCTCTGCATTAACCACGCTGTTCAGAGTTTTCTTTCCTGCTGCTTGCGCAAACACAGCCTGAAAAGGGATCTCGAGCAGGCTCGGCACTGGCTCAAGCATCGGCATACAGCCGACTCGCCTGCGGCGGGATCCCCTTGCATAGAAACATTTCCTGGCGCGCGGTTGATGCCGCGCGTTAGGCGAACACATCGAGACGACGAGCCCACTCGTGGGGCGCTGGGCGAAGGGTGCGAGCAGTGGAGGGCGGGACATTCTCATGCAACAGCCCGCACGCGGGTTGCCACCATCTTTCCGAACTGCTATCGAACCAGAAGAGGCTTCCACTTGCGGAGGGTGCAGGTTATGCTGAGCGCAGCTAAAATAGGTGCGAGAGTTGGAGCTGTACATGAAAAGGCCCGTCCCGGTGGAATCTGCCTCTGCATTAATCGACGAGAAGATCAAGGAACTTGGGGACTGGCGCGGGAAGACGCTCGCGAAAGTGCGCGAAATCATACACGAGGCAGACCCTGAGATCGTCGAAGAGTGGAAGTGGATGGGGACTCCCACCTTTTCCCACGGCGGCATCGTCTGCACGGGAGAGACGTACAAGAACGTCGTCAAGATGACATTTCCCAAGGGAGCTGCGTTGAAGGATCCTTCAAGTCTATTCAACTCCAGCCTCGACGGGAATGCCAGGCGCGCCATCGACATCCACGAAGGCGACAAGGTCGATGAGGCGGCCTTGAAGGATCTCATCCGCGCCGCAGTGGCGCTCAATCTCAAGGGCAAGAGCAAGCCGAAGCCCCGGCGAGCGAGCAGCAAGCGGGCCGACTAGCTTCATCGCAGGTCCCGGCCATATCTCCTCCCATAGGGGAAGAGCTTCGGCACCTGCCTCATACGCCAAGCAGTTCGGCGTCGAGGCCCCGAGCTGGCCGCCGAAGGGCGCTCGGTCTTGATCGCGGAGGAGACTGCCATGTCTATGGAACGTCCATATGGCGGTCAAGCGTGAGTCGTGCCGACGAAATCGGCAGGCGCCGTCGACTATCGCTTGCGATCGTAGTGCGCCTGTACGAGCCCGCTGGGAAAGCTGCGAGCCCGAGGCCATGCAGCCGACGCACTACCGCGATTCGTTTGACTTGATAGATTCCATGGCGCGCGGCTGATGCCGGGCGTTAGGGCGCAACGGGCAAGCAGCCAGCCTTCTGGCGGGGGAGAGATCTGTGAATGAACGAGAGAAGTGGTTTGAGCGCTCGTTCGATTTTACGCTGCCGCTGGGTCGCTTTCCCAGCCTCCTCGAACGGCTCCGAGGTACGCCGGCAAGAATCGAGGAGCGCACTCGCTCCCTGTCCCAAGATATTCTTACTCGGCGCGACAATGAACACTGGTCTGTGCAAGAAAATGTCGGACACCTCCTCGATCTGGAGCCGCTCTGGCTGCGCCGCGCAGAGCAGTTCTTCGCAGGCGATACCGAGCTCGTTCCGGCCGACCTGACGAACCGTCGGACTCACGAGGCTAACCACAATGCCCGCCAGCTGTCCGATCTCCTCACGGCCTTTCGCGCCGCGCGCACCCAGTTCATGCACCTCTTGGCTAGGGCGGATGACTCGATCCTTGCGCGCACCGCGCTCCATCCCCGGCTCCGGACGTCGATGCGGCTGATTGATCTCGCTCTGTTCGTGGCCGAACACGATGATCATCATCTGGCGGCCATCGCAGAGTTAACGGTGCGGTGGGGCCACGCATGACATGGGTTGCGCCTAGTGGCTGCATCCGACGGCGATCTCTTCGTTCTGTGGTCGCGTAGAATGACTCGGACGCGGCCGTCGCGAGTGAGCCACATGGCGTTAGGCCTCAGCCAACCGCGATCTAATGAATGATTGAAGAGACAAGCCAATGCCTCTCACCCTCTGACGACAAGCCAAGACGACAAGCCAATACCTCTCACCCTCTCGTATCCTAAGTGACTGCCACTATTGAAATCATTTACCAGTCAGTATTGTTTTCACTTCGGCACCCGGCGTCAGCTTACATCCTGCGGTGCCAGTGCGGCTCTGCCGCCCGTCGTGCGGTAAGGCTCTGCCTTACCTGGCAAGGCTATGCCTTGCCGAAAATTTTCTTTCGCAGATTTCCGGGGTCGTCAGTTTAGTCCTGCAGGTGAAGAGATCAAGAGGGAGCAGTGCGATGATTCGACCAAGACTGGATTTACCGTGCCTGTAAATCACTGAGGTCACAAGCCAGTGCCTGGCCGTTTTTCAGAGGAAAAGATAATATACATGCCTGTCACAAAAGATAATATACATGCCTGTCACAATTAGGGAATGTGAAATC
>DASYSA010000682.1:0-14833 GCA_036003885.1 Blastocatellia bacterium | reverse complement strand
GTAGTCGACGAGGTGCGAGCGGAATTGGACACGATGCGCTCGCAGCTTCCGCGCGATGTGAAGGTCGCTCCTTTTTATGATCAGTCGCTTCTGGTGCGCGAATCGATCAACTCTGTTCGCGATTCGATTCTCATTGGGCTTGTCTTATCGGTTGCCATCCTCTACGGCTTTTTGCGCAACTGGGGCGCGACGTTTGTGGCGTCCCTGGTAATCCCGGTGACGTTGCTCGCGACCTTCGTAGCGATGTGGCTTGCCGGATTGAGCTTCGACCTGATGACTCTCGGCGGGGTGGCGGCTGCAATCGGGCTGGTCATAGACGACGCGATCGTTGTCGTGGAGAACATCTACACGCATATTGCGCGCGGCCAATCGCGACGAGAAGCTGTTCAGTCGGCGGTGTCCGAAATCACGGTTCCCATCATTGGCTCAACAGTCACCCCTGTCGTAGTCTTCTTGCCGCTCGCGCTGCTCACGGGTGTGACGGGTGTATTCTTTCGCTCGCTCGCGCTCACGATGGCGGTCGCGCTGCTCACTTCGCTTGTTCTCGCGCTCTCTTTCACACCCGTGCTTGGCCAATTCTTCTTGAAGGTCAAGCGGACCAGCCTCGCCAAGGACGGGTCTGCGAAAGAAAGCGGTGAGGGCGAACCTGAGAATGAAGAAGTCCATCACGGCCGCATACTGGGAGCGATTGTGAGGCGGTACGAGTGGCTGCTTGGGAAGGCTCTGGAGAACGCGAAGATGGTTCTCGTTGTATGCCTCGGCGTGATTGTCCTGTCTTACGTGCTGTACCGAGGGTTGGGCTCGGAGTTCCTGCCTGAGTTTGACGAGGGAGCGTTCGTGCTGGATTACTTTACTCCGGCGGGTACGTCCCTTACGGAGACTGATCGGATTCTGAGGCACGTCGAGGAGATGTTGAAGGACACCCCTGAAGTCGAGAGTTATTCACGTCGCACAGGTCTGCAGCTCGGGTTGTCAATCACCGAGCCCAACACCGGGGACTTCCTGGTGAAGTTGAGGCACGACCGCAAGCGGCCAACCCCGGAAGTGATAGATGATCTGCGGAAGCAGATTGCGTCCGCGGAGCCGAGCCTGGATCCGATCGAGTTTCCCGGCATACTCGCCGACCTTGTCGGGGATCTGATCAGTTCTCCCGAACCGATCGAAATCAAGCTGTTCAGCGAGGACACTGCGGCGCTTCACCGAAAAGCCGAGGAGGTCGCGGCGGCGATCGAGCACGTTTCGGGAGTGGTGGATATCTCGCCTGGCGTGGTTATCAGCGGTCCCGCGGTTACCTTCAAGGTCGATCCGCAGCGCGCCGCCCAGCTTGGCGTGACGGCAACCGACATAGCAAACACCGTCGCTGTTGCTATGACCGGAGACCCGACCTCTTCCATTCTGCAGCAGGGCCGGCTCATCACCGTTCGGGTGGTTCTCCCGGCGAGTGCCAGGGACTCTTTGGACGTGTTGAAATCCCTTCAAATTCGGTCGGCTTCAAAGAACAGTCTCTTTCGACTCGATCAGGTGGCGGATGTTGAGTACGACAAGGGCCAAACGGAGATTAAACGCGACGGACTGCGCACAACCGTGGCCGTGACGGCGAGGCTATCAGGCAGCGATCTGGGCAGTGCCATTAATGCGATCAAGGCGAAACTGGAGAAGGATGTAAAGCTTCCGCCGGGAATGACCGTCGAGTATGGCGGGCTGTACCGAGAGCAGCAATCGAGCTTCCGCGAACTCATGCTGGCCCTGGGGCTTGCAGTCGCTCTGGTCTTCGTCACTCTCTTAATCGAGTTCCGTTCGTTTTCTCACCCGATAGCGATCATGACCGGAGCGATACTGGCGCTGGGTGGAGTTCTTGCCGCGCTATTCATTACGCGGACGACGCTCAACGTCGTTTCGCTGATGGGAATGATCATGGTAATCGGCATCGTGGCCAAGAATGGGATACTGATGCTTGATGCGGTGGAAGAGCATTTTGCGGCGGGCGATACGCTCAGAGAGGCGTTAATGAGATCGGGTCGTCGTCGCTTTCGCCCGGTGCTCATGACATCGCTTGCAGCTATGCTTGGGATGCTTCCACTGGCGCTGGCTCTGGGATCCGGAGCAGAGATGTTACAGCCGCTTGCCATTGCGGTCATTGGTGGTCTCGCCTTCGCGCTCCTCCTTTCGCTAATAGTGACTCCAACAGTCTATGGTCTCCTGCGTCGCGATGTTGCCAGAGCTGCCGGTCAATAAGTCATGAGGTCCGGGGGATCAACTGCTTCGGCCAGGTCTATGGATCCTCCCGCGCACGCAGGATGGCGATTCTGTCACTCCATGACTCGCCGGGAAAGAGGGATCTTTTGTCTTGATTGAGTTCCTCCCTCAAAATCCCGATACGGACAAGTTCGTCTATCGCTTTGCGCGTATTGTCGTCTACTGCTTTCCGCTGATAGTTCTCATCCGTCCGTGAATGCACTGCTGCGTTGTGATGTATGATCTCGGCCTCGGCGATACCAAGAAGCCTAAGGAGCAGTTCGTGTTCCTGGCAATAATCAACAACCTGCTCCAAAGTAAGTGCGGGGTCTGCCATGCTCGTTCCTCCCATCGGCTCGAAAAAGAAAGGTGCGGATCTGGTAAGGCAGCCAACTCAGGGGCCTTGGCAGATCGGCGTATTCCACTGAAGATTTCCAATTTGGCCATCTGGCGAGATCGGTGTCACGATTTCGGAGGAGCAGAACACCGTCCCTGAAGTGCTGACCGACTCTTGAATGCCTTGAGTGCTTGACGAATTGACTTAGAGGTCGCTCGGAGGTGGCGGCTTGTCTCACAGAGTTCTCGAGTCTTCTTGATGAGCAGCTGGCTTTCCTCGCGAAGCTTAACTGAATGTACGACCAGATGATCGCTCACTTTGCTTTACTCCATAGAGTTACGAACAGCCCCGAAGTAGAACCGGGGTGTTATTTGATCCAGGTCGCCTCTCAGCTCTTGAAATGGCCCGAGCTGCTCGTCATTGAACTCAAGAATAGTCCGCCATTGATTAATCGGCTCACGTGGATTGTTGACTTCCCCCGCGAGGAGTTTTGGCCTATCGGCGGTTCCATACTGTTAACCATCGACACACTTATACTACAGTTTCAGACTGAACAGAAAGGTCGGGGCGAGTTGACCTGGCGCCGACCGGCTCTGGCGTGTCCGGGCCTTCGTGCCGGTGCAAGGTGCTAATTGAGATCGCTGGCTAACTTTCGCCAGCCGCGAAAAGTTGCGATTCCCGAAGTTGTGCGACGTTAGCCTGGCGGCCCTGTATAATCTTAACTTGCAAGAACGCCTTGGCCCTCACATAGGCATCGTCGATAGAATAAGCCCACCCTTGCTTTGTTTTGTGCGAGCAAGGGCGGCGAGCGAACCAGGGGCGCTAAGACCATATGGTAAAACAACATAGCACGAACGAGAGGACAGACAGATAATGAGTGCGATTGCCCAGCTTCCTTACAAACCACTGGCTGATACTGCGGGAATGGTTCCGATTGAGAGACAGCTCGAGTGGTACCGATTAATTCACCTTGGCAGATTGCTTGATGACAAAGCGCGGAACTATCTCCGGCAGGCGAAGGGCTGGTCCTACCACGCCTCTCACGCCGGACACGATGGGATTCAAGTTGCCCTGGGCCTGGCCTTCAGGCCTAACAAAGATTATATGTTCCCTTACTACCGCGACATGCTGACGACGCTGGCAGCGGGAATCACGCCCTTCGAGATCATACTGAACGGCCTATCGAAGGCGGCCGATGTTGCCGGCGGCGGCCGCCATATGAGCAACCATTTCGCAAAGATCTCGATCGGGATCTGGAGCGTCTCGTCGGCAACCGGCAACCACGCTCAGCATGCGGCCGGACTGGGCCGGGCCGTCAAGTACTACGACTCGGATGCAGTCGTCTTTTGCAGCGAGGGCGAGTCGTCCTGCTCCGAAGGATATGTGTTCGAGGCGCTCAACGGCGCGAGCCGCGAAGGACTGCCGGTCATCTTTGTCGTCCAGAACAACGGCTACGGCATCTCAGTGCCGGTTAGCGATCAGACTGCGAATCCAATCGTTTCGGATAACTATCGAGGACTGCGCGGCCTCACCATCATTAACTGTGACGGGACGAACCCGTTCGATTCGGCGAGTGCGATGGAGCGAGCAGTCGATCTGGTTAAGGCCCGAGGCGGGCCAGTCCTGATACACGCCTTCTGCGAGCGAATAAACGCGCACTCGAATTCCGACCGGCACGAGGCGTATCGAACCGTAGAGGAGCTCGCCGAAGTGCGCACCTATGATCCATACGAGCGATTGAAGTTGCATCTGCTCAACGTGGAAGGAGTAGGGGAAGTCACTCTGCTCTCGATCGAAGAAGAGAATAAGTCGATCGTCTCCGAGTCTGCCGACAGGGCCGAGGCGGCGGACGATCCGGATCCGGCAACCGTGATGCAGTTCGTGACGCCGGAAGAGTCCAAAGTGGCGTCAGGTGCGATGATTGCCGAAGAAGGTCCGCCGATCACCCTCCTCAACGCGATCAACCAGACACTGAAGCAGGAGTTTCGCCGCAATCCGAACACCTTCCTCTGGGGCCAGGACGTCGCGTCCAAAGAGAAGGGCGGCGTGTTCAGCGTGACCAAGGGAATGCAACAGGAGTTCGGTCCGAGTCGGGTCTTCAATGCGCCGATCGCGGAAGACTTCATCGTCGGCACCGCCAATGGTTTCTCCCGCTTCCGGGACGACATCTGGGTGGTAATCGAAGCCGCCCAGTTCGCGGACTATCTGTGGCCTGCAATGGAACAGATAGTCGACACTTCACATGACTACTACCGCTCGAACGGTCAGTTTGTACCCAACATCGTGGCCAGGCTCGCTTCGGGCGGCTACATCGGCGGCGGGCTCTATCATTCACAGAATCTCGAAGCTACTTTCGCCACGCTGCCCGGCCTCCGCGTAATCACGCCGGCTTTCGCCGATGATGCAGCCGGTCTGCTTCGCCACGCGATGCGCAGTCGCGGCATCACGTTCTTCCTCGAACCGAAGTACCTCTACAACCAGGTATTCGCTAAAGCGCCCAATCCGGGCGAGAACTACGAGATTCCTTTTGGGAAAGCGCGAATTAGGCGTGAAGGGACCGACCTCACAATAGTCTCGTACGGTACGGCGGTTCACTGGAGCCTGCGCGCTGCGACCCAGTTGAAGGATGAGCACGGCGTCGAAGCCGAAGTCATCGATCTGCGGACCCTCGTGCCGCTGGATATGGAAGCGGTGGTGAACTCGGTTCGCAAGACCTCGAAGCTTCTGATCGCGCACGAGGACAAAGTCTTTGGTGGATTTGGCGGCGAGATCGCCGCCCAGGTTGCCGAGCAATGTTTCGATTGCCTCGACGGGCCGATCCTGCGAGTCGGGTCGAAGTATTGTCCGGTGCCGTTCGCGAAGGTTCTGGAGCGCGCGATGCTGCCGCAAGTGGAGGACGTCTTTCGTAAGGCGCTCGAGCTTGCACAGTATTGACGCCTGTCAGCGCCATCTATGAGTTTCGATCTATCACGCGCCCGCCGCGAGACGCCGGGCTGCCAAAACGTGGTTCACTTCAACAATGCGGGGGCAGGGTTGATGCCTCAGCACGTGCTCGACGCTGTCACGGCACACCTTCAATTAGAGGCGGAGATCGGGGCTTATGAAGCGGAAGTCCAATCGCACGATGCCGTCGAGCACGTCTACGATTCGATTGCCTCACTGATCGGCTGTAGCCGCGAGGAAGTGGCGGTCGTCGAGAATGCCACGCGCGCCTGGGACATGGCGTTCTACTCTCTCCCTCTGGGCCCCGGAGACCGGATTCTCACCGCGGAAGCAGAATACGCCAGCAACTACATCGCCTACCTGCAGGTCGCTCGTAAGACGGGCGCCCGTGTCGAAGCAATACCCGATGACGAGTACGGCCAGATCTCGATCGAAGCCCTCCGGAACGCAATCGACGAGAAGGTTAAGCTGATCTCGATCACTCACGTGCCGACAAACGGGGGACTGGTCAATCCGGCTGCCGAGGTGGGTAAGGTCGCCCGCGACGCGGGGATTCTCTACCTGCTGGACGCCTGTCAATCTGTTGGCCAGTTGCCGATCAATATAGATGAGATCGGCTGCGATATGTTGTCCGCTACCGGGCGCAAGTATCTTCGAGGCCCGCGCGGGACCGGTTTCCTTTTCGTCAGGAAGAGCGTAATCAACCGCCTCGAACCAGTGCTGCTCGACCTTCATGCCGCGGATTGGGTGTCGCAAGATGAATATGTGATTCGGCCGGATGCGCGGCGATTCGAGAACTGGGAGGGGAACTACGCCGGCAAGATAGGGCTCGGAGTGGCCATCGACTATGCATTAGAATGGGGCCTGGAGAATATATGGCCTCGCGTCGCTGGCCTCGCGAGCTCTCTGCGCGACGGGCTCCGCGGGATACCGGGCGTGACTGTGCGAGACATTGGCGAGCAGCAATGTGGGATCGTCAGCTTTACCACCGAGGGAATAGAGCCCGAAGAGATTCGGCGGGAGCTCAACGCCGAGAAGATAAACGTGTGGACTTCGCCGTTGCGTTTCACCCGGCTCGATATGGCGAGGCGAGGCCTGGGGAGCGTTGTGCGGGCATCGGTGCACTACTACAACAGCGAAGAGGAGGTGGATCGGTTCTGCGAGGTGCTCGCGAGAATGCTGAAATAGAATTGCGAATTTCGAATTTCGAATTGCGAATTTCCGGAATTTCAAATATATGCGGTGACGTGCCGAATCCACAACTCGGTGAGCCTGATCAAAAATAATGAAAGAAATCTGTCGTATCTCCGTCTAAAGTGAGACCTGACAAGATGTGGGCTGCAAGTTCTCGCTCAATGGAGTTAGGATGGTCCAGTGAAAGTACAAGGAATAGAAGTGCGCATTTAGAAATTCGAAATTCGCAATTCGCAATTCGATATTCTTCACGGGAGGCTTTTCGGTGGAATCGTTTTGGCAGGATCTGCGCTACGGCATGCGTCTCCTCGGCAAGAATCCCGGCTTCACGGCGGTGGCCGTGCTTACGCTCGCACTGGGTATCGGCGCAAACACCGCGATCTTCACTGTGATCAATACGATCCTGCTGCGTCCTCTTCCATACGACGATCCCGATCGACTGGTGACGCTCTGGGAAAGCAACCCGCTCAGAAAGCTCGAGCAGGCACGGGTGACACCGCCGAACTTAGCAGAGTGGCGGGAGCAAAGCAGCTCCTTCGAAGACCTCGCTTATTGGTCGGGCACCGGCGAATTCAACCTTGTCAGCGGTGACGGGGTCGAGAAGGTAATGTGTGCGTACGCCACATCGAGTCTCTTCTCTACCTTGCGGGTCAAGCCGGAAGTTGGCCGTGCGTTCCAGCCGGAGGAAGACCAGAAACAGGGCAGCCGTGCCGCACTAATCAGTCACGAGTTCTGGCGGCGCCGGTTTGCAGCGGACCCGAATGCTATAGGCCAAACGCTGACTGTCGATACGTTTGGCAGACGCGATTACACGATCGTGGGCGTAATGCCCATAGGCTTCCGTTATCCCAATCAAACGGAGATCTGGCTGCCAGTGGGCTGGGACGGTCTTCCGAGCGATCGTCGCGAGGGGCACTGGTTGTCAGTGATTGCGCGGCTCAAGGAGGGCTCCACACTGCCGCAGGCGCAGGCCGAGCTGAACACTATTCAGGCCCGAATCGAACAACAGTACCCAAAATTATTGCTTGGATCGCAGGTCGATATCGTCCCTTTGCTCGAACAAACGTTGGGCAGCAGCCTGCGTCCGGCTCTGCTGATTCTATGGGGCGTCGTAGGGTGTGTCTTGTTGATTGCGTGTGCGAATGTTGCCAATCTGCTGCTGGCGCGCGCCGCGGGCAGGCAGAAGGAGATTGCCATCCGTCTCGCGCTGGGCGGGAACAGGTGGCGATTGATTCGCCAGTTGCTCACGGAGAGTTTGCTATTGGCGCTGGCGGGCAGCGTCCTGGGCACGCTCCTGGCGAACTGGAGCCTCGACCTGCTCATCGCATCTAACAGCGATCGAATCCCGCGACTCGGCGAGACCCGCCTGGATCTCCGGTCTCTGTCCTTCACGCTGGGGGTCGCCTGCGTAACCGGCGTGCTGTTCGGTCTCGCGCCGGCCTGGCAAACTACGCATCCGGACCTGAATGCCGCGCTGAAAGATAGCGGCAGGGGAACGACTGAGGGCTTGCATCACAGCAGACTGCGCAGCCTCCTGGTCGTGGCGGAAGTCGCGTTGTCTTTGGTGCTGTTAATCGGGGCCGGCTTGATGATACGCAGCTTCGCGCAGCTTACGAGGGTTGATCGCGGCTTTCAATCTGAGCAGCTGCTGACTGCGAAACTGGATTTCTCCGTGTCGGGATTCACGACCTGGGTTAGGCCAACCGAAACGCGGCCGCAAGTGACGTTGCGCGAGTTGATAGAGCGTCTCCAAAATAATCCCTCATTCCAGTGGGTAGCCGCCGCCAGCGACAAAGCCGGCATCCAGATTACCGTCGAAGACCACCAGTCGGGATCGGAAGACGACTATCCCCGCACGCGCTACCAGGGCGTAACGCCGGACTATTTCCGTGCGATGGGAATACCGGTGCTGCAAGGGCGGACCTTCACCGAGAGTGATGCGTTCGAAACCTCGCGTGTCGCCATCATCACCGAGTCACTGGCGAGGCGGTATTTCCCGAACGTCGATCCTATCGGCCGTCGGATTTATCCGGGCCGGCTCAATCCCAACGAGGTTGGGCAGCCTGATCGCTGGACGACACAGTCGCAGTGGACGAGCATCGTGGGCGTGGCGGCGGATGTGCGGGATCTGAGTCTGAACCCGGAGGTCGAATCGAACATCTACGTTCCCTACTGGCAGTTTCCGATGCAGGGACCGACACTTTTTCTGCGAACTGCCGGGAAGCCGTCCAACCTTGCGGCTACCTCCGTGTATGCAGAAGTCAAATCCTTGAATAAGAATCTGCCCGCGCCGAAGATCCAGACGATGAACGAGCGACTCTCGGATATCGTCGCTCAGCCGCGATTCCAGACGCTCCTGCTCTCGTTGTTCGGTCTCTTGACGCTGGTCCTGGTGAGTGCGGGCATCTATGGCGTCGTGTCTTACTCCGTTGCCCAGCGCACTCAGGAGATCGGCGTCCGTATGGCGCTGGGGGCACAAGGCCGCGACGTGCTTAAGCTCGTTGTGGGGCAGGGGATGAAACTCGCGTTGATTGGAATGGGCGTTGGGCTCATCGGCGCGTTCATCCTGACGCGGTTGATGGAGCACCTGCTCTTTGGTGTGAGCGCGACTGACCCTTTGACGTTTGCTGTCGTCGCATCGTTCCTGGCAGCGGTGGCGCTGCTGGCCTGTTACATCCCGGCTCGCCGGGCCATGAAAGTCGATCCGATGGTGGCCCTTCGATGCGAATGAAGGACTGATGTCAGAGCACTCGAAGAGGTTGGGCCCACCTTCTCTGAAGGGTTGGTGTCGCGTCCCATCGCCCGGGTATGCTTCCGCCGCAATCGGGGCACTTGCCATCGCGAATGCGGTTCTTTCCAACGCGGAAACCGATTCGCTCAATCAGCAAGCCCTTGCAGTCGGGACAGAACGTGTTCTCGTACTTTCCGAGCGCGCCAGGAATGTTGCCGGCGTAAACGAACTTCAAGCCGGTGTCGTATCCCATCTCCGCCGTCCGGATCAACGTTTCAACCGGCGTGTTGTCCGGGCCGGTCATCTTGTAGTCCTTATGAAAGGCCGTGACGTGCCACGGGATCTCGGGGGAGACGCTGGCGATGAACTCCGCCATAGCCTTCAACTCGTCGGCCGAGTCATTGAAGCCCGGTATCACCAGCGTCACGATCTCGAGCCAGAATCCCCGTTCGTGCACCATCCTAATCGTGTCGAGTATGTTCTGAAGGACTCCGCCCAGTTTGCGATAGTGCGCGTCATCGAAGCTCTTCAGGTCTATCTTGTAGAGGTCCGTAAACGGTCTGATGTAGTCCAGCACTTCGGGTGTCGCATTGCCGTTTGACACGAATCCGCACACAAACCCTGCTGCCTGGGCCTGCTTAAAAATCTCGACCGCCCACTCGCTGGTGATGAGCGGTTCGTTGTAACTGGAGACGACAAGCCGGGCGTCGTACCGTTGTGCGATTCGAACCAGGTCTTCCGGAGTCATGCCGAGCGGCGGAGCGATCGCGTTGGGGTCGCGAAGAGCCTGGGAGGTTACCCAGTTTTGACAATAGCTGCAGTGAAGGTCGCATCCGAGCATTCCGAAAGTGAGCGCGAGCGATCCCGGATAGGCGTGGAAGAACGGCTTTTTCTCGGTGGGGTCGCATTGAATGGCGCCGACGTAACCCGCGGGCACCATCAGTCTTCCCCCATCATTGAAGCGGACTCGGCATATTCCATCCAGCCCGTTCAGGATGACGCAGCGGTGGCCGCAGGCGAAGCATCGTACTTTCCCTCCCTCCAGATGTTCGTAGAGTTCGCCTTCGATCGTATGGGTCTTGAGTACTTCTTTAAGCGTGGTGGCCATTGTCGTGTAGAGTTGATGAGTGTTCGTGACAACTCAATCCTACCAAGGGGAAACGTGAAATGCGAATTTCGAAATGCGAAATTCGAATATTCTGGGAATTTCGCATTTCGCATTTCGCATTTCGAATTTCGAATTTCGCATTTCGGCTTCACGATAACGCCTGGGGAATGGTAAATTGAGTGATCAGCCGAACGCCACAGGAGACTCGCCACACTCCCATGAAACTTAGAGTCCTGCACCACGACCACTGCTTTGATGGGTTTGCATCCGCAGCCGTGTTTTCACGTTTCTTTATCGAGAAGGTCAGGCCGGATGCCGAGATTGGCTACACCGGTCTCGCTCACAAGCCTAATCAGGTGCTGATTGAAGAAGAGTTATTCCAAGGCGAGGAGAACGCCATTGTCGACTTCAAGTACAGCCCCTCGTCGAGGGTGACCTGGTGGTTCGACCACCACCAGAGCGCTTTTCTCTCGGCCGCCGATGAGAAGCATTTCTACTCAGAGCAGTCTCCTACCAAGTTCTACGACCCGAACTACAAGTCGTGCACGAAGTTCATCGCCGACACCGCCACCACAAAGTACGGCTTCGACCAGAGCAAGCTTACCGAGTTGATTTACTGGGCCGACGTAATCGATGGCGCTCAGTACAGGGATGCGCGGACCGGTGTAGAGCTTAACGAGCCCGCGCTTAGATTGATGCTGGTGATCGAGGCAAGCCGCGACGAAGGGTTGATGGCAAGAATAATTCAGATGATGCAGACGGACTCCCTGGGCCAGATTATGGAAGACCCGGAGGTCGACCGGGCGTTTCGGCCGCTTTTCGAGCGCCACCTGCGCATGATCGATTCCATTCGTCAAGCAGCTAAGCTCGAGGGCGGCGTGGTGTATTTCGACCTAAGCTCGCAGGATGCAGAAGGCTACAGCAAGTTCATCCCGTACTACCTGTTTCCCGAGTGTGTGTATTCCGTAGGCGTGAGTCTGTCGAGCAGCCGGTCGAAGGTGTCGGTCGGTTTCAATCCCTGGAGTCCCCAGCCCCGCAGGCACAACCTGGCGTCGATATGCGAGCGGTACAATGGGGGAGGCCATGCTGTTGTCTGCGCCATCTCATATCGTCCGGATCAGATTGAACTGGCGAGAGAGACAGCCCAATCAATCGCCAGCGAATTGAGATCCTGAGACCTTCTATTCGACAATGTCTGCTGCTTTGTTAATGTCTTCGCCTGCGACGAGCACGAACTCATTTTTGGATCCTTGCAGGCGGCTTTGACGGTAGGGTCTGTACTCCTCGCTCTCATAGAAATCTATTGCAGCGTGTCGCGAAGGCCACTCGATGATCAGGAATATCTGAGGAATCCTTCGATCACCCTCCAACTTTTCAATCTGAGACGTACGAGCCAGATAGCGGCCGCCATATGCTTCAACAAGGCCGGTTACATTCTTGACGTACTCCAAAACCCAGCTACGGTCAATTACGTCGATCTCTGCAACAGCGTAATACTTCATGTCGTATACTCGAACTTATACGAATGCTTGCCCTCGGCGATTTCAATCACCATCTTGCCGGCAAGACCTGCCAACTGACCGGTGCCGGAGTCCGGCACCACCGTGATAGTGAGGTGGGGTGTGCCGCGCGTCATCGTGGCGCTGTGTTGAAGTACAAAAGTGCCACTGCGGCCATTCAGCGTGCCCGTCACCTCCTCGATCGCCACGTAACCGGCCGAACCCTTGACGCTGCTGCTGAAGGCCAGCATCTGGCCCTTGCTGGTCCCTTCGAGATCTCCATGGAACTCTTTGTCGAGCAGCATCCTGCCGACCGCTGAACTCCCGGCTTTGTCGTCCGGGGCCTGTGGCGTCATCTTTACTTCAAAGGTTCCGCTTGCATTGGTCATGGCCGTCTCCTTCTGGACTCTATTCGGTGTCGACTCCTTCGATTTTATGAGGGAAATTCGCAGCATATCCTTCGTAAGGTCGATGACTCTATATGTCTCCATCGAATCACGTTTGACGATCTGAAGAGTGTTCTTGTCGTTCGAATCAATTCTCCACTTTCCCGACTTGAAACGATGCGCGTCATCCGGTGACAAATAATACCACTCGCAATCTCCATTCTTGTAGAAGATATACTGCATTCTGAATCGGCTTGCGGGAAATTGTTTGAAGTCTGAGGGTCGGTATATCTGGGCCTTCTCAGTTCGCGTCTGCTCCTCGACCGAGTGAACCCAATGCCGGCACAAGTACTCCGTGTTAATGCCGGACAGTTTCCGGGACTTCCCTGGTGACTTGACGTCTGCCGCCGCAGCTTTCGACGAGGGGCTGTACGAAACCAGCGCCAGGAGGACAAACAGGTTGAGGCAGCACAATTGTCTCATCTTAATGACTCCTTCGGTTGATACAGAGTCCGCAACTCCGAGCCGCGAAAGTAATGATAGAGTATCTCCCTATGCGAATGCCCAAGCTCGGACATTACCGCCGCGCCTATCTGACACAACCCGACGCCGTGACCCCATCCGGCGCCGGTCAGCCGAAAGAGGTCCGGGTAGCTATCGCCGCGGCCGGTTTCAGCCCGAACTACGAAAGCCGAGCTGTACAGATGCGAGCGCGATAGCGACCGGCGTATCTCGAGCTCTTTTCCGATGATCAAACTCCGCTTTTCGCCGCTGATCTCGAGCCGCGTTATTCGGCCGGACGCACCGCGCGACAGCGCCTGGAGCGTCTTCACCCGCCCAAAGTCTATCCCGGTGCGGCGAAACAGAATCTTGCTGATCTCCTCCTGAGAGTAGACAACCTCCCAGCGATAGAAGTCTCGCGTCTCCTGATCGAATCCGGGAAGGATTCGACCCAGAAGCTCGCCAGACGCGGCAACATCCGCATTACAATATGCCGGCGGCGACGAAGTGATCCATGCTTCTGCATTGGCGTGGTCCGTGAGCGGCATCGCGAACTCTGCCGGCCGCCCCGGAAAATCATACACCGAACTCAAGTAAGGCACGTCTTTGTCTTCCCATGCCGCCCGATAGACCTCGGTCATCCCACCGCAGCTTTTCGAATAGCGTGCGTCGCAGATCTCTTCGTCCCAAATCAGCGCGATGCCTCGGGTCGCCTCGACAGCGTCGAGGGCGGCACGCGAGAAGGCCTTGGAGATACCCTGGTATCGCTGGCAATGATCGTCTGCGCAGACGTCGAAATCGGCGTGGCTCTCTCTGCCATACCAGCGAATGATTTCATGGTCGTCGGTTGCCGACGCAGGCCGCGGACGCGGTCTGTCGCCAAACAACTGCGCGAGCAGCCAACTGCGCGACACAATGGCGTGTGCTCGCAAGAGCTCAGGTGGGCACGACGCACTCATCTCGGACGAAATCACGCTTACCAGGTATGACTCGAGCGGAAGCTCGTTGATTATGGTTATGCCATCCTTGCCGGCGACAAAGGTCAAGGTTCCCTGAAAGGTCTGGGACTCCTTGCGCTGCCAGTGGAAGTCTATGCCGATGACCACCTCGTCCAGCGTTGCCCTGCAAGACTCGATATCCCTGGCGCGTAAGGAGAGTGAGGGAGCTTCAACGGTTGTTGGCCCTTCAGCTCTTACCGCGCTTCCGACTCGGCTTATGACGTAATGGCCTTCGGGCACCTGGTCGCCGTTTGCAGTTTCGAACGGGCCTGCCAGGGCCACCTTCGAGGATCCCGCGCCGCTCATCAGACCGACGGTAATGATAGGCTCAGTATCAGGTGCAATCACTCAACCTCCTCGCCGCCCATTCCAGCGCACACCCTGCCGGTGATCTCGTTCACTTCGTCTTCGCTCAAGCTGACTTCTGAAAAGATGGCTCGCACCTCGTCGGGACCAATTCTGTCGAAGTGCTCACGTTCGGGCACCACAATCACCCCCGCCATATCGATCGCTCCGGGGCTGACGATCAAGCGCTCGCTGCCTTCAGCAAAGAAAAAGGAGGGCCTGTGGCGGGCTCGCGGAAAAAGATACACGGTCCATTGCCTACGGTCATACGTGCAGATGAGGTTCACCATCGGTTCAATGCCCGGTTGAGCGACTGGCAACTCCGCCAGCGCCGAGTAGACCCACGGCGCCAGTTCGTCTACGTAGCTGCTTCGAAAGACCATCACGCTGCGGCCTGCGTCGGTGACAGTGAAGACCTCCAGGCCACTGGCGGCCGTCTCTTCGCAGACCGAGCAGTGGGCTTCCGGGTCGCCCCCTCGCACGGTGTTCTCGATCGGCAGAAGTGCCCGGGAGCAGGCCTGGAAGTGAAGATGGTCGGGTGCCGAGGCACCGCATT
>DASYSA010000681.1:0-3911 GCA_036003885.1 Blastocatellia bacterium | reverse complement strand
CGTCATTCCGTGTGTGTCGGCCTGGGGCGCCGACCTCAACGACACGAAGTTGCTCGCGCAACCCGCGATCAGCAAGACTCAAATTGCCTTTGTCTACGCGGGCGACCTCTGGATCGCCAACCTGGATGGCAAGAATGTCAGGCGGTTGACCACCGATGAAGGCGTTGAATCCTATCCCGCCTTTTCACCGGATGGGAGCTTAATCGCCTTCAGCGCCCAATACGACGGCAACCTCGATGTGTTCGTCGTGCCCGCTTCCGGCGGAGTGCCGACCAGACTCACGTGGCATCCTGGACCGGATATCGTCCAGTGTTTCACGCCGGACGGAACATCGGTGCTATTCACTTCCCCGCGCGCCGTTTTCACCGGACGCTATTCTCAGCTCTTCACTGTTCCAGTCAAAGGCGGATTAGAGCAGCCTCTCGAGATCCCCAACGCCTTCAAAGCGACCTTTTCCCCCGACGGCAGCCGCCTCGCTTACAATCCAATCTACGAAGCCTTCACTCAATGGAAGCACTATCGTGGCGGCACCCACTCGGTGATCTCACTCTACAAATTCAGCGATCACTCGGTGGAGAAGATTCCTCAACCCGCGACCCGTTGCAACGACGTAGATCCGATGTGGATCGGAGACTCGATCTATTTTCGATCGGATCGCAACGGTGAGTTCAACATCTTTTCATACGATCTCAAGTCGAAAGCGGTCAAGCAGCTGACCTCTCATAACGACTTTCCGATTCTTGCGGCAAAGGATGGCGCTGGTCAGATCATCTACGAACAGGCGGGCTATCTTCACCTCTTCGATCCGAAGAATGCCAAAAGCGCTAAGCTGACCATTGGTGTCTCGGCAGACCTGGTCGAGACTCGCGCGCGTTTCGTCAAAGGCCCGCGGTACATTCGCAACGCGTCGCTGTCGCCAACCGGCGCGCGAGCCGTGTTCGAATTTCGCGGTGAGATCGTCACGGTGCCCGCTGAGAAAGGGGACCCGCGCAATTTGACCAACACCCCTGCGGTGCACGAGCGCTCGCCTGTGTGGTCTCCGGATGGCAAGTCGATAGCCTATTTTTCAGATGAGTCGGGCGAGTATGAGCTTCACATACGCAGTCAGGACGGCAAGGGCGAGGTTCGCAAGTTCAAGATTATGGATGGGGCCGGCTTCTATGAAGACCCGGTCTGGTCGCCCGACAGTCAGAAGATCGCCTACGTGGACAACTCGTGGAGCCTGTTCTGGATTAATGCGAAGACCGGCGAGGGGTGCAAGAAGATTGCCTCCGAGTATCTCTACGGCCCGTCGCGCGCCAGGACCATTCATCACGTCTGGTCTCCAGACTCGAAATGGATCGTCTACTCGCTCAACACGAAAGCCTACATCCAGGCTGTTCACGCGTACTCAATTGACCAGGACAAATCGTTTCCAATAACCGACGGATTGAGCGAAGTGAGCGAACCGGTCTTCGACGAGAGCGGCAAGTACCTCTACTTTTTCGGCTCGACTGATGCGGGTCCCGTGAAGGATTGGTTCGCTATGTCGAATGCCGACATGCGAGCTACCCGTTCGCTCTATCTCGCGGTACTTCGAAAGGACATCCCAAATCCGCTGGCGAAAGAGAGCGACGAGGAGAAGGGGATCTCAAAGGAAGAGAAGCCGAAGGAAGCGCCGAAGCCCGCAGTCGAACCCTTCTCGATCGACTTCGAGGGATTGAACAATCGCATCCTGGCGATATCGCTGCCCTCGGGAAACTATAGGAATCTGCAGGCCGGCACTGCTGGACAGTTCTACTACATCGAATCTTCGGTCCCTGAAAACGCCTTCGGACCGGGACAGGAGAAGACCACGCTTCATCAGTACGACCTCGCCAAGCGCAAGGACGAGCCTTTCATGACGGACGTGACCAATTTCGTGCTGTCGGCCGACAAGAAGAAGCTGCTCTATGCCTCAACTAATTCATGGGGCATCGTTCCGACTGTGGGCAAGGTTCAACCTGGTCAGGGCAAGATCAATGTCGACGCGATTGAGGTTCGCGTTGATCCGCCGGCGGAGTGGGTTCAGATATTCAACGAGGCCTGGCGGATCAATCGCGACTACTTCTACGCGCCTAACATGCATGGCGTCGACTGGAACGCGATGAAGCAAAAGTACTCCACGTTCCTTCCCCACGTCGCAACGCGCAGCGATTTGAATCGAGTGATTCAATGGATGTGCAGCGAGCTTGGAGTCGGCCACCATCGGGTAGGCGGCGGCGACTTTTTATATCAGCCGAAGAACGTGCAGGGCGGCCTGCTCGGCGCCGATTACTCGGTCGAGAATGGCCGCTATCGATTCAAGAAGGTGTACGGAGGCTTGAATTGGAATCCGGAGCTTCGCGCCCCGCTGACTGAGCCGGGCGTGGATGTGAAGGCGGGCGAGTACCTGCTCGCGGTTGCGGGCAGAGATCTGCGGCCGCCTGCGAATCTCTACAGCTTCTTTGAGAACACCGCGGGCAAGATCGTCGAGCTGACGGTTGGCCCCAACGCCGATGGCTCGGGGTCGCGCTCAGTTTCGGTTGTTCCGGTGGCGAACGAATCCGGGATGCGAAATCGAGATTGGGTCGAGGGCAATCTGAAGAAGGTGGACGAAGCGACCGGCGGCCGTGTTGCTTATGTATATGTGCCGAACACCAGCACTCAGGGTCACACCTATTTCAAGCGGTACTTCTACCCGCAGGCTCACAAGGAAGCCATCATAGTCGACGAACGCTTCAATGGCGGCGGCCAGGTGGCGGACTACTACATTGACCTCTTGAGGCGGCCGTTTGGGGCTTACTGGGCGATGCGATATGGAGCTGACTTGAAGACGCCCACTGCGTCGATCCAGGGGCCAAAGGTGATGATCATCGACGAGACCGCGGGATCAGGCGGCGACTTGTTGCCGTGGATGTGGCGAAAGTTCGGCCTCGGCAAATTGGTGGGCAAACGCACCTGGGGCGGACTGGTCGGCACCCTTGGATTCCCGGTGTTGATGGATGGTGGCGGAGTTACTGCGCCGAACCTGGCTATCTGGGTTCCGGATGGAGGATGGGTAGTCGAGAACGACGGGGTGCCTCCCGACATCGAGGTGGAGCAGACGCCTGCGGACGTAATCAACGGACGCGATCCTCAACTGGAGCGAGCGATCCAGGTGGTGATGGAGGAGCTGAAGAAGAAGCCTCCGGTGAATGATAAGCGGCCGCCGTATCCGGTGAAAACGAAGTAGGTGTGTGTGTTTGCTGGGGTGGTTCCGGAAGGTCTTCGGGACCTCCCTATTCTCTTAATGTTTTTGGTGCACGCCAAACGAGTCGTAGCCAAAGCTTCCTCTGGACTGGCCTGATTACCCACTACTTCACAAGCTCAACTCTGGCGCCCTCTGCCTCCATATAGTAGTGGTCGGGAACCCGAGCCTCGGCACGGGGGCCTGCAGGCGCCGGCGGAGCCTTGTAGAAGCGAAGCGTCCCAGTCACGACGACCATTTTGCCCTCCATACTCTCGTAACGAGGCCCCCATGAAAACGATCCCCTGGAAATCAGATAGACTGGCCTGCCCCCGATCAGGACGAATGGGCCGACCTTGCCCCGCAGCGAAAACTCACCGCGAAGCGTTACTGGCTGCCCGACGGCAAAGCACAGATCGTCGGACTTAGCCGGCGTCGAGAAAACCAATTCCAGCCTTCCAGAGAACCTGACAACACCGTCGCTCACTTTGAGCGGCCGAAAAGCCGATTGCCTTGATACTCCAAGCGCGTGCGGCGCATCCGGGCAAGTGTTGTTAGTCCTCGCCGTTTGAGCACGTCCCAGGCAGCAAAACGAAATCGCCCAAAAGGTTACCACGAGTGTCCTTTGAAGATTCTTGCTCATCTCTGGCCTGCAACAATCTTAGCCTAGTCGTGCCAATGGTCA
>DASYSA010000680.1:0-8630 GCA_036003885.1 Blastocatellia bacterium | reverse complement strand
CTGGCGATCCCGCCAGCCAATATAGGACTCCCATTCCGGATGCGTTCCTCCGAGCGTGACTATCTTCTTAACGGTCGTGAAGTCCTGTTTTATCTTTTGGACGGTGTCGAAATATTCCTCGCCGACGAAAAGGATCTCCGTCGCCGCATCGTTGATTATGTAAGCCATTTCGGCTGGCGCCAATCGCCAGTTCACCGCGACGAAGACGGTATTTGCCTTTGCCGATCCGAACATCACTTCGAAGAAGGAGTCCGAATTCTTATCCAGAACAGCGACTCGGGTCTGGGGTTGCACGCCTTCTCCGATGATTCCATTGGCTACCTGGCTTGCGCAGCGGTCGAACAAGTCATAGCTGGTTTCACGGCCCATGAAGACCATCGCGACCTGGGCGGGCCGCCTAGCCGCGTGACAACGAGTAACGTCGGCGAGTACGCGGATGTTGATGTCGTCGGTCATGCCATCCTTGACTAAGGAAATGCGAAATTCGAATTGCGAAATGCGAAATTCGCGAGTATTCGAGATTCACAATTCGCAATTCGCATTTCGAATTTCGCATTTCCTTCACGCGGTAATCATCGTGCCGGCGCCCTCGTCAGTGAACACCTCATACAGCAGCGCGTTCCGCCTTGACCCGTTAATTATATGAGCACTTCGGACGCCGCGGCGAATCAAGTGCGCAATGGCCGCGATCTTGGGCAGCATACCGGATGCGACCACACGATCTTTCACCAGTCGTTCTGCTTCATCTACTGAGAGGCGCGATATGCGGGACAACGGATCTTCGCGCGTCAGTAGAATCCCATCGACATCGGTGAGCACGATGAGCTTCTCAGCCTTAAGATGGACGGCTATTTCGGCGGCGATCGTATCGGCATTGATGTTGTAGACGTTGCCCTGCTCGTCGGCGCCCAGACAGGAGATCACCGGGATGTAGCCGTTGTCGAGCAGCAACTGGGGCAAGCCGACGCTGATCTGGACGATGTCGCCCACGTTGCCATAGTCGATCGTCTCGACCTGACCCGTCTCCTGATTGAGGACTTTTTGAATCTCTCGTCGCTTCGCTTGAATCATGTTGCCATCGAGTCCGGACAGCCCTACGCTCTGGGCCCCCGCCGCTCTGAGCGCCGAGAGTATGTCGGTGCTGATTTTGCCGGCGAACACCATCTTGGCCACTTCGAGAGTATCGTCGTCGGTCACCCTGCGTCCATTTACAATGCGTTGAGCGATGCCCAACTTTTCGGCGAGCGTCGTGAGCTGTTTGCCGCCGCCGTGGATCACGGCTACGTGTATGCCGACCTGCTGACACAGGGTGATCTCTTCGGCGAGCGAGGCGAGCTCGTCCAGGTTCTCGGTGATCTTGCCCGAAAGCTTGACGACGAACACCTTGTTCTTGAAGCGCTGGATATAGGGCAGCGCTTCGCGGAGCAGATCGAGTCGTTCGTTATTCATATGAATCCCTGATGCATCATCCATCACGGATCACCCATCATTTCCAAGTATCGAAGCCAGGACCGCCTTTTGCACGTACAAGCGGTTTTCAGCTTCATCAATTGCCGCGCATTGTGGTCCATCGAGCACGTCGTCGGTTACCACTATGTTGCGGCGCACCGGGAGGCAATGCATGAACCATCCCCGATCGGTCGATCGCATCACCTCGGCGTCTATCCTCCAGTCGCGATACTTCTGCCGAAGCTCTATGTCGGCTTCGGGTCTCCCATAAAACTCCTTACCGCCCCAGCTCTTTGCGTAGATGATGCGCGCTCCCGCACAGGCCGCTCGCTGGTCCCGCGAAATCCCGACCCGCCCGCCGTTCTGTTCCGCGGCGGCTGTTATCTCAGACATGATCTCGTCGCCAAGGTCGTACTCCGACGGGCACGCAATTGTCAGGTCAAGCCCGAACTGCGCGGCGATAAGTGCGAAGGAATTTGGCACGGCCATTGGCAGCGGCTTTGGATGATAGGCCCACGACAACACGACGCGGTTGCCCCCGATTGCCCCGAGCGACTCCCGAATCGTCATTATGTCCGCCAGCGCTTGAAAGGGATGGTGCCGAGAGGACTCCAGATTGAAGACCGGCACATCGCTGTGCTGGGCGAAGCCGCGAAGGACAGGATCGAGTATCTCTTCCGCATAGTCTTGCATCTCAGGGAAGGCGCGCACTCCGATCGCAGCCACGTAGCGCGAGAGCACTCGGGCAGCTTCCTTTATGTGCTCGGTCTTGTTTGAATCCATGACTGCGCCCTCGCGATACTCGAGGCTCCAGCTGTTCTGGCCAACATCCAGCGAAACGGCGTTACCGCCCAGCTCATACACTGCGATCTCCATCGACGCGCGAGTCCGGAGTGACGGGTTGAAGAAGACCAGGGCAACGCTCAGCCCCGCGAGCGGCCGTCCCTGTTGGTGGCCGGCTTTGAACTGCGCGGCAAGGTCTATGAGCGAGGTCAGCTCCTCGCGAGTGAAGTCAGCAGTGCTTAGAAAGTCTCTGCCTTTCAGATTCATGTTCTTCGACTCAACTCACGCCAGGGAGTGTGGGAGTATGGGAGTGTCCCTCCCCCCTACTCCCTCACTTCCCTCCGCTACTACTCAATTCCCGACAGAGCCTCCAGAAACAGATCGATCTCCGGCTGTCGAAGGGTCAGCGGCGGAAGCAGTCTCAGTACGCTCGGGTCATCTGAAAGCCCGGTGATGATCTTCTTTTCGAGCAACCCTTGTTGATAAGGCTTTGCACTGCCTTCCTTGAACTTGATCCCAATCAGATAACCGAGTCCTCGCACTTCTTCAACCGACTTCAGGTTGCGAAGCTCCGCAAACATGTACTGAGAGTTCACCCGGACATTCTCGAGCAGCCCTTCATCGCGGATCACCTCGATCGTCGCATCAAGCGCCGCTGCAGCAAGCGGGCCGCCGCCGAATGTAGTCCCAAGGTCGCCCGTATGTATCTCAGCCGCAACCTCAGCGGTCATCAACACGGCGCCGATCGGAACCCCGCTGGCAATGCCCTTCGCAAGCGTCACCATGTCCGGCACCACTCCGAGACGGCTCGCAAAGAAATACTCTCCCGTGCGTCCCATCCCCGTCTGCACCTCGTCGTAAATCAACATTGCGCCGGCCTGATCGCAGATGTCCCGCAACCCTTGATAGAACTCCGGCGCTGCCAGTCTCACGCCGCCCATCGACTGAATTGGTTCAAGGATCACCGCCGCTGTATCGCCATCGATCAAGCTCGAAACTGCGGCGAGGTCTCCGAACGGCGCGTAGATGTGGCCTTCAAGCAACGGAGAGACTCCTTCGCGATACTTCGGCAGCCCCGTGGCGGATAGTGAGCCCGGCGTTCGGCCATGAAAGCCGCCTTCAAAGGAGATGATCTTCAGGGCGCCGGTGAGCTTGCGAGCAATCTTCAGCGCGTTCTCATTGGCCTCGGTGCCCGAATTGGCAAAGAAGACCTTCGAGAGCAGCTCCGGCGCGATTTCGACGAGCTTCTTCGCGGCGTGCGCGCGAACATCGTTGTAAACCAGGTTTGAATAGAAGATCAGTCGCGCGGCTTGATCGGCGATCGCCTTGACCACGCGAGGGTGCGAGTGCCCGGTCGAGACGACTGCGTGGCCCCCGTACAGGTCCAGATAGCGCTCGCCCTCGCTGGTGTAGACCCAAACGTCTTCGCCGCGCGTGACGACGAACGGAAACTTCTTGTAGGTCGCAACCTGATACTGCTCTTCAATGTTGATGATGCTTTCGAACTCCGGTTGTGTAGTCAAATCAAAACTCCTTGATAGGATTTAGGATTTAGGATCCTGCTTCATGGATTGCTCCCCGGAAACACGAGCCCCGAGCGCTCTTCCAATCCGAACATCACGTTCATGTTCTGAACCGCCTGGCCGGCCGCACCCTTCACCAAATTGTCGAGCGCCACAAACACGATCACCGTCTTGCCGCTTGCAGCCCATCCGATGTCAGTGAAGTTAGTATTCTTAACCCAGTTGATGTCCGGCGAGCCGGCCACCAGGCGTACAAAGAACTCATTGCCGTAGTGATGCCGGATAAGGTCATTCACACTCTCGTGCGACATCGGCTTCGCCGTCTCAATGTAGATCGACCCGAATATCCCTCTCACTACTGGAATCGAGTGGGCCTGAAATATGAGGCTGCATTTTGACGGCCACTCGGGATCGACTGACGTCAGCAGCTCTTCGACCTCTGGCTGGTGTTGGTGTGAGAAAGTTTTGTAGGCATAGAAGCTGTTGGCGCGCTTTGGGTGATGCGTGTTGGCGGCGGCCTTCGCACCGGAACCTGAAGAGCCCGTCTTCACATCCGCAATCACCTTGCCCGCGGCAAGCCGCGATGCGACGAAAGGAAAAAGGGCCAACTCGATCGCCGTGGCAAAGCAGCCGGGGTTTGCAACGCAACGTGCCTCGCGAATCTGACCGCGGTTCACCTCGGTGAGGCCATAGACGAACTCCTTCTGCTGAGCCATTGCAGTGTGCTTGCGGTCATAATAGCGTTCGAACAACCGGGCATCGCTGAGGCGAAAGTCGCCCGACAGATCGACGATCCTGGCTTTTGACGGCAACGAGGGAATGATCTCCATCGCCTGTCCGTGAGGCAGGGCGAGAAAGATGCAATCGAGGCCCTCGAGGTCGCGCGGATCCGGCATCGTTTCAAACTTCAGATCGGTGAGCTTCGCAAGATTCGGATGGACCGCGTCGACCCGTTTGCCCGCGTGCTCCCCTGCCGAGACCAGCGTGATCTCGGCATCGGGATGGAAGAGCAGTATTCGGAGCAGCTCGCTTCCGCCGTATCCCGAGCCTCCCAGTATGCCGACCTTTATCACAGGACTCTCCTCCAAACCCCAACGGGGTTGCGCCTCACAGCCCAGGGTTGCTGTACTCGGCTACCCTGGGGACAGGGAGGAAACGAAAGCTTCCCAACCCCAACGGGGTTGCGCCCTAACCCTCCAGGATCCATCGACCCAGCCCCTCTCGGTTATGTCGTAGCCGTGCCGCAACCCCGTTGGGGTTGCGAGGGATCCCCGGCGTTCCCAAGGTAGCTGAGTACAGCAACCTTGGGCTTTGGGCCAACAACCCCGTTGGGGTTGCGGGTCAGCACCAAAGCGACTACAAAGATCATCTACAATTTACCAGCTTGCGTCTGGCTCCTTCTCCACGCTGCCAGTCGCTCCTTGATGAGATCCGCAAGATCCTCACCGTTGTTAACGGCGTTCGCGGCCGGCAGTCCGAGTTCCCGCCGCACGTAGTCGGCTCCCATCGGCGAATCGGTGACCGGTCCGGATACCACATCGATCTTCACGCCGCGAGCCGCGAGCAGTTCGCGGCCGCCCCACGTGCCCACGAAATCGCTCGCACAGAAGACCAGCGCCGCCGTTGCGTCCATCAACTGCCGGTCCTCGAAGATACTCGCCACCGAGTAGCCTCCGAGCAGGCCGTCGCCCAGCTCGATCACGATGCAGTCCGCTTCTACATCGCTGAGCTGTTCAATTGCTCCCTTCGCGAACGGAGCCAGATCTTCGACACCCACAGTCGAAGGCAACCCGCAATCCAGAAAACTCAGAGTCTGAATCGCACCGTGATCCTCCATGTTGAGCGTGTCGCGCAGACACGCGACGCCCGCGAGCTTCGCCGCGGCAACTCTGAGCCCTGCACGGGTGAGGTGCTTGATGATCGCAGTCGCCGCGTAGGTCTTCCCTGAATTCATGCAAGTGCCGGCTACCATCACCAGGGGGGTCGATGTTTCGAGCGTATCCACTGGTTCGATAGCGCCTTCGGCGATGTTCAAAATCCGCCCCTCGCACACCGGCATGCCCAAGACTTCTACCTCGATGGCATTATTGAAGCTGTGATGATGTCCCAGGCACCGCCCCACAAGCCCTCCGAGATTGAGCAGGTGCAAGCGATCACCGGCCTCGATCTGGTCAGGCACATCGCCGACGAAGCCCTTCAACGCGCGCCGGTAGCCGAGCACGCCTGCGATCACATCGCCGGGATTCACCTTCGCCATGCGACCGGTGACCAGCTCGAGCGTGTTGTAAGTGGCGTTGTCCGTCAGCGCGCGTACAACGACCACGTTGCCCACCCGGGCCTCACAGGTTGTAGTTATCTCGAGATCGTGCTCGAGATCGAGATTTATTGTCGAGGACGCAATCTTATCCACGCGCACCACGCGAACGTCGGGCCCGGCCTGGTGAAACGTCGGCAACACAGATTGAACGAAATCGTATTCCAATTCCATCGCCTCCATCACGGATCACGCATCACCCATCACTCTTCTTCTCCGCCAGCTTCCTCAGTCTCAACCTCAGCGCATTCAGTTTGATGAAGCCTTCCGCGTCCCGCTGGTTGTAGACGGTGTCACGCTCAAACGTCGCGAACTCTTCCGAGTAAAGCGACAGCGGCGACCGGCGACCTACGACGAGGCAATTGCCTTTGAACAGTTTCAATCGAGCAGTGCCCGAGACGTTCTTTTGAGTCTCGTCGAGCAGTGCGCGAATCGCTTCAAACTCGGGCGAATACCAAAATCCGTAGTAGATCATCTCGGCCACGCGCGGGCCGAGCGAGTCCTTCAAGTGAGTGACTTCGCGATCCAGCGTGAGCGACTCGACCGCTCGATGTGCGGCGTGCAGGATCGTCATCCCCGGAGTCTCATATACGCCGCGCGACTTCATCCCGACGAAACGGTTTTCGACGAGATCGACGCGGCCGACTCCGTGTTCGCCGCCGATCTGATTCAACCTGTGGAGCAGGGATGCCGGTGAAAGCGCTTCGCCATCCACGGCGACCGGGACTCCTGCCTCGAACTGGATCTCGACGTAAGCGGGTTTGTCGGGCGCCTCTTCGGGCGAGCGAGTGAGTATGAAGATCGATTCGGGCGGCTCGGCCCACGGGTCTTCGAGGATGCCGCCCTCGTAGCTTATGTGCATGAGATTGCGGTCCATCGAGTAGGGCTTTTCTTTGGTCGCGGTTATTGGAATGCTGTGCTTTTGAGCATAGGCGATCAGATCGGACCGCGATCTGAACTCCCATTCACGCCACGGGGCGATCACTCGGATGCCGGGCTCGAGCGCGTAGTAGGTCAGTTCGAACCTCACCTGGTCGTTGCCCTTTCCGGTGGCCCCGTGCGCGACGGCCTGAGCGCCTTCCCGGCGCGCGATCTCGATATGTTCCTTCGCGATCAAGGGGCGGGCAAGGGACGTTCCCATCAAGTAGACGCCCTCGTAAACGGCGTTGGCTTTGAGAGCGGTGAAGACGAAGTCGCGGACAAACTCTTCTCGCACGTCTTGCACGTAGAGCTTCGACGCGCCGGTGGCCAGCGCCTTCTCTTCGAGTCCACCGAGCTCTTCGGCCTGACCTACATCGGCGGCGAAGCAGACGACTTCGCACTTGTAGGTCTCCTTAAGCCACCTGAGTATCACCGATGTATCGAGCCCGCCCGAATATGCGAGCACGACTTTGCTTATCTTTTCATTTCCCTGAGTCAAATGTTGAGACCTCCGATTATCTGGACCTGAGTGCATGAACGCCCGGGCGAGCGGCGCGGTTCGGGGTTTGCCGTCGTGCAGGCCTGGGCGCGAAGAGTTTGACGATTGCCTTCACCGCTGCGCGTTGAGCATTGAGACTCTTGACTGCGATGAGAATTGTATCGTCTCCAGCGACTGTGCCGACGATTGAACTGATTCCCGCGTCATCGATGGTCAGCGCGGCGGGCTGGGCCTGGCCGATTCGGGTCTTCACCACGATCAAGTTGTCGCCGGCAGTATCTATGTCGATAATGGGCCCGTCGTTGGGCAGGGTGCCGCGAGGCGGAACGTAGCAGCCATTGAGCTTGGTCAGTCCCAGTTCAACTATGTCTCGCGACACGCTTGACTGAGTAGCCGCTATGCCGCGTTTAGCGACTTCAGCGGCCAATTCCTGCTGAGTAGCTATCGGCCGGGCGCCGATAATCTCCAGGATCTTCTGTTGTCGCGCTCTCTTCATCGCGGCTCCTATGCAACAACACTGCATATTGTTGTCAATATGCAGCATACTAAACTGAAAGATGCACTATTATGCATAGGAGTTCGCCGACAGTCAAATCTATTTGTAAGTTTGCTGCAGAATCGTAGTGAAAACTATTCGGGCCAGAACGACTGATCTTTAGACCCACGACGGTGGTAGTTCACACAATTCGCTGGGCAGACCACTCGGGTTGCCATGCCGGAGCTCAGTGGGATTTCGGGTTCCAGAACTCAGGCGAGTCAAACGCCGCCATCCAGCTTCTTTCCACCATACAAACAAACCCGTTCTTTCCTCGGACAGCTGTTTCATAGCCTTGCCGTCCCAAGACCAAGATCGTCGCGTCGCTGGATATGGAATCGGGAGCGGCGCTCCGCGCCAGCAGAATCTCAGCATTCCTTTCCATCAAGTATTGGTCGACAGGCGCCATTTTCGAATATTTATCCGACTGTGCCGCCGCCTTAGGCACAAGGAAAACCGATGCCGATTACCAGCACCAAGGCCAAGATACTGATCATTCTTTCCCTCGTGGCGGTAATGTGGTCGGCCTCATCGCGGGGTATCCTTTCGTCGCCGCTGCTCGCTCTCCTTTATGATTTCGCTCAAATCCGCAACCGGCCGTATCTC
>DASYSA010000679.1:0-4769 GCA_036003885.1 Blastocatellia bacterium | reverse complement strand
TCCAAACAGGTAAACAATCTCAGGTCCTCCACGAGGAGCGTGTGCTGGGTATCCGCGCTCCTCCATTTTCCCATTGGACACCAGGAGAAATGCGAAGTGCGAAATGCGAAGTGCTGAATTTCGCATTTCCTTTCTTGTCTGCACCGTGTTCGTTCTGATATTTTTCCTTGCTTGGCTTGGAGGGGACGTTAAGACTAGTAGACTTCAGAAAGAGAGCACGTGGAATAATGATCAACATCGAACAGATTCTTGGAGCAGAGGACGCAAAATACCTTCTGACCCACAGGTGCAATACGATCTCAAAGGAACAGCTCCACCTGCCGGGACCGGATTTCATCGATCGAGTACTGGTCGGATCGGACCGAGTGCCTGCAGTTTTGAGGAACCTTGGAAGCATGTTCAATCAGGGACGGCTGGCGCGAACAGGATTCTTATCGATACTGCCGGTCGATCAGGGCATCGAGCACTCCGCCGGTGCTTCATTTGCCCCCAACCCCGAGTACTTCGATCCTGAGAACATCGTAAGGCTCGCTATCGAGGGCGGGTGCAACGCAGTCGCGAGCACGCTGGGAGTGCTTGGGTCGGTCGCACGCAAATATGCGCACAGAATTCCCTTCATATTGAAGGTCAACCATAACGAGTTCCTCTCGTACCCTAACAGCTTCGATCAGATCTTCTTTGCGTCGATTGACCAGGCGTTCGATCAGGGCTGTGTTGGAGTTGGCGCAACTATCTATTTCGGCTCCGAAGAGTCAAAGCGGCAGATCCAGGAGATCAGCCGGGCCTTCCAGCATGCGCACGAGCTGGGAATGTTCTGCGTGCTGTGGTGCTATCTGCGGAATTCAGCCTTCAAGACCAAGGAAGCCGACTATCATGGCGCCGCGGACTTGACCGGCCAGGCCAATCACATGGGCGTTACGCTCGAGGCGGACATAATCAAACAGAAGCTGCCCGAGAACAATGGTGGCTACAATGCGCTGAACTTCGGCAAAACGTCTAAGAAGGTCTACTCGGAGCTGACCACCGATCACCCGATCGATCTAACCCGCTACCAGCTGATCAATTGTTACATGGGCCGTGCCGGGCTGATAAACTCGGGCGGGGCCTCCGGCGAAAACGACATCCAGCAAGCCGTGCGTACCGCGATAATCAATAAGCGCGCGGGTGGAACGGGCTTGATCTCTGGAAGAAAGGCGTTTCAGAAATCGATGCCGGAGGGTGTGAGAATCCTGAACGCGATTCAGGATGTGTATCTTTCGCCGGATATTACAGTAGCGTGATGCGTGAACCGTGATGCGTGATCCGTGGTTCAAGCATCACGGATCACGCATCACTTTTTTCACTTCACTTCCTTGATATTGGCTGGTTTCGCAAACAGCTTCTCAGGAACCTCGACATTGAATTCCACTGAGTCGACGCTATAGCGCGCGGTCTGCGTCCCTTCGTGGTAGACGTCGACGATCGTCGGGAACTGGACCCCGTGGAAGTCCACCCAGCGGAAATAACGGGCCTGTTCATTGGAGGTTTTTCCTTCGGTGATCGTTTTGTACTCGGTCATGAGGGGCAGTTTCGTGCGCGGGTCGAAGTGCAACGTGACCGAAGCCCCATCGGAGAAGTCGATCCGCACCGCTTCCGAGAAGGTGTTGCGCCAGACCTCGCGCCGTCCGACGTAAACCAACTTCGCGCCAGCCTCTTGCGATGCCCGCCGCATCAGATTGTCCAGGTCGTAGCGCAGCGATTGCTGGCCGACTTTGATCTGCTCCTCGGTCTGATCGCGAATCATCTTCTGCCTGGCTTCGTAAACCCACCCTGTAGCGCCCGAGTTTGCCTGAACATACTTGCTGTCGCCCTTGCTGAACTCCGTACGTTCCCGATCAGGGTAGATTATGTAATCGACCACCGGCATGGGCGCCTCTGAGGCGCCCTTCTCAAAGGGCGAGAACTGGCCCCGGCTGACCAGTGTATGAATCTTGAGATAGGCGTCGCCGCCTCGCGCCTTGATGGCATCGCGAACGAGCGCAGCAGCCTTTTCCGGATCGTTCTCATCCTGCGCCGCAGCCAGAACGCCCAGCCCAAAAACCCCGATCAGAACGAACCCCATCAGTCTAATACTCACGATCAATGCCGGCCTCCTTGCCTGTCACGAGACGCAAGACCCGGCGAAACCCGCCGAGGAGTCTGATTACGCAAACTCAACTGGGGTCTCGCGCCATGAGAAAAGCGACACAAGGACCACTCGTGTCGCTCTGGTGCATCCCATCATCGGCGCCCGCGCTCAATTTCTATTGATCTTGAGCTCGTCATCAGTGAAGTCGACGTGGAAGCGGTCGCCCTCCTTCCACATGTTAGTGATCGGCAGTTTCACAAGCTCATCGATCGTGCGCTTCAGGAATCGCGCGCCGTAGGTCGGACTGAAGCCTTTCTCAACCACATGAGCAACCGCGGTATCGCTGACCTCGACGTGTTTCTCCTGGCGCCTCATCTGCCTCTTCATCTTGCCCAGGTAGAGATCGGCTATCTGCTTGACCTCATCTTTGGTCAGCGGCGCGAAGACTACCATTTCATCGATGCGATTCCGAAATTCAGGGGAGAACCTCTCCTCCGCCGCCTTGACGACCTCGCGGTTGATCTGGCGCAGGTCAGCGACTGTCTTTGCGCCGAAGCCCAGAGGCTTCATGTACTTCTTGAAACTGTCAGATCCCAGGTTCGAGGTCATGATGATAATCGCATCCGACAGGTAGACCTTCTTGCCGCGCCCATCCGTCAGCCATCCCTCATCGAACGCCTGCAGGAAGAGATTCAGCAAATAAGGCGATGCCTTCTCGATTTCGTCCAGCAGCAGCACCGTGTACGGGTTGTCGCGAAGCCGTTCGGTCAAAATGCCGCCGCGTTCGCTTCCGACAATTCCGCGAGGCATTCCAATGAGCTTCTCGATAGCGATAGTGCCGTCCTGATACTCCGACATGTCTATGCGGACCATCTTGTCATCGTCGCCGAACATGAATTCGGCTACCGCTTTGGCAAGCTCGGTCTTTCCAACGCCGGTGGGCCCCAGGAAGAGCAGCACGCCGTCGGGCTTGTAGAAATTCTCTTTGAGCGGACCCTTGTTCAACCGGAGTCGCTGAGACACAGCCTTTATCGCGTCCTTCTGTCCAATGACTCGCATCGACAACGCTTCTTCCATGTTGGCGAAACGGTCGTTGGTATCGCGGAAGATCATGTCCCGCGGGATCCGAGACTCCTGGCTGATCACATCGATTATATGCTCGCCTTTCACTTCGCCTACATCCGGCTGATTGATCTCGACCTTAACTGCCGCCGTGTCCAGCCAACCTATGACTTTGTCGGGCAAGTGAAGGTTTCGAACGTAGCGTGGAGCCATCTCCAGCGCGGTCTCAATCGCCTCATCTGAAATCGTAACCGAGTAATTCCGTTCAAGTCTGGGCCGGACTCCCGCGATTATCTTCCGCGTATCTTCGACCGAAGGCTCATCGACCTTCACCAGCCTGAATCGCCGCGCGAGCGCTTCGTCCTCGGAGATATACTCCTTGTACTCGGTCATCGTGGTCGCGCCGATGATGCGAATCTCACCTCGAGCGAGGGCGGACTTGAACATATTCGCGGCGTCCGAACTGGCTCCCAGAGCCGATCCTGCGCCGATGATCGTGTGGGCCTCGTCGATGAAGAGAATAAGATTGTCGCGCTCTTTGACCTCGTTGATAATTCCCTGGATGCGTTCCTCGAACATGCCTCGCAGCATTGTGCCAGCCACGATACCGGACATCTGGAGTTGAACGACGTGTGAGCTGCGCAGCCGCTGTGGGACGGATTCGGGATCCATTTCTATCTTGCGCGCCAATCCCTCAACCACCGCGGTCTTGCCCACGCCTGCCTCACCGACCAGCATAGGAGAGTTAGCCCACTCGCGATGACAGAGTATCTCCATCATCTGCCGAATCTCTTCATTACGCCCGATCACGGGCGGCAGCTTGTCTTGTCTGGCAAGCTTGTTGAGGCTCACTCCGAAGTGCTTCAGATAAGGCGGCAGTTCGTAGCGCCGCCGGTACTTCTCCTCTTTCTCTTCGTGGCTGCGGACCCGAGTCTGAATCTTCTGCATAACCATCTCGCGATCAGCTCCCAATCGCTTCAGCAACTCGACAGGAAAGCTGTGGACGTCTTTGAAGACGGCGACAAACAGATCAGTAGACTCCATGCTCCTGCGGCCGCGCTCATGGGAATGTTTCAGTGCATTGGACAGCAGCGTCCTGAGCGACTCCGACATCTTCATCCCGCGTCCCAGGTATTCGCGCTGTCCCAGTTTTGTTTCAAGCGCCTGCAACACGACCTGCGGGTCGAGGTTGAGGCTCTGCATGACTTCGTTGAAAAACGGCCGCTCCAACTCGGCAATCGAGATCAGTACATGTTCGGGGGCAACCTGATTGTGATCCCGTCCCCTCGCTTCCTCATAAGCCTTACGAATCAACCGGCGACCGCTATCAGCGAATTTATCTGTGTAAATCTCTAGATCGAACATTGTTCCTGACTCTCTACTCGTCATCGCGCACATACCGAGTACGATTGCTATGGTGGCTGCTTCTACTGTATCCCGACGGTCGGAGTATATCAAAGAAGAATATGCTACTCAAGAATTGACATTTTGAACGCTTGTCGATGTCTGTAGTTGAAAGTGATAATCGCGTCGATCAACGAACTGAAGGAGCCGGGCACGAATTTCACGAATGACCGCGAATTTAATTCGTCTGATTCGT
>DASYSA010000678.1:0-11888 GCA_036003885.1 Blastocatellia bacterium | reverse complement strand
TGGCGATTGGCGCCGGCCGAGATGGCTTACATCATCAACGACGCCTCGACCAGGATATTGTTTGTCGGCGAGGAGTACTTCGATACTGTCCAGAAGATCAAACCGGATTTCAGAACCGTTACGAAGATCATCGCTCTTGGCGGATCGCATCCAGAATGGGAGTCTTACGTTGATTGGCGCGACCGGCAATCCGGCGACGATCCACACTTGTCCACCGACGTCCACGATGTAGCTCTCCAGTTGTACACAAGCGGAACGACTGGATATCCAAAAGGCGCGCAATTAACTAACGAGAATCTGCTGTCGCTGATGCCCGCCGCCATTAACGAATGGGGTGAGTGGACCTCGCGCGATGTCAGCCTTGTCTGCATGCCGCTGTTCCACATAGGCGGGAGCGGGTGGGCCTGCATTGCTTTCTATGCGGGCGCCAGAGCGGTCATCATTCGCGAGATCGACTGCAATGAAATTCTACGCGTGATCCCGGAGCAGAGGATTACTCGAATCTTCGTAGTGCCTGCGCTGCTGCTCTTCCTGCTGCAAACGCCGGGCGTCGAGCAGACCGACTTCTCCAGCCTTGTTCAGATAGTGTATGGCGCCGCTCCGATTCCGCTCGACCTGCTGCGCGCCTCGATGCGTACGTTCAAGTGCGACTTTGCGCAGGTATATGGCCTGACCGAGACAACTGGCGGGATCACCTACCTGGCTCCGGAAGAACATGACCCGGATGGCAATCCGCGGATGCTGTCTTGTGGTAAGCCGCACGCCTCGGTCGAATTGCGCATCGTAGACGTTGCCGGTAACGACGTGCCGGCCGGGGAGGTCGGAGAGATCATCTGTCGCACTCGGCAAAACATGAAGGGCTACTGGAATGTGCCCGAAGAGACCAGCCGTGCGTTGCGCGGCGAATGGCTCTATACAGGAGACGCCGGCTATCTCGATGCCGACGGATATCTGTACATTCACGACCGCATCAAGGACATGATCGTCTCGGGAGGCGAGAACATTTATCCAGCCGAAGTCGAGAGCGTAATCTTCGGGCACCCGCAGGTAGCCGATGTTGCAGTAATCGGCGTTCCCGACGACGTCTGGGGCGAAGCCGTGAAGGCAATGGTAGTCAGCAAGCCTGGCGCCCAGGTGACTGAAGAAGAGATCATTGTATTCGCCAGGGAGCGGATCGCTCACTACAAGGCACCGCGATCGGTCGACTTCGTGGCAGTTCTTCCGCGCAATGCTTCAGGCAAGATTCTCAAGAGACAGCTACGCGCACCATACTGGGAGGGTAGAGACAGGCAAGTGAACTAGAGAGGATCTAGGATTTAGGATTTAGGATCTAGCCTTAGGCCGCGAATACCTCCGCTAGATCCTAAATCCTAGATCCTCCCTCTCGCTAGCGCCAGAGCTTCGGCTACTCGCTCCGGTGATGTTCCGCCCGTCGCTCCCTTGCTCCCAAGCGACGCCGCCAGAGTCAACGATTCGTAGAGATCGTCGCCGAACAGCTCTGAGAACTGCTTGTACTCATCCTTCGACAACTCTTCCAGTGTTTTTTCCTTCTCGATTGCGTAGCTCACCACGCGGCCAACGATTTCATGAGCGCGCCTGAACTCCAATCCGCGCCGCACCAGATAGTCCGCAAGGTCGGTCGCATTTCCATAACCCGTTTGCGCAGCCTCGCGAGTCCGGTCGCCATTAACTCTGATGTTCTTCAGCACTGTAGTCATTACGCCGAGCGAACCCCGAAGCGTGTCGATGGTGTCGAACAACGCCTCCTTGTCCTCCTGCATGTCTTTGTTGTAGGCGAGCGGCAGGCCCTTCATCGTAGCAAGAAGCCCCGCATGGTGGCCGAAGATCCGACCCGCCTTCCCTCGAATCAATTCCAGCGAGTCGGGGTTCTTCTTCTGCGGCATCAGCGACGATCCGGTTGAAACTGCATCGGAGAGCTCGATGAATCCGAACTCTGCCGTCGAATAGAGTATGAAATCTTCTGCCAGTCGGCTCAAATGAACCATGATGATTGCCGAGGTCCCGACAAACTCGATAACGAAATCCCTGTCACTCACGGCGTCCAGACTGTTCTCGCACAAGCCATCAAAGCCGAGCCTTGCCGCGATCATCTCGCGATCGATCGGAAAGCCTGTTCCGGCGAGCGCGCCCGACCCAAGCGGCAGTTTGTTCGTCCTCGCTCGAACATCTTTCAGGCGAGCCTGATCGCGCTTGAACATCTCGAAATAGGCGAGCAGGTAGTGAGCAAGCAGAATCGGCTGGGCACGCTGCAGATGGGTGTAGCCGGGCATCGCGCAATCGCGATTGGCCTCTGCCAGGTTGAGCAGCCCGCGCTGCAGATCGCGAATGAGGTCGCGAATCTCATCAATCTCCGTGCGCAGGAAGAGCCTGAGGTCGGTCGCAACCTGATCATTCCGGCTGCGGCCGGTGTGCAGCTTATAGCCGGCATCGCCGATCGACGCAACAAGCTCTGCTTCGACGAAGCTGTGAACATCTTCGGCGTCGCGGCTGTCGAGGTAGCCCGCCTCTTCGCGCACGCGTTGCCGGATCTGAGTCAGGCCGGCTTCAATCCGGCGCGCCTCGTCACCACTCAGTATGCCGGCCGCCTTAAGCGCTTCAGCCTGCGCAAGGCTGCCCTCGATGTCGGCATCGATCAACCGCCTGTCGAATGCGAACGAGGCGTTGAAGCGCGAGAATTCGGCATCCGCTTCGCCCTTGAACCTGCCACCCCAGAGTTTCATCTTCAGTAGCTCTCCCTGCGTTAACGAAGACTCAGCATACTAAAGGGGAATGCGAAATGCGAATTGCGAAATGCGAATTTCCGCATTTTGCACTTCGCATTTCATTGGCTGGAATTGGCGGATGCCCTTCAAATCTTGTATGCTCAAGCCTGATGCCAGACGGACAGATCATCCACGCAGCTTGTCCGCATGACTGCCCTGATACGTGCGCGATGCTCGTCGAAGTGAAGGACGGCCGAGCTGAGCGAGTCTCAGGCGATCCCAGCCATCCACCAACGCGCGGTTTTCTATGCACCAAGGTTACGCGATATCTGGAACGGGTGTACAACCCGGACCGCTTGCTCTATCCAATGCGGCGATCGGGTGCAAAAGGCGAGGGCCGGTTCGAACGTATCAGCTGGGACGACGCTCTCGACGAGATCGCGAGCCGTTTCAGCGACATCGCCGACTCTGAGGATGGTCCGGAGTCTATCCTGCCTTACAGCTATGGCGGAACGATGGGACTGGTTAACGGCGCGAGCATGGATCGTCGATTCTTTCATCGCCTGGGAGCCAGCCTGCTTGCGCGAACGATCTGCGCGGCCGCCGGCGGGGATGCGATGATCTACACACTCGGCGCCAAGATGGGCACGGATGTTGAGAACTTTCACCTTGCGCGCTTCATCGTGTTGTGGGGCACCAACACGCTGTCATCGAACATTCACTTGTGGCCTGAGATCAAAGAGGCCGTCGCGAACGGCGCGAAACTCGTCGGCATAGACCCTTATCGCAATCACACAATCGACCAGTGCCATCAGTTCATACAGCTTCAGCCGGGCACCGACGCGGCATTCGCTCTGGCGGTGATGAACGTGATCGTGAACGAAGGCCTTCATGACACCGACTACATAGAGCGCCACACGCTCGGGTTCGATCTGCTCCGCGAGCGCATCGCTGAGTTTCCGGCTTCGCGCGCGGCGTCCATCTGCGGAGTCAGCGAAGAAGAGATCGTCAACTTCGCACGGGAGTATGCGACAACGCAACCGGCGGTAATACGGGTGAACTACGGCTTGCAGCGACATGCGGGCGGCGGAATGGCTGTTCGGTCGATCGCCTGCCTGCCGGCGCTTGTCGGGGCGTGGCGTGCCGCCGGTGGGGGCGTGTTGTTGTCGACCAGCGGGTTCTTTGAGTTCGACCAAAGAGCCCTGGAGCGGCCCGACCTGATGAAGGGTACTCCGCGTACGATAAACATGTCGCGCCTCGGCGAAGCGCTTACGGAGGCCCGTCCGCCGGTTCGGGCGATCTACGTTTACAACTCGAACCCTGCTGCGGTCGCTCCCGATCAATCAAAGGTGATCGAGGGCTTCAGGCGCGAAGACCTGTTCACCGTAGTACACGAGCAATTTCAAACCGACACCGCGGACTATGCGGACATCCTTTTGCCTGCCACCACGCAGCTCGAGCATCGCGACGTGGTGAAGCCCTATGGCCATTACTATGTCGTCTACAATGAGCCCGCCATTGCGCCTCTTGGCGAAGCTAAGCCGAACTCGGAAGTCTTTCGCCTTCTTGCCCATCGTTTGGGATTCGACGAAGAGTGCTTCAAGGACAGCGACGAAGAGATCATCAGACAGGCGCTTGGATCCGGGCACCCGACTCTGGATGGAATAACGGTCGAACGATTGAAACAGGAGGGCTGGGCGAGGCTGAATCTGCCTGAGACGTTCGCGCCGTTTGCCGAGGGCGGATTTCGGACGCCGTCAGGCAAGTGCGAATTCTATTCAGAGACAATGAAGCAAATCGGTATGGACCCTCTACCGGCCTACATTCCACCGCGCGAGTCCCCCGCGACTGCGCCTGGCCTTGCCGCGCGCTACCCGCTGCAGTTGATCAGCCCTCCGGCCAATTCGTTTCTCAATACGTCCTTCTCTCATCTGCCCTCGTTCCTGAAGAGCGAACAGCAGCCGTTCATTGAGATCAATGCCGCAGACGCCGAGCGGCGGGGTATCAGCGATGGCGCGATGGTGCGGGTCTGGAATGACCGTGGGGAGTGCACCCTGGTCGGTCGCATATCCAATCGCGTCAAACCGGGAGTTGCCGTCGCGCTGTCGATATGGTGGAACAAGCTCAGTCCGGGACGGGGCAATGTGAATCGAACCGTGTCTCAAGAAGTGACCGACCTGGGTGGAGGGGCGACTTTCTTTGACAACCTGGTGGAAGTTGCCGTCAGCAATTGTAAACGCAGATGAAAGGCTACATCCTAAGGGTCCTGATTTCGATTGTGACGTTCACAGGCTTGACCTCTGCCCAATTGCCGCCAACGACTGTTCAAAGCCAGAGACCTTCGCTGAGGCGCGATCAAACTCAGCGCACCCTGGCGCCGAAGATAATTCAGATCGAGGACGAGCGCGCAGGCACTCAAGAGTTGCTCGAGATGATCAATCTCCCGAGCGGAGGTGTCCGCCGGCGTGCGATCCTCGCATTGGGGCGGATAGGCAGTCCAGCAGCAGTCACACGTCTGGTCGACAGGTTGAGCATCGATCGCAATCCCGAGATGCGGGCGCTGGCAGCCTTCGCACTCGGTGAGATCGAGAGCCAATATGCCGCGCCCGACTTGCTCGTTCGTCTCGACCCGACAACCGAGAGTTCGGCGGAGGTGCGCGCACGAGCAGTGGAAGCGCTGGGTAAAATCGCTTCGAACAAGGCCTCAGCGGATGCCCTGGGAAAATTCGGGGTCGGATCGATCAGGGATGCCATCGTGCACTTGCTGCCTGATCCCTCGCAACCTCCCTCTGAGGACACAAGACGGATCGCCTCGATGGCACTCACAGCTCTGCTTCGGATAAAGCAGCCTTCAACCGTCCAGTCTATAGCCGCGCAGCTTCGTTCGCCAAGCCCCGACTTGAGGTGGCAAGCGGCTAACGCACTGTCGCGAATACGAGAAGGGATCGCCGGGGCGGCACCCGCGCTTCTGCCTCTGCTGGCGGACAAGGATGCACTGGTTCGCGCACACGCCGCGAGAGCTGTCTCCCTCACGGGGGACAAGCGGGCGCTCGATCCCTTGATCGGATTGCTCGGCGACTCCGATGAGCGAGTGGTCGCCAGCGCCATCAACGCCCTGGGGGTGCTGGGCGATTCCCTGGCCGTCGATCCTTTGACAGCCCTGGGTACTCGCCTGCTCGCCGGTTATCGCGCATTCGATCGCGATAAGGAAGGAGTGCCGGCGCAACAGAACCTGCTGCTATTGGTCGCGTCCTCGCTGGGAAGCATCAAGGACCCTCGTGGACTGGCGTTCTTGAAGCTGTTTCGCGCGGCGCACGGGCAGATAGGATCGAGCCCCGAAGTCGAAGTCGCGATTGCGAAGTTCGGCGAAGCGGCCTTCTTCGATGTGCCCGAGACCATCAAGCTAGCGCGCGATGATTGGAGGGCGGTTGCGGCCTACGCGCAGGGGTTGGGCGAGCTTGGCGGCGAGCGGGCGAAGAAGCTGCTGCTTGATCTGCTGTCGGCGAAACCCGACCATCGGGCCGTTTCGGACATTCTGAAGGCTATGAAGCAGGCCAGGGTCGAAGGGTTGAACGCAATTCTGGTGGAACAGCTCAAGGCTCAGGACGTCGTGGTTCGAGCAACGGCCGCTACGTTGCTTGCCGAACTGTCCGATGACTCGGATGGCGTGATCAAGGCTCTGGGAGAGGCATTCAAGGCGGCGCGCACCGACAAGATGAACGATGCGCGGCTGGCGATCCTCGACGCGGCCGACAAGCTCAAACACCCAATGAGCATTCAGGCGCTTACCGAGCCCACCCGGGATGAGGACTACCTCGTGCGCCGCCGTGCCTTCGAGCTTCTGCGCCAGGCCAACGAAGAAGCGCTCTCGATCAAGCTAACGGTCGGAAAAGTTGAGACAGGTCACGACAAATCGTACTGGCGTCGACTGGGTCAGTTGGCTGAGTCATCCAGGAAACCAGCCGCCATCATCCACACAAGGAAGGGGGACATCCGGATCGAGTTGTTTGCTTCGGATGCGCCGATGACGGTGGACAACTTCATTCAACTCTCGAAGCGCGGTTTCTACGACGGCCTGACGTTCATGCGCGTGGTTCCCAATTTCGTGATTCAAGGCGGTGACCCTCGAGACGATATGGAAGGGGGGCCGGGCCATCAGATTCGTTGCGAGATCAACCTTCGCCCTTACGCGGCGGGGACTGTTGGCATGGCGTTATCAGGGAAAGACACCGGCGGCAGCCAGTTTTTCATCACGCACTCGCCACAGCCCCATCTTGACGGGGGATACACAGTCTTCGGCCAGGTGGTGGCAGGCATGGACGTGGTCAATCGAATTGCTCGCGGCGACCGCATCGAGAAGGTGGAGATCATCGAACCGAAGTAGCGACATCTGTGATACATTAGCCTGGTTTGGAGTCGGACTATGACGACAACGCGGCAGTCGAATTACTTGGACACAATTGAAGCTTTGCCGCCGGGCAGATCGCTCATTCTCAACGACGTGTCGTGGGAAGAGTACGAGCAACTCTTAGACGATCTCGGCGACAGTTCCGGCAATCGAGTGACTTATTATGAGGGGAGGCTGGAGATTGTGAGTCCGTCGTCCAACCACGAGATGTATGAGGAACTGATTCTTCTCATCGGGCACGTCATTGGCGATGAGATGGGGTGCGATGTGGAGAGTCGCGGATCTACTACCTTCAAGCAGAAATCATTAGCGAAGGGCGCGGAGCCAGACACCTGTTTCTACGTGCAGAACGCCTCGCGAATAATAGGCAAACTCAAGATTGACTTGAGCGCAGACCCGCCCCCGGACATTGCTGTTGAGATCGACGTGTCGCATAGATCAAAGACCAAACTGGCAATCTACGAGCGCTTTGGAGTGCCCGAGGTATGGAGGTACGACCAACGCCGTATGCGTATCTATTTACTGACGCCGCAAGGGTATGTCGAAGCGGCGGCCAGCCTCACCTTTCCATACCTTACCTGCGATGTCCTGACTGACCTTTTGGAGCGGAGCAAGACAATGGGACAGAGTGCTGTCTTGCGTTCGTTTCGCGAGTGGCTTCGAGAGCATTCGAAGGGTAAATGAACTGATCCTGGACTCCTCTCAGGAAATTGCCACTTCAGACAGAGGTTCAGCACCATACTTGCGAATTTCAAGTCGGACCGACTTTCTCAGCATTGCCTGAGGGATTTGGATGTCTGGACGTGAACTGATTGCTTCAGGAACTATTCAGCCTGGAGGCCAGGTGAGATCGCGTCCCCCGAGGACGTGTACATGGAGATGCGGCACGCTCTGACCGGCGCGCTCTCCGGTATTGATCACCACTCGATAGCCAGTCTCGGCAATATCCAGTTGATTGGCAACCTTCGCTGCGGTGTAGAGCAGGTGTCCGAGTGCCGTCAAATCCAACTTCGAAGCGTCGTTAAGGGATTCCAGATTGTGCTCTCGCGGAATGAGCAGCACATGAACCGGCGCTTGCGGATTGATGTCCTTGATGGCGACCACCTGATCATCACGGTATACAATCTCCGACGGGGTATCTCCAGCGGCGATGCTACAGAATAAGCATTCTTGTTCGGGCATATTGTCCATTTTCCTCGTTCGCTAATTATCAACCAGCCGTAGCGATCGAGTCAACTTTTTAATTGCACGTTTGTCATTGGTCATTAGTCATTGGTCACTAGTCATTTTGTCAATTGTCATTGGTGCCTCGGGATTGGGATAAAAGTAATCAATGACCAATGACAAATGACTAATGACCAGTGACAAATTGGTCAATCCCTGAACCGTTCAATGTCAGCTCCGACACCTCGCAGCTTCTCTTCGATCTTTTCATAACCGCGGTCGATGTGATATACGCGATCGACAATGGTCTCACCCTGGGCGGCCAGCCCCGCAAGCACCAGCGAAGCAGACGCCCGCAGGTCCGACGCCAGGAGCCTGGCTCCCATCAGCGCGCTCGTCCCCTCTACAACCGCCTGATTGCCGCTCGTGCGTATGTGCGCACCCATTCGCAGCAGTTCGGCCGCGTGCATGAACCGGTTCTCAAAGATGGTCTCCGTGATGGTCGAAATCCCGGCTGCCAGCGTCATCAGGGCCATATACTGGGCCTGCATGTCGGTCGGAAAGCCGGGATGGGGGTTCGTGGTCACATCCACCGGGTTAATATGATCCGCGGCTCGCACTCGAAGCGAGAACGCATTCGGCTGCTCGATGGACACGCCCGTCTCTCGGAGCTTGTCTATTGCCGCAGCCAGGTGCTGCGGATTGCAGTTCACGATCTCCAGGTGCCCGCCGGTGATCGCCGCGGCCATAATGAAGGTGCCGGTCTCGATTCTATCCGGAATGATCGTGTGCTCGGCCCCACCAAGCCGTTCGACGCCTTCGATTGTTATGGTGCTTCGGCCGGCGCCTTCGATGCGCGCGCCCATCTTGTTCAGTAACTCGGCCAGATCGATGATTTCCGGCTCTCGAGCCGCGTTGACCAGAGTAGTTACACCATCTGCCAGTGCGGCGGCCATCATCAAGTTCTCCGTGCCCGTCACGGTGACTTTGTCGAAAACGACCTCGCGACCCTGCAGTCGTTTCGCGCGTGCCACGACGTCGCCGCCCTCGAGGGCCACCGACGCGCCAAGTTTCTCGAATGCCGCAAGGTGAAGGTCAATGGGCCGCTGGCCGATGGCGCAGCCGCCCGGCATCGAGACTCGGGCCTCGCCGAAGCGCGCGAGCAGTGGTCCAAGTGCGAGCACAGAGGCCCGCATGGTCTTGACCAGCTCGTACGGAGCTTCGAAGAACTCTACCTTGGCTGCGGAAATCTTTAAGGTCCGCAGCTCAGGCATTAACACTTGCGAGCCAAGGTCTTCGTGGAGCCTGCGCATCGTGATGATGTCGCGAACGTAGGGCACGTTGTGGAGGGTAACTGTGTCAGCCGTCAGCAGCGCCGCAGCCATACAGGGCAGCGCCGAGTTCTTGGCGCCGCTTATTTGAACCTTGCCTGCAAGAGGCTGGCCGCCTCTAATTCTGAACTTATCCATCTTCTGCTGTTTGATGACAACGCGCGAATTTGAACCCGGATGTTAGCACACGAGCAATGTGCTGACGAGTGGCGAGTGACAAGTGACAAGACGTCAATCGGGCGAGTCTGTTATCTGCCAGGCTGAGTCGTCGTGAAGTACGCGTGAAACCAACGCCGAGTGGACGCCGTGCCCCGTCCTTTCAGCCTCAACGTGGCCCAGCACCGGCATACCCAGCAGCGCCAGGTCGCCGATGATGTCTATGATCTTGTGCCGCACGAACTCATCTGTAAAGCGCAGCCCTTCGCTGTTCAGAACCCCGCCTTCAGGCGTTAACACGACGGCGTTCTCGAGCGAGCCGCCGCGAATCAGGCCCGAACTGCGCAAGGCTTCGAATTCGTGCAGGAAGCCGAATGTGCGCGCAGGCGCGACGATTTTCGAGAACTGGCCGTCCACGATTTCGATCTCCCGGCGCTGAATGCCGATCATGGGGTGGGGAAACTCGATCAGACAGGAGATCGAAAACTTCCGAGCCGGGCTTATGCTCATTCGCCGATTGCCGTCGGCCACTTCGACACGCTTGAGAACGCGAAGGAACTGGCGCGGGGCCTCTCGGACTACGGTGCCCGCCTGTTCGATCAACTCGATAAAAGGCTCGGCGCTGCCATCCAGGATAGGGACTTCCAGCGAGTCGATTTCAACGATACAGTTGTCGATGTGACTGCCGGCCAGCGCGGCGAGCAGGTGCTCAACGGTCGCTATCATGACGCCTTGCCGCATCAGCGTAGTGGCATAGCTCACCCTCGCGACGTACTGAGGGGCCGCCGGTATCTCGAAATTGTTGAGATCGACACGGCGAAAGACGTACCCGGTGTAAGCCGGGGCGGGACAAAGGGTGATTTTGGCGGGTTTGCCTGTGTGCAACCCGTGGCCGCTCGTTGAGACCTCTCTAGCGAGCGTTGTCTGTCGAATCAAAGGCACCCTCCAGGGTCAAGAACTGCAAACCCGGAACCATTCAGAATTCGCCCCTATTTGAGGCGTCAGTCAGCATGGCAATGGGCGTGCCAGCTGATTCTCAGCCACTCAACCGCCAATTCTATCAATAAACAGCTCTTCGCCGGGCCTGGTGTGGCACCGGCGCGACAGCGGTGTAGTGTCCAGTCACTTGGTCTTGATCCGGCTCCGCGCTAGAATGTGTCGCTTCGCGTTCCGCGTTCTGAGTTCCGCGTTCCGCGCCAGGCCATTTAAGCTGAACCCTGGAGACGCAAACGAGGAACGCGAAACGCGAAACCCGGAACGCAAAACGGTATCGTGAGGTGAATGAATGAAGGCAATCGACAGTATACCGGTTGGAGTGTCGGGGACCAAGTCAGTCGAAGTCACGAGGGAAATGACAGTCGCTCACTTTCAGGAGCACATGCCGGCGGTCTACGGTACGCCGATAATGATCTATCATATGGAAGTTACAGCCGCTGAGCTGATCCAGCAGTACCTCCCGGACGGGTGGGTCTCAGTCGGGGTTGTAGTGGACGTGAAGCACCTGGCTGCTACGCCCGTCGGGGCCACCGTTACCGTGCGGGCCAAAGTTCTGGCCGCGGATGACAATACCGTCACATTTGAGGTCGAAGCTCACGATGGTGTCGATAAGATCGGCGAAGGGACACACGTGCGCGCGCCGGTCGAGATCGGACGATTCTTGAAGAGGGTTCAGGCCAAGACCCAGCGAATGGACGAGGCAGCCCTGCGAAAACAGGATTGAGTCCATTGTCCGTTGTCAGTTGTCCGTTGAAACCACCACGGGCCACGGGCCACGGACAACGGACCACTGACAAATGACAAGTGACAAATGACAATCGGCTTGTTAGTGTCTCAGGCGAGCGGAGGCGCAGGGGGCCTGGTGGTTCTCGCGGGCTTCAAACCCGTTGCGGGTCGTCGAGAGGCGGCCTGGGTGGGTTCGATTCCCACACGCCTCCGCCAGAAAAAGTGCTGAGTGCTGAGTGCTGAGGCCCGAGAGGTTCAGGGCTGTCCTTGAATCGGTTGCGCTCTGGAGTTAGTACTCAGAACTCAGAACTCAGAACTCAGAACTCAGAACTCAGAACTCAGAACTCAGAACTCAGAACTCAGAACTTTCCTTAGGAGTCGCTA
>DASYSA010000677.1:0-26769 GCA_036003885.1 Blastocatellia bacterium | reverse complement strand
CGAATGCAAGATAAGCGGTCTTATCTTGCATTCGGTCTTCCTTCGCCGCCGTCTGCAGGACCTCTAGGCGTCTGGCTTGCCGTCTCAATGGAGTGTGCTGATCGATATGTATCACCACTTGGATGAATGTTGGCTACTCGGAACAGTCTCCCTCGGCATCGTTCGGGCTTTACTCGTCGTTCGCGACTCCGCTTATTTCACGTGACAACAATCGTGTCGGCAGCTTCTCGAGGCCGACCGCATCGATAAATCTTTGCTGATTCTTGCAAGACTAAACACACAGGAGGAGATTCTAGGCTATGGAGAGTCTCAATAGATTACACCCCCAGAGTCACCGAATCCCTCTTACAAAGGTCTCGGTGGAGAGCTACCCAGGACATAACGACTTCCTTCGTCTCAGTGCTCCTTACTGCTTTTGTCCAGAAGCTCGTGCCTGCAAACCGCTAGCCGTCTGCCCTCGGTCAGTAACGCTCCTGTTCCCTCGCAGTCCGGGCAGCTACTGAAATCCCGTCCAGGTGAGTATAGTCTCTCGTGGAGGCACTTCGTCGCGACCGACTCTCCATTCCTTTCCAGAATACGGTATCCAGTCCCCCGGCAGTCCGGGCACTTACTGAAATCCAGTTTTGGCGCCGGGTGGAGATAGGCTTCGATGAATTGGTCACTTTCGCCGGAGCGGAAGATCGCGAGTGCATAGCCTCCTGGGTTTTTGATCCCTTGCCCAGTCTTGTGGAGATGGTCGGCATATCGGCGGCACTCTTCCAACCTGAACCGCGAGCCACCCACACCCACACGCTGTGTTTGTGTGTGTGTATTTTTTTCTTTTAATTCTTTTCTTTTAATGGGCGTCTCTGAGACCACCGTAGTCTGCTGGGCTACAGTGGTCCGTTCGGTCACTGTGGTCTGATGGACTATAGTCGCACCAGGTATGTTGATTTGGTAGATATTGCCTCTCTCTTTTCGATTGGGCCCGCCTTGCACGATACCCTTTCGCTCAACGAGGCCGAGATTCTCGAGTCGCTCCACCGAGCGCTGCACCTGTTTTTTGCTTATGTTGCAACTCTCTGCAAGCCTTTGATAACCGATACAACAGGTCTCCGAGTGGAAGCCACGACTCAGACGAAACAGCCGCAAGAGCAGTATCTGCTCGTACACATCGAGCGTTGGAAGGAGCTTGTCTAAAACATCATTCGGAACTGCCGTATACCGATCTGGCGAGATTACTATGGTCTGTGGGACCACGGTGGTCCCGGAGGCAACTGAGTTACTGGACCACAGTTGGCTTTCTCCTGAGACCACAGTGGTCCGCGGTACTATAGTCCGCTCGGCTACAGTGGCCTCTGGGAATATAGTCTGTTGGGCTACTGTAGCCTGTGGGACTATAGCCTGCTGGTCCATGGTGGCCTGTTGGACCATAGTCTCTGGGACCACTGTGGTCTGAAGGACCACAGTGACCGGACGCTCTGCTGCAGCAGCCTGAGGACTTTCAGAATGGTTCTCAGGCATCGAAATATCGTTGGACGCCGAGAATTCCATTCCGTCCCCAGTCGCCTCAAGGGTGGAAAGCTCATTACCAGCATTATGCAGATGGTTTTCTTGGACGATCTCCGACACCTTTGTCTCAGCGTGTCGGGTTCTCGACACGGCCGGGATGTCGAGGCCGAGTATTTCCTCGACCGGGTGCGGAAGCTTACGTAGATTGTCGAAGATGCCGCTACGAGTACGTTTCTGTGGATCACGTGCGGGAATTCTGACCTTCTTCTTGCTGGTTGCCTTGGTCTTGGACTTCGCCATCACGCCTCCTTCACCATTCGTAGTCTGCTCGTGATATCGAGTCGCTCCAGGACCTCGTCCGCAAACGCGTCGTAATCCTGCGACCCGTGAGAGGCGGGCGAATGTTCGAAGATGCTCTTGCGGAATGCGGGCGCGGATTGAAGCTTCACGTTGGTGCGAATAATCGTATCGAAGGCCTCGCCCGGAAACAGGTCTTGAACCTTCGCAAGTGCATCGCTGCAGATGCCGTTGCGAGTATCAAACTGAGTCATCAGGTAACCCAGGATCTGGAGGTTCGGATTTGGCCGCTTTGTCGCATTGATGGTGCCCGTTAGATCGATAACGCCTTCAAGGGGGTAGTACTGTGCCGCGATAGGAACGATGGTATGAGTGCTCGCGAGCAGAGCCTGAGTCAGCGTCATACCCAGGCTTGGCGGACAGTCGATGATCGCGAACTCATACTCTGTGACAGAGTCCAATGAATCCTTGAGTCGGTATTGATCTTCGATCTGAACCTGGCGCTCAATCATCGCAAGCCGGATGTGCGACGGCGCGATGTCCAGGTTCGGAATGTGTGTTTCGTAGAGGGCATCAATTAACGGGATTCGTCTGTCGTGCCCAACGAGAACGTTCGCGAGCGTGGTTTCGATTAGCTCCGGAGCGAGATATGTGAACGTGGCATTACACTGGGAATCGAGATCGACGAGCAGGGTTCGGTAACCCCGAATGGCCATTCCCGCTGCGAGGTTTGTCGCGGTCGTAGTCTTACCCACGCCGCCCTTCTGATTTGCGATAGCGATAACTCTCATCTAAGAACCTCCGAGCTGGGGTGGAATGAGACGGCACGCGAAACTCATCCATGCGGAGCGAAAACGTGCCCGAAAAATTGTGACCGAATTGTGACCGGACTTCTTAGAAACAGGTGGAATTAGATGTATCTGGCTTCACTAGGCGAGCATCTGTCGGTGGCTGCAACTCGTTGACAGATGTGAACATATGCTAATGCATGTGGTCTGCTGCGATCACAGTTTTCAGGATTCATAACCCCAAGGTCGTAGGTTCAAGTCCTACCGCCGCTACCATATTTTCAATATTCCTCAACTGAATTGAATTTTGGGGAGCTCGTTTATTTCCGACTCCTCGTGTAAATGCCACAATCGAATTTGCATGGCCATGGCCCATTTTGAAATTCTCTTTTAGTCGTTTGGGACATTTGTCTCGCTCGCCCTTATCGTCGCCATCCCACTCGCCGCGCACGATGTGAAATACAGCCGCTGCTCACACCTTCACCGCCAGGGCAGCGTCAAGCACCATTGTCGCAGTCCCGAAAGAGAATTAGTGAGAAGAAGCTGTAGTCTCATCACTTCTTACTCTTATGTACTTTCGCTCGAGTACCCGCAGGCGCTTTCCTCTTCGAGTTGATCTGATTGTAATGAGCGGCGGCACGGACGAGATTCTTTAGAGCACGCTTATTAATCTTATCGCCCTCGAAAAAATCGATCGCTCGCCACACTTTGCCTTCGAGGCCCGCGTTGAAGAGCTTGTCAGGATCTGAGAGGCTCGCACCGTGGGCAAAGGTAAGCTTCACCTTATCTTTGTGGGCGTTGCCGACGGCGATTATTCCGTCGCGAGACCACACTGGGCTTCCCATCCACTTCCATTCCTCGATTATCTCCCGGTCGGCCTCAAGGATGCTCTTGCGGATGCTGGCTAACGTTTTGCCACGCCAGTCTGTGAGTCCTGCGATCAGCTGGTCAATACGTTCCGATGGATTCATTGGATCTTTATACCTCCAATTCTTGTCCCGTTTCATGCGTCCTGTTAGGCCGTCTCTTCGAAATAAGTCGTCGAAGGACATGGCCTTTCCACATCCAAAGTCCCGAAAGGAGCATTACCGGAACGACGACAAACCGAACTTGGACGGCGTACTTTGGAATTTCTTCAAACGGACTATAAATATAACCGAGTATCGGAATGCTAAAGACGATGTGAATCCAGCGAAAAATCGAACGTTTGGTGGCATCTTTCATGATTACTTTGTCCTCCATTAGCGGCGATACCGCGTCATTTACTCTGGCCTGACTGTTGAATTGTGCCTGCAGATCTCAGTCCATCCGCGCCAAGACCTGCTCCAGGGCCGCAAAGAACCCCTGCCAACCGTAGTTGGCGTCCTGGTAGGCCTGCTGCTGATCCGGCCGGAAGCCCGACTGCTCCATGCCCAGGTGGGTGTCCGTGCTGGAAGGGGTGAGAGTCCAAGTGACGACACCCTCGAGACCATAGGCCACCCACGTGTAAGACATAGATTGTTCTCGCGCGCACCGCGCACTTCGATGTTGCCGAACGGAGAGCCATAGCGCATCATTCACCTCGATTCACGACTCTTGAGCCGCCTGAGACGGCCAGTCGGGCGATTCGATACCGAACTGCTTGGCGTACTCCGCGTTCAATCGCTGCCAGCCGCCGAACTTCATGGCCTCGGGGCCAACGATGCGGCCGATGGGAGTTCCGCTGAGAAGGTGATCGAGAACATCGAAACAAATGTGCCACCCGGCTGCACCCATTGAGATGTTGGCGCGAGGGATGCTGGTCCACAGCGTCAGGCGCGTGCCGCCACCAAAGTCTTCGAGCTCCCACCGCATGTCGTTGCCACCCCAGTTGTACACAAGCAACTTGGGAGCGTCGGCTCGCGTCACTTTGGTTTCGGTAACGTGCGGCGTGGGCGCTCCCACCGTGGTGAGCTTCACCGTGGTTCCAACCGTACCCAGGCTCCCATCGGCTTCAAAGGGAGCCCACTCGCGCAGATGCGCCGGGTCGGTAAGCGCCTGCCAGACTTTTTCCGGCCGGTGGCGCAGTTCTCTAACGAGAATGAGCGTCCACTTTTCTCCGTCCTTTCGTACCTCCGCCCCGCTGGCCGGACCCGGTGTGTACTGCTCGCGATCGGTCATCTTCTTCTCCTTGTCTTCCTTTTCGTTGGTGTTGACTGTTCCATGCGGTCGAGATGGCGTTCGAGAGCATCTACGTGAGCGGACCAGAACCGACGGAACGGAGCCAGCCAGGCATCCACCTCCTGAAGTGGTTCAGGTTTGAGCCGGTAGAGACGGCGCTGTGCGTCCACCGTGGATTCCACGAAACCGGCATCGCGCAGCACTCGCAGGTGCTTTGACACGGTCGGCTGCGGCATATGAAGCTGACGCTCGATCTCTCCAACCGACTGTTCTGACGAGACCAGGAGGCTCAATATCGCGCGGCGGTTCGGCTCCGCAATGATTTCGAACACAGATTCCATTCTCTTGATATACTCCACAGAGCATATGCTTGTCAAGGTATATAACAACGTTGTCGTCCGAAGGAGGGCGTGACGTCGTAGGTTCAAGTCCTACTGCCGCGACCATATTTTTGCAATGACTTTCGGCGAGTTCCCGCACCAACTGTTTGAGACTGTGCATGGGTTTGCGGTCCCGACATTCCACCTGGATATCAGAAACCCTCGGCAGTAGTTTGGTTGAAACACGGTCGCGTTTTAGATCCGCTAAACGGTGACGCTGATCAGATTGACGGGTTGGGGCTATCCGCGAAGTCCAGGCTATGCGTCGTTCTTAGAGCGGGCACACTTTCAGGTCGTTTTCGCCGATCGTAGCGGTAGAACATCTCTTTCGCGTCCGAGTACCGTCGCTAAAAACAAATTCGATCTCATAGTAGAACTTCCACGCGTCGTGACCTTTAGGCCTCGTTGTCTTTACAGTGCCGGTGCAGCCCTGGATGCTGCCCTTCGGGACCTGTTTGACTACCTTTAGCCTATAAGTGGAGGTTGCCCCATTTTTGAAATAGTCTTTGATATTCTCAAATTTCAAGACCACGGTGCCATCATTCAGCTTTATATACAGTGACGCTGCAGTATCTTTCTCCTTATCGTCATCTGTCGTATGGAAAGTCACCGTTGCAGAGGATAGTTTTGCTTCAGGTGTCAGCGTGACTTCTTGTTGGATTGCCATCGACGATGTATTGACGGGGAGTGCGAGGAAGACTGCCCCTATCAATGCCGGTAGGCACGATATTCCCAAACGGCCAATGAGGAATCTGAGACTCCGACTCATAGACGAGAACCCCATCCTGACTGTTTCCTGTAAAGCGAGAGAGTTCTCTCGCTCGCAGCTTCGCTCAGAGCAACTCCCCTTGTAGGATCTCTCGAGGGTTTGCCGGCGTCTTCATTTGAGATATTCAAAAACTTCGTCATCGGTGAGGTTGCGATTAGCAATCGATTGCGCACGTTGCCGCCACGAGTCAGTGTTTACGTCGATCAGTCTTACCGAGCCGTCGATGCACCCTATCGCCAACAGCCTGTGATCGGGGCTGAACGCCACGGCGCGCACCGCATTTTCAGGGTGTCCGCCTATCTTGCCCAATAGCGCCCGCTCGGTGAGATCCCAGATGCTCGTCAGTTGGTAGCCCCCGCCGACTGCCAACGTTTTGCCGTCTGAACTGAAAGCAATAGCCTGCACGGACTCCGCTGTCGGTTCAGTGAAGAAGCCAACCGACTCACGAGACCGCACATCCCACAGCCGAATCGTTTTGTCGAGGCTACCCGAGGCGAGAGTTCTTCCCTCAGGGTCGAACGCAACACACCAAACGGGCTCCTTGTGGTCTGACGGCGTATCCACCAGTTGGTGACTGGCGACATCCCAAAGTCGCACCGTGCCGTCATCGCTCGCGCTCGCGAGTAGATTTCCGTCGGGACTGTTGAACGCCACGCACCTGACGTGGTTCGTGTGTCCAACGAGCGGCGCCAACTGCCGGCGTGTTGAGACCTCCCATAAGTGAACGGTGTTGTCATAGCTGCCGCAGGCCAGAGTCTTGCCGTCCGGACTGAAGGCGATGCTCGCGAAGATAGGTCTATTCTCATCGGGCCCTGAATCGCCCGCCTTCTGCCTTGAGCCATCCCACAGTGTAACCGGCTCGCGACCTCTGATATCCCACAATTGAATCGTCCCGTCATACCTGCCCGCAGCGAGGAACTCACCATTCCTGCTAAACGCGACGGCCCAGACGGGAACGCCCTGCGAAGGCAGTTTGCTCATCTCCTCCCGGATCTCGACGTTCCATAACCGAACGCCATCCTCGCCGCCAGTTGCGAGTAACCTGCCATCCGGGCTAAACGCCGCACTGTACACGGCCCCCGCCTCGCCGGCAAGGAGTTGGCTGAGCGGTTGATCGTTGGAGACGTCCCACAGCTGTATTATGTTGTCCGCACTGGCATCCGCGAGGAGCCGGCCGTCAGGACTAAAAGCTACGCTCGATACGTAACGGTTGTGTCCGCCGAGTGTCGATCCATGCTTGTTTCCTGTAGACACATCGTGGACCAGCACAGTTCTGTCATCACTTCCGCTTGCCACAAGCTTACCGTCGGGGCTGAAGGCGATGCTCGTGACAGCGGCTGTGTGGTCAGAAAGCTGTGTCTTTATCACGCGAGTCTTCAGGTCCCAAAGCACAACCGTGTTGTCATCGGCGCCGCTGGCAACCAGGCTACCATCAGGACTGAAGGCGACGCTGTTTACGCCCGACTTGTGTCCGAGCAGCGGCCGGCCAAGCTGTCGACGGGTCTTTACATCCCAAATGAGAATTGCGTTATCCTTTCCAGCGGTGGCAAGGAGCTGGCTGTCGGGACTGAAGGCAACGCTGGATACGAAATCCCGGTGCGCCCGCAACGTGTCGATCAATCGCCAGGTGGCAACATCCCACAGCAGGACCGTGTTATCCTTCCCGGCCGACGCAAGGAACTTTCCGTCGGGACTGAAAGCTACAATCAATACATAATTCGAGTGCCCTTCGAGTTTCCTGATCTCGTTGCCGCTAGTCGCATCCCAAATCCGAACGTTATTATCGGAACTGCCGCTTGCGAGCAGCTTGCGATCGGGACTGAACGCGATACTCAACACCCTACTATCATTTCCAGGCTGCAGCAGCGACCCTTCCTGCGTGAGTTTTCCCAGATCCCTGAGCCGCACTTCCCCATTGTCGCCGCCGCTCGCGATTGTTTTGCCGTCGGGGCTGAAGGCTACGGTATTCACGCCGGCTTGATCGTAAAGAAGAGTGATTGGGCTCGATTGAAGAATGTTAAACAAGCTTCTGCGCGCTTCGAATGTATCGGAGACCTCCACTGCCTTTTCGCTCAACAGCAATGCGAGGTCGAGCCGGCCCTCTCTTGACTCTGAGATCGCCTGGGCAGCCAGCTTCCGCGAGAAGTTTGTCCTGGCTGATGCCGCTTCTTTAGCTGCTGCCTTGCTGGCGATGCCCTTCTGCCGAAACGCGTACACGGTGAGGAACGTCATCGCCACCAGTAGCGCAAGTGCGATCGGCGTCACTCTGACTAACCACGAGCGACGGCGTTGAGCCTCAACTCGACGCACTTCCTCCACCCATTGAAGCTCACTGATCTGTAGAAACTGCATTGCAATCTCGAAGTCTTCCTCTGTGCCGTAACGACTGGCCCACGCCGCAGTCGGGTTCTGCTGACGTTTCCATGCCAGAGCTCTTTCGAGATTGATCCCGCCCAGAGGGTCCGCGTCGCCACCCTTCCAAAGCAGCGCCGCTTCCTTTATTCGCCGGTAGCCTTCCGCGGACCTCGCCTCTTCGTCTACCCATTCATTCAGACGTTTCCATTGACGAATCAAACTCTCGTGTCCGATATCCAGGATGGTGTCTGGAAGCAGAGGGATCGCTTCCGGGGGTGTAACAAAGCTTCGGTCCTCACGGCGAAACTCCTCCGCAACTGCTTTGACCTCTTCGACAGACACGCCGGCCACCGCGGCAATCCTGCTAAGGCGTGCGGGTCGCCGAGTATCCCGCTTGCCGAGACCTCTCTCGGTGAGGCGTCGAAACATCGCCTCGGCAATAATCTGCTGCGTTTCATTCAGCTGACCGAACACTTCGTCAGCATGCACCGATAACGCACGACTAAAGGTGCCAACCTCCGCGTTGTCTTGCACGGTTATGGTCGCGCGCGCTTTGGCTCCCGCTCCCGCCGTCAAGATGCTTTGACCACTTCCCTGGAGAACATCGGCGCCGACTCGCTGTTTCTCACGCAACCGCAACCAGAGGCGCATCATTAGATGCTGTAGCAAAGGCAGCTGGTCGGGATCGGGACCCATCTCATTGAGCAGTTGATTGACGAGAGCCGGCTCCACGTCTACATCAAAAACACGCGCCGGACCCACGATGGCGCTGCGAATTTGTTCCCTGGTCAGACGCGGCGTCAGGTACTGGCCATCGTTAATAGCCTCCGGCAGGCCCGCAAACAGCGCGCAGTCACCGAGGAAGTCCGAGCGCATTGTTATGACAATGTACACCGGTACTTCACGCTGCTGAGCGCTTGCCAACAGCAGCGACACGAAGGCGTCGGCTCTATCGATGTTTCCCAGATCCCGGAACCGAAATATTTCCTCGAACTGGTCGACCAATATGAACAGATTGCTTCTCGGCGCCAGCGGCCTCTCGCGTAACACCTCCACGAGGCCAAGCGGTCCACCCCGCAGAGTGGCAATGAGGAGGCTGCGTGCTTCTGGTTCTACAACACGGTCGCGCCCGAGTGCCGAATGAGCGAGAAGGGCATCACCCAGACGCACCAGCGGATCTTCTCCCGGCCGCATTTCCGCCATCCGCCAGTGAGCTCCGGCGTCGGTCATGAAGCCGGCTTCCAGTGCGGCCATCAATCCGGCCCGGACCAGCGAAGACTTTCCGCATCCCGACGGCCCCACAACCGCGAGAAAGCGGCATCGCTGGAGCTTCGCCAGTAACTCGTCGGTCTGTTCTTCGCGGCCGAAGAAGATGTCCGATTCATCACGTTGGAAAGGACGCAGGCCCGGATATGGAGAAGAACTCAACGATGACTTGACGAGGTCCAACACAAGTCCTAACTCCTCAGACATTGAATGAACTCTAAGAACACGCCTTCATCGAGACCCTTGCGGAAGTTCAGATTCCTCAGGCTCGGCAGGTTGAGAGCAACCTCATCTTTTTCCGGCGGCGGACCCTCGAAGACTGCAAGGCACCGAAGCGGTTGTTCCCGCTGGGCAAGGATCTTTCGACCCTGCCGCAACTGGTTCCGCACCCAGGTAACATGAGTCTCACCATACACCACAATCAACCCGTCACAGTCCCGGAGGTTTGCTTCCAGGTCCTTTCTAATGTCGGCTGGTTCCCCCTGGTTAAGAGGCAGTATCGATCCTATGCCGTGCTTCAGAAGTAGCTTGGTGACCGTTTCCGCCAGGGCGCGGTCCGGGAAGTCTGTATTCACAAAGACAAGATCACCTCTCGACGGCGTGGGTGGTGGAGACTCCTTGCTTGTTTCTTGTACTACCGCCCGCTTGAACTCTTCAATTCCGGTCGCGATGACATTCTCGCTCTCCAGGAGAGCCAGATGACCTGGATCTTTCACGCTGGCCAGGTCTAACTCTCGGCTGCGCCATTGTAGAATCGGCATACCCAGTTGTTTGGCGCGCATGTACTGAACTCTCGCATAGCCCTGGGGCCAACCCGGCGGCTTTCTGCCTGCTACGGCGCTGAGTAGTTGCACGAAGAGTCTTGAATCCTTCAGATCTTTCTCAATCGCTTCCTGATACGCGGTTAGATCTTCGTGTGTGTACCATGCTTTCGAGAGAACTGTCAGTCCCGCCTGAAGGAGGTAGCTCTTCAACTCATCGCGCAGGAGTTCCAGATCGTCAGTGACCTCCGCTAAAAAGACAGCCGGTTTGACGGCGATGGCATCCGATGGCACATCGCCGTTAGCAGGGGTTGCCGTATCTTTCAGTCGTTTGAGTTCCCTGGCTAATTCGTAGCTCAGGTTGTTAAGGCGAGTGTAATATTCCGGTTCCTCGAGTCGTGGCACTGGTATGCCGAGAGTGCGGGGGGCCTTCCCGTCCTCATCTTCTACCCAGAATCGATAACCGGGGAGGTCGCGGAATTCGTCAGGCAGATCGCTCCTGTCGACTCTGTCGATTTCAACGACGAAAACACGCGAGCCACTGTCGAGACGCTGCCTGATCAATTGCAGGAATGCCTCTCGCTCGCGTTTGCACCAGTCAGAAGCCAAATAGCCTGGGGAGACGAACACCAGCAGCGTAGCCGTTTCGCGCAGAGCTTCGATGATCTCCGGGGTCAGAGGAGCGTTTCCAGCGAGCTGGTGATCCATCCATGGCGGGGCGTATTTTCGTCCGAGCTTGGTCGCAAGCTGAACCTCAAGGTTCCTTACGAGAGTGCTGACCCAACCCCGGGGAGCCCCTGACAGAGGCTCATCGTCAACGTGCGCATAGCTCACGAAGATGTCGTATCGGTAACCGGTCACGAAAGCAGGATGAGTCCCAGTCTCGTACATACCAAAAGTTTCCTAAGGATGGCGACCGCCGGTAGATCCTACTCTGCAAAGCCGGTTTCGCAACCACGGCAGCCGAGCGCACTCCGATCCCACTCATAGATAGACGTATTTTGAGCGAGAACTGATTCACCAACGTCCATCTTTTCCAGCACGAACTCCTCCTGTCGGCTGTTGAATTCGCGCGTAGTCACTACGGCTTGTCGTTGACCTGCCCTGAAACATGCACCCTGCCCAGGACCAGAGGATTCGGGCCCTCAGTGTTCTGCATCGGCAAGAGCGTGGGGTTTCGATGCTACACATCTCTTGTGGGAAACGTCAAACGATTCACGGGCGCCGCAGATTGCCGGGCCAGTCGTCTGCGAGTGGAATGAGCGAGGCAATCATAACGCACTCTCCGCAGCCAAGATTCGCGGAAAGGGCCTTCGCGTCGCGCCCTGATTCCGAAGCCTCACTCTCGTAGGGCGAGCCGTCGATGGACTACTGCCCGCTGCCCCCAACTGACATAAAAGCAACCTCTACACATCCCTTGCATCTGAGTTGCACTGTAAACAGGGAGGTAAATCATGAAATCGAGTGTACGGTACGTCTGCCTGGTTCTGGTTGCGATCGCAATCTCTTCCTCTTCCGCCTCTGCGCAGACTCAGGAAGATAAAACTCTCTCACCGTATTTCTTTGTGCAGGGAGATCCCAAAGTAGATCACCTGCCTCTCAAAGATACCCGTGTTCAGATAAATGTCTCGGGTGTCATCGCCGATGTGAAGGTACTGCAGACATATCGAAATGAGGGATCGCGGCCGATCAATGCATCTTATGTTTTTCCCGCGTCCACGCGCGCTGCCGTTTACTCGATGCGCATGCGAATCGGCGATAAAGTCATTGTGGCTAAGATCAGGGAGCGGGAAAAGGCAAAGGAGGAATTCGACAAGGCTAAACAGGAGGGAAAGAGCGCATCTCTCCTGGAGCAGAACAGGCCGAATGTGTTTTCCATGAGCCTCGCCAATGTCATGCCCGGGGATCAGATTGAGATTGAGCTTCGATATACTGAGCTCTTAGTCCCGACGGATGGCATCTACGAGGTGGTCTTTCCTACCGTTGTTGGGCCTCGATATTCTTCGCAGCCGGAGTCCTCGGCGCCACAGGAGGATCGCTGGGTCAGGAGTCCGTACCTTCATCAGAGCGATAAGCCGAGCAGCACGCTTGGCATTTCAGCCAGGATCTCGGCGGGCGTTCCTATCCGGGACTTGAGCTGTGCGTCGCACCAGATTTTGCCCCAATGGCAGAGTCCGAGTATCGCTCAGCTTGTCCTGGATGAAGCAGATCCATCTCAGGGGAATCGTGACTTTATTCTGCGCTATCGGTTGGCCGGAGATCAGATCGCCTCGGGCCTCATTCTCTACCAGGGTGAAGATGAGAACTTCTTTCTTTACATGGCTCAACCCCCGGAGCGAGTAGCGCACACGGAGATACCCGCTCGGGAGTACATTTTTGTGGTCGATGTTTCCGGCTCGATGGACTGGCTTTCCTCTGAATACTGCCAAACGCCTTCTCCGGGATCTGATCGGGCAATTGCGACCATCGGACCTGTTTAACGTCGTCTTATTTGCCGGAGACTCCACGGTGCTCTCTGCGAAGTCGCTGCCGGCGGATCAGCAAAATATCTCTCGCGCGATTCACTTGCTCGATCAACAGCGCGGAAGCGGGGGAACCGAGCTTCTTCCAGCGGTCAAACAAGCCATGAGTCTTCCCCGAGAAGCGAACATTTCGCGGAGCCTCGTGCTCGTAACTGATGGCTATATCTCAGGTGAGAAGGGCGTCTTCGATTACATCCGCGACAATCTGGATCAATGCAATGTGTTCTCGTTCGGCATCGGCACAGCAGTAAATCGCTATCTTATAGAAGGCGTCGCGAAGGCTGGAATGGGAGAGCCTTTTATCGTAACTCAGGAGTCGGAAGCTTCCGCAGTTGCCGCCAAATTCCGGGAGTACATTCAGACTCCGGTCTTGACCGACATTCATGTCCGGCCCATCGGGTTTGACGTCTATGATGTGCACGCCGCCCACCTTCCTGATCTATTCGCTCAGCGCCCCGTGATTCTTTTCGGCAAGTGGCGCGGTTCGGCAGGCGGAACTCTTGAGCTGCACGGGAAAACAGGGCAGGGCGATTACCTGACTCGCCTGAACGTTGCCGGTGTCCAGCCGGATGAAGCAAATCGAGCATTGCGATATCTGTGGGCGCGATCACGAATTGCTGAACTCTCCGATTACGGCTCCAGCTATGTGGATGAGGATCGGATCAGCAACATCACGTCTCTGGGTCTGAAGTACAACCTGTTGACGCAGTACACGGCCTTCATAGCGGTTCTCGAAGAGGTGAGAAATACGCAGGGACCGGCGCAGGATGTGAATCAACCGCTGCCCCTTCCGCTGGGAGTGAGCGATCTCGCAGTAGGCAACGGTACGGAGAGTGGAAGTGAACCGGAACTCGTGTGGTTGATGACCGCGTCTTTGGCGATCGCTCTGATGATGATCCTCCGTGGCCGGCGGCGCCTTGTATGAAACGGAGATTTACCTGGACCCGGATCGCACAGTGTGTCGTCGTGCTGATGTGCGTTTTCATGCTCAAGCTGTATTACTCGACGGCAAGCGCCGACCAGTTGCGCTGGATTCTCGCTCCTACGACTGCGGTTGTCGAACTGATCAACGGCGCGTCGTTCGAGTTTGAATCTCATGCGGGCTACATCAGCAGGGACCGCAGTTTCCTGATTGCCAATTCGTGTGCAGGAGTCAATTTCCTTATTGCCGCTTTCCTGATGCTGTCGATGAGAAAGCTTTTGAGCGATCCGTCGAAGAAGATTGTCTGGGGATTCATCACGAGTTCGGCCATAATCGCCTATCTTGTCACGATTGTTGCGAACGCCACCCGGATCTCCGTTGCCTTGTGGCTGCAGGGGATTTCTGCGGAGATTGGCGGCTTGAATCCCTATCAACTTCACCGCTTCGAAGGCATCTTCATCTACTTCGGATTTCTTCTCTTGTTGTTTGTGATCAGCGAAAAGATGAATCCGGAAGAGCCTTCGCGTCTGCTCCGGCAGCCTTTCTTCCCGCTTCTTGTGTACTACGCAACAGCGTTGGGAATTCCGCTGGCAAATGGAGCACACAGGCAGGGAACTGATTTCTGGGAGCACTCATTCTTCGTTTTGCTGATCCCTTTATTGCTGATCCTCCCACTCGCGGCGTTCCGCCTTTATCGCCGATGGCAATTTCGCCGGTCTGAGATGGTTCAGCCGAGTCCTCCTCTGTATTGACTAACGACGGCCCTGACGGAATCGTAAGGTCCCTCGCCGAGCGCTATGGTAGCATCATCACTATTCGCCGCGGTCTTATTCCGAAAGGAGCAGCATGAAAGTATCCGGTATCCTGATACTACTCCTGCTTTTGGCAATGAGCGCCGCCGCTCAGCCTGGCCCGGCTGGAAAGGCCGGCACTTTCCGTTTCGTTCAGGAGAGCGGTGCCCACACAGCACGGCTTGCCTTCAGAACCGGTCCATTCAACCGCTCGAAGCACAGAATCACTCACAGCAAGCGATTGGATCTGATGGTGCTCGCGGTGGACGGGCGCATAGCTCTAGGCGTTGATGGCAATGTGCCGCGCACCGAGATTCGATCAGTTGAGGTTTCCTTCGATGGCAAGAAGGTTATGGTACCGAGGAGCCTATATACCGATTGCTTTGAGCCGAATTTCGGTAAGAGTTTTTTTGCCATCAAAGCCGGGGATGATGGAGGCAGCGTGCTGGTATTCATGGCGGGTGGTGATGCGGCAGGCGGTTATCAGGTGATCTGGGTGCTGAGGAAAGACGGTCGCCATTCGAGATTCTCCACCGCCTGCTCAGACTGCGATTACACCGGGTTCATGAGCTTCTTTGAGGATCAGTTCGCCCGATGAACGCGAGGCGGTGGTTTGCTATTCTGAACGGACCGCCCGGTCAACTCTGACCTAGCAAACTGCTAATGTTAGCATCGTACCCTGATCTGCGATCGCCTTTGAAAATGAGCATACTCCGGACACAACAGCTGGACCTGGTTCCGGCATCAGCCGAGACGCTTGAGTTGTGGCGACTCGGTCTGTCAGCAACCCAAGAGGCGAGGCGAGGGCTTCCGCTATGGGCGCTGCGAAAAAAATGAGTGAACGCCTATTTCAAGCGCTCGGTTATCGCAGGAGGTGGCGTGGCGGTCTCGCCTTCATTCATTGGAGCGTGGTCGCGTCGAACCTCGTACGAAAATCGAACTTCCCTCAGACACCTAGGCCGCAAACTACTCGGCTATCCACAGCACCAATCCGACGACGGCGGGCGCCGCCATCAAAAGCCATCCGATGATACGACAAGCGCGGCTCGCCAGGCTGCCAAGGTCATCCCGGTCTCCGTACCAAATGAGATACAACGGCAGCCAGAGGTATCCGGATGCCAGACTCAGAGATCTGGCAATCGCGCGGGCGCCCTGGCCGAAGTGAGATGGTAGAAGGATGCTCGACCCGACCAGGTATAGAAGGACCGTCCCGACACTAAGCCACCGATGAACGGACATTTCCGGCAGCACAGACCAACTGTTCAGTCGGTTTATCGAATCCACCATTTCATCCACTCGCTCTCGCGACCAGGAGAACGGCCGATCAGTCGGATCCTCGGCGGGCGCAACTTCCTGTGAGGGTTCAGGGGAATCCAGAGAGGTGGCCACGAGTTCGAAGGCGATGTTGATATCGCGGAGTCGTTGAGTGGCCTCAGCCTGTCCGATGGGATCAGACTGAAAGCGGTCCGGATGCCAGCGCCTTACGAGTGCCTTGTATCGACGCTTGAGGCGAGCCTCGGTGACCGGCGGCGACAGACTCAACACCGCATAGGCGTGCCGCAGAGCGCTGGCGTCCATTACTACCTCCTGTCACCTTAATTCGGAGTCCGCTTTAGTTCCGGGTTGTAGATCTCGGCTACCCCGTGCGCGATTCGACCTTCATTTGCCTGCGTAAGATTGGCAAACACGATTACGGTCAATTTGTCATCAGGATAACGAGCGATGAATGCTTTGAAGCCCTGCCATGAGCCGCCGTGTTCGATGATGTGATGGCCTCGCACTTCGCCGAGGCCCCAGCCAAAGCCGTAGGGATGCGTCTTGCCATTGTTCAGCTTCACAGGCGTCCACATCTGATCCAGACTCGACTTCTTCAAGAGCTTTTCGGTGTAGAGTGCCGCATCCCACTTCGCCATGTCCAAAGCCGTGAGATAGAGCGCGCCGTCCGCAGTTGTGTTGAGCGAAGGCGAAACCCATTCCTGATTCTTGAGTTCGCCCTTGACGAGACGGTAGCCGCCGGCGCGATTCATGACGATGTCGGCCTCGCTGATGATCCGAGCCGTGTTCATGCCGAGCGGTTTGAAAATACGCTCCTGGAGAAAGTCTCCGTAGAACTTGCCGCTCACTTTATGAATGAGGATTCCGAGCATCACGTAGCCGAGATTGCTATAGCTCCACTTGTCGCCGGGCTGGAACGCCAACGGAATCGCCCCCGCACGCTTGAGGAGTTCATCTTCCGTGTAGTCGCGACGGAAATCGAAGTCACGCGGATAATCCGTCGTGCCAGCCGTGTGCGAGAGCAGATGTCGCACAGTGATGTCCTTCCAGCTTTCCGGCGCGTCAGTCAGGTACTTGCTGATCTTGTCATCGAGACCGATCTTGCCTGCTTCAACAAGCATCATCACGGCTGTCGCCGTAAACTGCTTGCCCACCGAGCCCGACTGAAAGATGGTATCGGGTTTAACCGGCACCTGATGCTCGACGTTTGCGAAGCCATAGCCTTTCGCCAGAATGATCTGTCCGCCTTTGATCACGGCAACCGAAACACCGGGGATGTGCTGCTTCTGCATCTCGACTGTGACGTACTCGTCAACCCTGGCTGAGACGGCGTCCTGTGCAGCCCCTGGCGTGCCCGACAGCAGAATGATCCAGACGGTAGCGGCAATCAAGGCACTCATTCTCGTTGTTGTGCGAGGCATACTCCCGAAGAGTTTCATGGTCATCGCCGCATTCCCCTCTCATCTTGCAATGTCGCTGTACTCTGGCGAGAACTGTCTACTTCTGTTTCTTTAGTTTCTCGATGCGATCTCGCACTTTCCCGGCATCGCCGCTATTCGTCGCGAGGCAAAACAGGTACTTTTCGTACTCTTCAATCGCTTCGCGAATGCGCTTTTGATGTTCAAGTGTAACCGCCAGGTTAAAGTAGGCCTCCAGAAAATTCTGATCCTGCTCGATTGTCGTGCGAAACTCGCGCTCAGCCTCGACGTATTCTTTGCGTTCAAGTAAAGCTGTTCCAAGATTGTAGTGAGCCTCGGCATATTTGCCACCCGCTCGTTCAATTGCGGTTCTGTATTGGACCATAGCTTCATCTGCACGACCCTGCTTGTGCAAAGCCAGGCCCAGAAAATATCGTGCCTCCGTGCCGACTATCACTTGAGGAACAAGAGCAATCACTCTTCGATACTCAGTCTCAGAGTTGCGATAATCTCCGGATACATAAAGTGATTCACCCAGATTATAGTGGCCCCGATAGTCATTTGGTTTGATTTCGATTGCCTTTCGAAATGCCTCCATAGCCGCTGGTAAGTCTTCCTTTGCGTAATGAGCTGAGCCGAGGTTCAAATACGCTGTGAAGGGCGGTTTATCAGTCCTTGCAATCGCGGCCTTGTACTGTGCAATCGCTTCATCGTAGCGCTTTGCCTTCTGAAGCGCGTCACCGCGTTCAATGAGGACGAGGACCGCATCTGACACTTCTTCCGCTTTTGGTGGAGATTGGGGTTGCCCTGAAATGGGAGGCTTCGCCTGGTGTTGGATGGGCGCGCAAAGTATGATCGCCAACAGAGGCAGAACACTAAGACTGCGTACAGCGCTTCCTCGCCGGGTTTGCACATTCGAAGGGCGTGAACACTGAAGCATGGCGGCGATGGCACCTCCTTTGGTCACCCGAGTAATACGTTATTGGCGAGATGGTTTGCAAGCTAAACTAAACTGTTTTCCTTCACTTGGAAGTGTGTTTAGATAGATCGCGTGCCCGCAAGACCGTACCAGGTACGAATTCGTTCTTGAAGATTGACAGGTCTTGACAAGAGCGCTGAATGCAGCTCGCTGGATCACCCCGGCACGGCAAACGCGAAGCTGGCATCCTCACCGAAGCTCTTGCCCCTCCCGTTGCTGAAATAAAATGAGGATCGGTCTCCACTCATGAAAAACTTCTTCATCCTATTGTTCATTCTGGCCATGATATTTTGCCTTTCTGCCGATGCGGATGCGGGCACTTTTTACGTCGCCACCACGGGCAACAACAACAATCCCGGGACGGCGTTGCAACCGTGGCTGACGCTACAACACGCAGTCGATACGATAATGCCCGGTGACACGATCCTGGTCGAGTCAGGCACTTACGCCGGCTGCAGGATTGAGCGTTCCGGGCAGGCGAATCTGCCGTGTACCTTAAAGGCCAACACAGGCGCTTCGGTGCTGATCAACGCCGCGGGAGCCGCCAATCGACACAATAGCAATATCGAGGTCGAGCTCTTCGACGTGATACTGAGCTACTGGGTAATCGATGGCTTTGAGGTGGCCGGCGCGCTTCGCTACGGCATAGACCTGCGTGACACAGATCGTATGACGGTTCAGAACTGCTTCGTTCATAACAGCGCGGTGACCGGCATATTCCTGGCTTTCTGCTATCATCCACTGATCCAGTACAACCAGTCGGCTAACAACGGCGAGCATGGCATTTACCAGAGCAACAGCGGAGACTACCCGATTATCAGAGGCAACAATTTACATCACAACTCGGCCGCCGGGCTTCATATGAATGGTGACAGGAACTTCACACCCGGCGATGGAATCATATCGTTTGCCATTGTCGAGAAGAATGTGGTCTATGAGAACGGGGCTACAACTGGCGGCTCGGGTATCAATTGCGACGGAGTAGACGACAGCCTCATCAGGAATAATCTGCTTTATAACAACCACGCCAGCGGCATTTCGCTCTACGCGACTGATGGCTCGGAGGGCTCCAGCCGCAATACTGTCTCCAACAATACAATTGTGATGGCCTCTGACGGTCGCTGGTGCATCAACATAGGTGCGTCGACCGAAATGCAGCCAAATGCGATCGGCAACATAATCAAGAACAACATTCTTTACACGGCGCACAGCTTCAGAGGGTCGATCTCGACTTACAGCGGCGCCGTGTCAGGGTTTGTGAGTGATTACAATGTCATTGTGAACCGCTTTAGCAGTGATGACGGCAACACAAACATGTCGCTGGCTCAGTGGCAGGCCCTCGGCTACGACCTGCATTCGTTTGTCGCAACGCCGAGCGCCTTGTTTTTCAATCCCGTCGGAAACAACTATCACCTTAAGTTCGGCTCGCCCGCCGTCAATGCGGGAACTTCCCTCCACGAGGTACTAGATGACCTCGATGGTCGTCCGCGACCGCAAGCAGGCGTCTACGACATAGGGTCCTTCGAATTGCCACAAGGCACGTCCACGATAGGACTCTTCAGGCCGAGTGGCAATTTCTTCTTCTTGCGAAACACCAACTCGCAAGGCCCCCCTGACGTGACCATCGGGTACGGTGCGCCTGGAGATCTTCCAATTGTCGGGGATTGGGACGGCAACGGCACTGTGACGATAGGGCTTTACAGGCCAAGCATCTCGACTTTCTTTTTGCGGAACAGTAACTTCCTGGGGCCCCCGGACATTACGCTGTCATTTGGCGATGGGCCTGGCGGAGACTTGCCTATCGCGGGAGACTGGGACGGGAATGGGACGTGGACAATTGGGGTCTATAGGCCAGGCACGTCAACATTCTTCATACGCAACAGCAACAGTTCCGGTGTTCCAGACATTGTCGTTACTTTCGGGGCCCCGGGTGACAGGCCGATCGTCGGGGACTGGGATGGAGACGGGACGATGACCATCGGATTGTTCAGGCCGAGCGGGAACTTCTTCTTTCTAAGGAACAGCAATACGTCGGCGCCGCCTGACGTGACGGTGTCGTTTGGAGCGCCAGGGGACCTGCCAATCGTGGGAGATTGGGATGGTAACACGACGACGACGATAGGGCTGTTCAGACCTGCGGGGAATCTCTTCTTTTTGAGGAACAGCAACACCGTTGGCCCACCTGACATATCGGTCTCGTACGGAGCGCCGGCGGATAAGCCGATTGTCGGAAACTGGGATGGAAGCTGAGTTAGTGAAAACAGTGCTATCTTGAAGCCACGTGGCTCGTGGACACGTCGGCTATCAGCTTGTCGTTTTCGCCGGAGACAGTTGTTCGGACCAGGCTGACGGTCTTGCCCTTTTTGACAAAGGACGCAACCGCTCTAAACTTGCCGGTCTTTTGATTGCCCGTGAAATTCGCATTCAGACTGATTGCAAGAGGAAAGCCCGACATACCCTCACCGAAATGGAGTGACCCCATCGCAAGCACTGTGGCGGTGACGTCGGCCAACCAGAGTATTGCACCAGCATGAACCACGCCGAAAGGGTTCAAGATGCCGGGTTGAACTGGCATTTCAGAAATCACCTGCTCAGGCGTTTGATCGACGATCGTAAACTCGATGTTTCCTTCAACCTTCATTTGCGCTCCTTGAAAACATGTCGGCTTCGCCGCCTGAGCTTGTCCTCCCGGTTGTCCTTACCAGGTGAGAAAATGGAGCGCGCGGGGTTGGTCTACCCGACCCAACAACCTGTGAAAGATCACTCCGCGAAAGCGTCATCCACATAGCAGTACAGCCAATTCTCGCCCGGCTCCGCCGAGGCAATCACCGGATGCCTGCTCGCTCGTGCGTGAGCGCTGGCGTGATGGTTGGGCGAGCTATCGCAACAAAGCGTCGCGCCACACTCCTGACAAGTCCGCAGATGAACCCACTGCGCGCCGATCTTCACACATTCTTCGCACTTTCTGGTTTTCGGACGTTTGACGGCTGTAACGGCCTCCAGATGAGAACACGTCACATCTGACATGATCGCCTCCCTTTCATTTCTCGACAGCGGCGCGTCGCCCCAGGGGCGATTCGGCGCCAGTTCTTTTTTGCGAGGTGCCGCCTCTGACTCGGAACCCTACTCCAGTATGACGCATCGAAGCCCGGAAAACATCCCGAGATCGTATGGTCAGGGTCGTTTCCGACCAGCCAAGCTGTCGGCTCCAACACCGAGTTCAGCGGCTTCCATCCGATCCCGTGCAGCCTGTTGCCCAAGTAGCGTTGGGTTCTCAGACCCCTTTCTCGCCGCAAGCAGAAAGGCCCTGAATATTCAGGGCCTTTCTCATCGTGGAACGTCGGTGCCACTGTGACACTGGTCGCATCGGCACACCACCTCTGTTTCCTTTCGTTGGCGTGGTCCCTTCGAGCTTACTGGCCGGACAGCGTCGCTACTGGCGGCAATCGTTCCCTCCGAGTATCATCGTTTTGCGGTTGGTCCTTGCGCGGGCGTCCCAATCGAAATCTGAGAGGCCATTCAAAAGATCGGGAACACCAGTGGATTGCAGCCTCTGAAGGACTCGAAGAGCGCTGGTGGCTCGACGACAAGAATCCCCGCGGCTTCTTTTGAGATGATCCGGGTGCATCGCGTGACCTTGCGAGTGTAATTTCAAAGATCGCAGGAGGGCAAAATGGGTATTGTCAAAACGACAGCTGAATATGAAGTCTGGTTACGCTCACAGACGACGCTGGCCGACGACGAAATCAAACTAAAGCATCAGAAGATGGCCTGCGGCGAGTTTCCTTTCCTGCGGGCCACGTTCTACCGTTGGGCTCATCTATTTCCGAAGCACTGTGAGGAGCTATGCAAGGCTCCCGGCATTCTTGGTGTCGGTGACCTCCACGTAGAGAATTTCGGAACATGGCGAGACGCTGAAGGGAGGGTTGCATGGGGAGTGAATGACTTCGACGAAGCGTGCCTCCTCCCGTATACGAACGACCTGGTCCGCCTTGCAACCAGCGCCTATTTTGCCGGGTCGGATGCCGCGAGAACGCTGAGCCTGGACTTCAAAGATGCCTGTAGAGCAATTCAGGAGGGATACCTCAAAGGGATCGAGAAGCCCCGACCCTTTGTTTTGGCTGAGGAACATAAATGGCTGCGAGACATCGTGATGAGAGGGCTGGCTGACAGTTCGCCAGGCAACGAAGACGCGGCCAGGGATGACGTGTTCAAGAAGTTCCACAAGAAACATACGACTTTGGACGAAGTCCGAGGGGAGATTCCGGGTGGGGCCAGGAGAGCATTGAATGAGTGCTTCCCGCAGCCCACTCCTGCATACGAAATCAAACACCGCGAGGCGGGGCTCGGTAGTTTGGGAAGGCGGCGATTTACCGCTGTCGTAAGCGATTGGCAAGGAGGCATCATCGTCCGGGAGGCCAAAGAGTTGGTTCCTTCCGCATGGCTGTGGGCTAATCAGGAACGGGAAGAATCGTCTGCCGCAGCTCTAACGGCCAAAAGAATCTATTATCGGGAGGTCGTAGGCCAGGCGGTCCGATCTGCCGATCCGTCGCTTATGGTATTTGACGAATGGGTGGCGCGCCGCCTGGGGCCGGATGCTTTCAAGGTTGAGATTCTGGATCTCGAGATCAAGCCGCATGCGAAAGAAGAACTCATAAAGAAACTCCTGGAGGCGATGGGGAAAGAGATCGCTAACGTCCATTCGCCATCCAGTGCTTCACGGAACCTTGTTGTCGAGCATCTAAAGGCAATTTCCAATAATCATCAGTCGGTGAAATGGCTCCTGGAGGGGGCAATGACGATGGTGAAGCAGACCCAGGATGACTTTCGTGATTGGAAACAAGAGGGGCATCAGTGTCCACCTGCTAAGAAGTAGGCCTGGTCTCTGGTTATTGCACACTGGCCCCTAATCCAGGACGCCTCTTTTCCTGCGTCACCACTTTACATGGGTTGCTCTCGGCCTGGCGTCAGGGATGGCCTCCGGTCTGATGGAGTCACGGCTGCGCGGCGCTCGCTTTAATGTGCTTCAACGGCGAATCGGCGATCATAGGCCTTAGCTTTGCGAGTTGTTCCCGCGTTGAATCTCTCATCCAGTCGGCGGATGCGATTGGAAATGCGAGGTCGAGTATCCGCTGGCCTTCCACGTCATCACCTATTCCGAAGTAAGCTTCTGCCAGTGTTGCCTGGACCCAGTATTTGGCGTCGCCTGAAGGACTCTCCGACTTTAGCCATTCCTGACAGATCTCGATGACCTCGCGGCGAATACGTTGAGCCTGGACAAAGTCAGCGATCGCTTCGGCCGTGCTGGAAGCGTTCGCCGCCCTGACATTGAGGAGGAATGCCAGATTGATTCCGTTGTAATAGTCATTGCGGAGGTAAAAACCTCTCTCGTACCCTCGCACCGACTCGTCAAGGTTGGCGTTGTCTTTGGTTAAATCCCAGAGCCGCTTGTGCACTGCGCCCCACAGGCCGACTGTTTCGGTGTCGTTGGAAGTCGCAGGGTTGAGGGAGGTGAGCAGGTCGCGCGCCTCCTTCAATGCCGTTTCCTCAGTCGGGTACTTACTCTTGTAGGTGATAAGCGCGAGGCGCTGGACGATATACGGGTCTTCCTGTTTTTCGATAAGCTCATCCCCTGGCTTTGCGGCCGGCCTCGTCTTCATCATCTCGCGCACAGAGGAGAGGAGACCCTTCGCCTTCACGAAGTCGCCCTTCTTTTGTGCCTCGTCCACCTGCTGCATGAGGATGCTGTGAACCGCCTCCATTCCCGGGGGCGTGCCTTCGGTTGATGGGCTCTCCGCGGCGCTGGCTGCAGCGGCCTTTATGGCGGCAGCAATCGCCGGCGGGGTGAGCCCGTTCAGGAACGTATAAACCGGACTGTCTTTGTCTCGCGGATCTTTTTCGACTATTTCGATAATGGCTTTCGTGAGTTGTTCGCGGAACCGCATCACTTCGCCGAAGCCGATGTCTTCGCCCAGATGATGGTACTGCCGGACGAGGACGTGGTTCACGTCGAAAGGGAAAGTCTTGATGCCATCTTCCGAAATGACAATCGTGGTGTACGGGCGCAGCGCATGACGTACGCCGAGTTCATAGAACGCATTCTTGTTGGAGGTCGAGAGGTCGGCAACAACGAGGTCCGCGTTGAGGAGCTGCTCATACATCGGTACGTCGATAAGGCCGGAGTGCACGATCTCGTCGGCGCGAATACATTTCAGTCCCGCCGCTTCGACGGCAGGCTTGATCATGTTTTTGTAAGAGGTGTCGAGGTCGAGGACGCGACCCGTTTCAAAGTCTGTCTTCTTGCCGAACCCCATGACAACGAAGCAGGTTCCTTTCAAGTTCTCAGTCGTTTCTGTAGACATTAAAGTACCTCCTTGCTCCAGTGTTTCGACCGGCGCGAACAGCTACCGGTGAAAACTCCGGCGCGACATCGCACGCCTCACCTCCAGTCACCAGTCGCTACACGGTGTAGCGGGCTAAGATCTCCGGTTTCGCGGGTCGAAAAGCATGTATCCTACAATAGAAGAGTTCTCTCCTTCCAGTTTCCTCTTCCCTCGCTCGATGTTTGTAAGCATGATCGCGCCCTTACATTTCATAAATGGAGGTGGACTTTTCTTTGCGCCCGGAAGTCGTCGCTCTCACGACCGGGTATCCTGCACCTTAGACTCCTGCATCAACGAATGCCGTAAGGCCACCGTTGCGGGCGCGACAGCATAGCGTTTGCCTCGTCGTCATTCTTGAATCGCTCCCTCATCGGATCCCAATACACTTTCCGCTTCAATTTCATTGCCACATGATGGAGCAGACAGGCAGTGCAGGATCGGTGGCCTACCTCTACCGGCGCGATGGGCTGTTGCCGCGATCGCACGCAGTCGAGCCAGTTGGCATGATGCTCTTTACTCTCGTAGAGGTGAATCTCGTTCGGTCCGATAATCGAGGTGATAATCCTCGGATCGCTCGCGGAAAGGGCTTTGTTGTCCTTCAGCTTTGCGACCGGATCACTGGCGGTCACCGTCTCGTCGCCGCGAGAGACGAACACCCACCCTTCTGACCCCTCGAACTTGATGCCGTTGGGAAAGTCATCACTGATGATCATTCTTACGCCATCGCTGTACAAAGCCTCTGTCTTGAACTTGCCGTGTACATCCCATAATCCTTTGGTTGGGAATTCCGCCCAGCCGGATACTTCGACTGGACCCGTGTACTCCGTCGCCATCGCCCAGTGAGCGCTGTCTATATGGTGAGCGCCCCATCCGGTGATCATTCCGGCCCCGAACTGCTCGCAGCGCAGCCAGCCGGGACGGCCATAATCGTTTTGAGGGTGAACACGCTTCTCGGTGTAGTACACATAAGGTGTGGATCCCAACCACATCTGATAATTCAGATTGCGAGGCATCGGCATCTCGGGCTCAGGGTCACCAGACGGGTCAACCGGAAGGCCTACATACACCGTCTTCAACCGGCCGATGCGGCCATTGCGCACTAGCTCGGCGGCATAGCGAAACTGCGGCGAAGAGCGTTGCTGGCTTCCAAGCTGCAGGATACGTCCAGTGCGCTGGACCGCGTTGCTCAACGCTCTGCCTTCTGAAATCGTGAGTGAAGCAGGCTTCTGCAGGTACACGTCCTTGGATGCTTCCACGGCATCGATGGCGATGAGCGCGTGCCAGTGATCCGGCGTACTCACCAGCACCGCATCCACCTCCTTGTTCTGGAGAAGTTCGCGATAGTCAGAATATCCGGTGACGCCGTCGTAGGTCTTCCCGGTCTTCTTGCCGTAGTAATCATTCACCAGCCTCTTCGCATCTTCCATCCTCTTGCTGTCGAGATCGCAGACGGCCATGATTCGAGCACGGTCGTACTTCAGCACAGCCGGCATGTCATGTCCGCGTGAGATGCGTCCGGTGCCGATGGCCCCGACATTTATCCGTTTGCTGGGAGCATCCTGCCCGAACACCGAGGCTGGGACGATTGAGGGGAAACCCTGAGCAACGAAGGCCGAGCTAATAATCCCTTTACTCGCCGTCTTGATGAAGTCCCGACGCGAAACTTCATTCCTGCGATCGCTTCTCATAGCGCCTCCCCAAACCGTTTCGCGTTTTGCGTTCAATCTTCCCAGGCGAACGCGAAACCTAAAACGCGAAACGCGAAACGTAGCCTCAAGCCTTGAGGTTTAATCGCTGAGCCTGGTGTTGAGCCTTCAGAACCAGCTCGGTCGCAAGAAAGCAGTGCGCCTGCGACATCGCCGTTTCGGTCCGGTTGAGGATGTCCGAAATCAGTTGCTCGCCGTATGGCAGCGCCTGGCTGCTGCAGTCAATGTAGCGAGTCTCTTTCTGATCCACGAGGAACAGGTGGCTTCCGCCCGACCTTCCGCCAATGTCGATGTTCTTGCGAATCTCGATAAAGCCTTCGGTGCCGAGGATCGTCAACCGCCCATCCCCCCAGGTCGCCAACCCATCCGGGGTGAACCAGTCGACGCGAATGTAGCCGGTGCCGCCATCACCCCGCAGCACAAGGTCACCGAAGTCCTCAAGCCCGGGATACTCCGGGTGGTGAACATTGCCGACCTGAGACGCGACTACGTCAGCCTTCGTCGATCCCGTGAAGAACAGGAACTGA
>DASYSA010000676.1:0-5943 GCA_036003885.1 Blastocatellia bacterium | reverse complement strand
GAGACAGACAATTCCCGCGAATGACATGAAACTGGGAAACGACGGCCCAAGCAGGTCGCGCACAAAAGGCGGCATAAGCTCGCCCATCTGCTCAAAAGAGCCGGCGCTCTCAATCGATCCCGCTACGACGATCAGAAACACCTGGAACATGCCAAGCAGCAGAGCCATCGCGATGATCAGAGTTCGGACTCGGCGCAACGAATAGGCGAGCAATATCAGCGGGGCCTTCATACAGCGCCCTCGCGATAATACTTGATCAGCACGTCTTCGAGTCGCGGCTCTTCGACTTCGAGGTCTTTCACCGGAAGGGCTGCAAGAGTGTTCAGCAGCGGCCCCAGCAAGCCTTCAACTCGCAGTGTCCAGATGCGCGGTTTGATTTCGACGACCTCGTGGCCGGGCGGAAAAGCCGGTGCTAGGTTCACGTCTTCGGAGAAGAAGATTCGCACGCGACGAGCAGCCAGCTTGCGGATCTCCCCAACCGTCGAAAGCAGCGCAAGCTCACCTTTGCGCAGCAAGGCCACTCGATCGCAGACGCGCGCCACTTCAGAGAGGACGTGCGACGACATGAAGACCGTTCGTCCTCGGCGCTGGAGGTCGGTCAACAATTGATAGAAAGACTCCTGCATCAACGGATCGAGCCCTTCGGTGGGTTCGTCCAGAATCAAAAGAGGAGGGTCGTGCTGGAGGGCTTGAAGCAGTCCCAGCTTCCGCTTCATGCCGGTGCTGTATTCGCGCAACTTACGGTGCAGGTCCCTGTCCGCAAGATCCAATCGCTCTTGAAGCTCACGAAGGTACTGGTTGTCGGGTCTCTGCCGGCCGAGTCCTCCCAGGAAATCGAGCACCTCACGGCCGGTTAGATGGGAGAGTATTCCCATCTCGCCGGGCAGGTATCCGGTGAGCGACCTCGCTTCGAGACCGTCGGCCTGACAATCGTGACCCAAAATGAAGGCGTTGCCGCTTGAAGGCCTGAGCAGGTCGAGAAGTATGCGAATAGTTGTAGTCTTGCCGGCGCCGTTGAGTCCGAGGAATCCGAGGATCTCCCCGTGATTCACTTCAAGGTTGAGATTGGCCACGGCAGTGAGCTTTCCGTAGCGTTTAGTTATGCCGCGAATTGAGATGGCTGATTGGACGGCGCCGCTTGACTCCACGGCTGGCATTTTAGAGAGAAGGCATCTCGTGCGCCAGAAGATTGAGCAATTGGAGGCTTACGGATAGGCATGGAGAGACATAAATTAAGGAAACACCATCATTCCTTCCCCCTAAGCAATACGGTCCGCATTCCTTCTTCAGGATAATTCGGGTTGTACCGGAACAACTCGACCTTCTCGGTCCTTCTGTAGTAAGCCAACTGATGTATGGCACGTCGCTCTGGTGAATCACAGTTGTCAAAGTTTCGAGTCGAGTTCACGCAGAGGCCCGAAGAACGTGGCGAGTTGAAGGGGGTCAGGCCCTCGATTCTGCGATTTCTGATTTCAGAAACTGGCCAGGTTCAGTCTTCCCGCGCTTGGCTGCTCAATCAACTCACGCGGAGTGGGACCGTTATCCTGGACCGGAACTTCTTACCGGTGTGAATAGTGATCTCCGATCGGACGTTGTCATTCGAGCCGGGCGTTCTGAAGGCCGGAAAATCAATGTTCGAAATCTTGATTCTGAGCGAGTGACCCGCGGCAAAGACCCAATCGTCACCATAGTCTTTGAAGGTCACCGTCCGCACCTCGCCCGGTGAAAGACCGGTGACTCTCATGACACCCACGGTCACCTCCGTCTCGGTTCCGTCGGGCGCGACATCGTATGTTCGCGCGATCAGGTCAACATCTGCGGATGTCAAGCTGCTCACGTTGAGCGTGAACTCGCTGCTCCCGATCATCTCGGTCTCGGTTTCCCAGGGTGCGAAAGTGTACTCGAGCTTCGCAGGCACAGAGGCAATCGCTTCCGCGTGACCGCTTAGCATCTCACTCTGCGTCGGTATCTCGGCTCCGAGACGTGAGCTTCGAACCTGCTCCGGCCGAAAGACTCCGCCTGCCGTACCCGGCTCGTCAGGCCCCTTTTTCTTGCGCGAGAGTATCCCCCCAGGCTTCAGGAAAAGCCACAGCGAAGAGATATCATCCGATGGAAACTGCCTGGCAGTGTACGGCACAACTTCAAACGGCGCAGGGGCACTGGTCACAGATCGCGAGTCTTTGCCGCCTATTCCGCGAAGGTAATAATCGAACCAACGAAGAACCTGCGTCGCGATGTACAACTCCTCGCCCTCGAAGCTGTGACCTTCGGGCGGATGACCCTGGCGGCCCAGGTATATCTGTTTTGGCGCGGTTATCTGAGAGAACACATCCAGCACCTGGGTGGAAGGGAAAAGGTAGTCGTCCCAGGACTGAATGATGAACACCGGCGCGCGAGGTTGGCGCGATTCATCCAGGATCTCTCGCCCGTTAGCGTCCCGCTGAGCAATCGAGCGAGCCCGGAGCTGCTGCCTGACGCTGCTGTCCGGCAACCGGCCCTCGGCGGCCGCATCGAGTATGTCAAACTCGAGCCGGCTGTAGTTAAAGAAGGGGGCCTGGCCGACCTGCTGATCAAGGCCCGAGTAGAACTCGCCGATTCCGAGCCGGTAATTCACCACTCCGTTTGGAAAGAGAGATTGCTCCAGGTCAGTCCAGCCTACGAGCGGAATGACGGCTGAGACACGAGGATCAGAAGAGATTTGAAAACCGTGTCCGCCCCCGTATGAGCCGCCGACTACACCTATCTTAGTCACTCTTGGCCCGATTGCATTATCGGGATCGTTTGTAAGCCAATCGATAACGTGCCGCAGATCTTCCAGTTCGTCCGGGCCCGCAATCGTGGCGCGGCCGCCGGATTCACCGTCGCCAAGGCCGCGAGCGGTGTAGGAAAGAACGGTGTACCCCGCGGCGGCCACATAGTAGGCGAGGTTATCCGAGCCGGTGAGGCGATGGCCTCCCCAGCCGTGAATGTAGATGACCGCCGGAGCTGAAGGGAAGAAGCGCGGCTGATACAACGTTGCCGCGAGCCTCACCGGTTCTGGGGATGAACCCTGTGGGACGTCTATGAAGCGGGTTGAAATGTCTACGAGAATATCCGCGCGAGTGTGAGAGCTCGACAGCAGGCAGGGCGCTATAAAAAGTGCGGATAGGATTGCTAAGGCTAGCGGCTTTGACTTGAACATCACGGCATACTCTTCTCTGCAGGAGAAGAGGCAGTCGCGACTCCCAAGTTATAACAGCCTACGCTTATTCAGCTCAAGGTGAAGATGGGTGCGCGTCATGAATTTGAGCGACACGCTAAGGGTTGTCCGTCGCGAAAAAGTGCTTCACCGCGACCTGTCTCATCAACACCTCTCTTCAGTGAGGGTTAATGAGAAACAATGTTCCACACCCCAAAATCGCAACGCTCCGTCGGAAGAAACAGGGATGGACTCGGAATAAAATGTCATAGACTCGCTAATCACTCTCGCCGTTCTTTGCTATTATGTTGAACTTCTCACACTCAAAAGGAGAGGTCAGCCCATGAAACGAATGCTCACGCTGCTCTCGTTGTGCTCCTTGGTCCTCCCTCTGCTTTCGCGTCCAATGACCGCGCAGACGGTCGCCGATCCCAAGCTCGTGGCTGAGATTGCCAAAATAAAGGCAATAGACAATCACACGCATGTCACTCGCGTAGTCGGTCCCGGCGAAGAAGATCACGAGTACGATGCCCTGCCCTTCGAGTTGCTCGAACCGTTCCCGCTGATGGTTCGACTCCGCCCGGACAATCTCGAATACACCGCAGCATGGCGCGCGCTCTTTGGCTACAAGTACCAAGACATGACCGAAGCACACGTCCGCGAGCTAGCCGAAACCAAGGCCCGTGTGAAACGTGAACGCGGCGATGGCTATCCGGCCTGGGTCCTGGATCAACTGGGCATCGAGACTATGCTCGCCAATCGCGTTGCAATGGGGCGAGGCCTCGCCGCGCCGCGCTTTCGATGGGTCTCCTACGTCGACGCGCTCATCTTTCCGCTGAATAATGAAGTGGCCAAACGAGCGAATCTCGACTACCGCGCCTTCTATCCCGCCGAAGAACGGCTATTAAAGCGTTACCTGAGTGATCTGAATCTAAATGCACTTCCTGCGACGCTTAAAGAGTACCTCGCCGGAGTCGTTACACCGACGCTCGAACGTCATAAGCGCGGTGGCGCGGTGGCGGTGAAATTCGAGATCGCCTATCTGCGGGGCCTCTGGTTCGCCACCCCGGACGAGAGCGACGCGAGCCCCGTTTATCAGCGCTGGGCCAGGGGAGGCGAACCGCCGGCCGCCGACTACACAACGCTTCAGGATTTTCTCTTCAGGTACACATGCCGCGAGGCGGGGCGGTTGGGTATGGCAGTTCACATTCACGTCTTTGACGGAGGCGGAGGCAGCTACGTGCAGAGCGGCAGCCATCCTGTCTTGCTCGATTCGGTTTTCAACGACCCGTCGCTGCGCAAAACGAATTTCGTGATCGTGCATGGCGGCTATCCTTACACGCGGGCTACCGCGGGGCTGCTGAGCAAGCCAAACGTGTGGACCGACTTTTCGGCGCAGGACTTGTTCTTCTATCCTCGCGATCTAAGCTCCGTGCTGCGCAACTGGCTCGAATACTATCCGGAGAAGATTCTGTTCGGAACGGACGCTTCGCCTTCTTTTGGCGAGATCGGGTGGGAAGAGACCGGATGGCTTGCGGCTCAAACTGCGCGGCAGGCGCTTGCGTTGGCCCTTACGGGAATGATGAATGATGGAGAGATCACTCGTGACAGAGCATCGGAACTTGCACGCATGGTGCTCCGCGAGAATGCGGCTAAGCTCTATGGGTTCTAGTGATCAAAGAGGAGGCAAAACATGCGACGAATTCTGATAACCACTCTTATCGCCCTGACGCTGCTCGGTAACAGTTCGACGATCGCAGTTGGACAAAAGTCGGCTTCTGCAACCTACTATCCGGCAGCCGGCGACAAATGGCAGGTTAAGCCGCCTGCCGAACTTGGTTTCGATCCCGCACTGCTGGAACAGGCGGTCGCATTTGCGAAGACCCAGGAGTCGAAAGTGCCTCGCGACTTCTCTACTCAGGTGGCAACCTTCGGCGCGCTGCTCGGACCGATTCCGAAAGAACGCGGCGAGACAAACGGCATCGTTCTTCGGCACGGCTACATCGTCGCTGAGTGGGGTGACACTCGGCGCATCGATCCCACCTACAGCGCCGCGAAGAGCTTTCTGTCGACCGTGCTTGGACTCACGATCGATCGCGGGATGATCAAGGCTGTGGACGATCCCGTGCGCGACTACATCAAAGACGGAGGCTATGATTCGCCGCATAACTCTAAGATCACCTGGCGCCATCACGCTAACCAGACGAGTGAGTGGGAGGGCACGATGTTCGGCAAATCCCACGACTTCATCGGGGTCGAGGCCTTCGGCGCCGGCCAACGCAAGCCGCGGGAGCTAAAAGAGCCGGGCGAGTTCTATGAGTACAACGACGTGCGCATCAACCGCTTTTCGCTCTCGCTGCTGCGAATGTGGAAGCGGCCGCTGCCCGAGGTGATCAAACAGTACGTGATGGATCCCATAGACGCTTCCTCCACGTGGCAGTATCACGGCTACAACAATTCCGACGTGATGATCGACGGAAAGAAGATGACTTCGGTGAGCGGCGGCACGCGTTGGGGCGGCGGCTTATGGATCAGCACTCGCGATGAGGCTCGATTTGGTTACCTGTTCCTGCGGCGGGGAAAGTGGGGTGACAAACAGCTCATTTCCGAGAAGTGGGTTCGGATGGCAACAACGCCTGGACCGCTCGGGCCGGATTATGGATTTCTGTGGTGGCTGAACACAAAGCAGAAACAGTGGCCCTCGGTACCGGCCTCCAGTTTTGCGGCGATCGGGTATGGCTCGAATACTATTTGGGTAGACCCTG
>DASYSA010000675.1:0-11387 GCA_036003885.1 Blastocatellia bacterium | reverse complement strand
GGTTCGGGTTTGACCGCCGCCGCTTCAACCGCAGGCTCGGGTTTGGCCGCCGCTGCTTCAACCGCAGGTTCGGCTGCTGGAGCCGGTTTCGCGCCTCCGCCGTTTATGACTGCGACAACCGTGTTTATCGGGACCGTCTCGCCCTCCTTGACCAGTATCTCGGAGAGCACGCCGGCAGAGGGCGCTGGTATTTCGGCATCCACTTTATCGGTGGAGATCTCGAACAGCGGCTCGTCGCGCTTTACGCTATCCCCTACTTGCTTGAGCCATCTGACTATTGTGCCTTCCGCGATGGACTCTCCCATCTGCGGCATTTTCACTTCTTCGCTCATATCTCTCCAATTTTCTCTAGGATCTAGGATTTAGGATCTAGGATTTAGGATCGGTGATCGATCAGAACGTCAAAGCAAACCCTGAATTCAGAACCCCGATTCCTAAAGTTCAAATAAACCCCGATCCTAGATCCCAAATCCTAGATCCTAGATCCTAGTACGCTGCAAGCGAGCGAGCGGCCTTCAACACGTCTTCCACTTGAGGCATGAAGAACTGCTCGAGCGGCGGCGCATACGGCACAGGAGTATCAATCGAAGTTACTCGGACCACCGGGCCATCCAGATACTCGAAGGCCTCCTCATTGATTACCGCCGTGAGCTCGCCTGCCATTCCGCCGGTTCGCGTCGCCTCGTGCAGGATTATCACCTTGCTCGTCTTCTTCACAGTCTCCACGATGGCTTCGCGATCGAAGGGCATCAGCGTCCTCAGGTCCATCACTTCGACATCAATGCCTTCCTGCTCCAATCGCTCGGCAGCCTCAAGCGCGGTATAAACCATCGCTCCGTAGGTAATGATCGACAGATCGGTGCCTTCTCGGCGGATGGCCGCTTTGCCGATCGGCACAATGAAGTCGCCGGCGGGCACCTCCTGCTTGATCTTCGGATTGCGGTACAAAAACTTGTGCTCGAAGAAAATCACCGGGTCCGGGTCGCGAATCGCAGCTTTGATCAGGCCCTTCGCGTCGTATGGAGTCGAAGGTTCGACCATCTTGAGACCCGGCGTATTGAGAAAAAACGACTCCACATTCTGGGAGTGAAAGGGCCCGCCGTGCACGCCGCCGCCCGCGGGCCCTCGCACAACCATCGGAATGCCTATGCCCTGACGATAGCGGCTCTTTGCCGCATAGTTGGTCAGGATGTCGAAGCAGCACGAGATGAAATCGATGAACTGCATCTCGGCGACCGGGAGCATGCCCATCATTGCCGCCCCACACGCCGCGCCTACGATGGCGCTCTCTGAAATAGGCGTGTCGATCACCCGCTCCGCCCCGAACTTGCCCACGAAGCCTTCTGTGACTTTGAAAGCCCCGCCGTACTCGCCGATATCTTCGCCGAGAAGGAAGACCCGGTCGTCGCGCTCCATCTCTTCCCAAAGCCCCTGGCGGATCGCCTCCAGTAGTGTTATTGCAGCCATATTATTCTCAGACCTCAGGCCTCAGTTCCCCGACTTCAGGCCTGCAACCTTTGACTCGGTCTCAGCTTTCATCGCCGAATTCTGATCTCCTGCTTCTGCATACACTCCGCCGTCCGCGGATTCGGGCGCCGGCGGCGGCTGACCCTCGGCCCAGGCCAGATCTTCATCGAGCGCCGCCTCCACTCTGCTGTTGACTGCGTCGATCTCCGCCTGCGTCGCGGTCTTCTGATCGACCAGTGCCTTCTCGAAAAGAGCAATCGGGTCGCGCTTGCGCCACTGGTCAAGCAGATCCTTGCGCACGTAAGACTGGTTGTCGTGAGCCGCGTGACCGCGCATTCGAAATGTCTTGGCTTCCAGCAACGTCGGCCCCTCGCCTTTGCGAGCGCGCCCCGCGGCCCTCCGCGTCGACTGATAGACCGCCATCACATCATTCCCGTCCACAATTTCGCTCGGCATGCCATAGGCTCTGGCTCTGTCGGCCAGATTCAGGACCCTCATCTGCTTCGTCGTCGGGGTGCTGTAGGCGTAGCCGTTGTTTTCGGCGACGATGATCAATGGCAGGTTCTGGACGGAGGCGAAATTGGCTGCCTCATGAAATGCGCCGGTGCTGGTCGCGCCGTCGCCGACGTAGACCATCCCGATCGTCTTCTTCTTTTGCATTCGGGCCGCCAGGACCACTCCGTTCATCACCGCCACCAATGAACCGAGAGGACTGATCGTGCCGATAAAGCCACGCTTCAAGTCCGTGAAGTGCAGATTCTGGTCGCGTCCGCCCGAAGGAGACGTGCCACGCGCGAGATACTGAGCAAAGACCTCGCGAGGTTTTGCATTCATGACCAGCATGGCGCCAAGATCGCGAGTCAGGGGCGAGAGAATATCGCCGTGCTCTTTCTCGAGCGCATAGGCTGAGCCGACGGCTGTCGCCTCCTGACCGAGGCTGCGGAAGAGGCCACCAACAATCTTGCCCTGCTTTAACAGATTGTCGAGCCTGTCTTCAAGCGAGCGCGTCAGCCGCATGAAGTAGAGCAGTTCGAGTTGTTGCGCCTTGTTCATAAGGAAACGTTTCGCGTTTTGCGTTTTACGTTTCACGTTCTGCGGTTTGAGTTGGGCGAATCTGCGGAGCCACACACCTTGGAACGCAGAACGCGAAACGTTAAACGCGAAACGCTAAACGTGTATTACCATTCCGTGCGCATCTTCGGCGGCCTCGTGGATGACCTCGGAGACGGTCGGGTGCGCGTGCATAGTATGGATCAACTCCTCCACTGTAGCTTCCATCTGGAGCGCCACCCCGCCCTCGCTGATTAGCTCGGTCGCGTGGGGTCCGATCATGTGCACCCCAAGCAGCTCGTCATAACGCGCGTCGCTGACGATCTTGACGATACCTTCAGTGGCCCCGAGTATCTGCGCCTTGGCGATCACCGGGATCGGAAACTTGCCGACCTTAACATCGTATCCGCGCTCGCGCGCCCGGGCCTCAGTAAGCCCCACACTGGCAACTTCAGGCTGGCAATAGGTGCAGCTCGGCACGCGGTCGTAGTTGATGGGCCGCGGGCTCTTTCCCGCTATCGCTTCGACAGCCAGAATGCCCTCGGCTGAAGCGACGTGAGCAAGCCACGGAGTCGGCACCACGTCGCCGATCGCATACACGTTAGGCTCAGAGGTCCTCATCTGCTGGTCTATCTTGATGTACCCTCGATCCATCTCCACTCGCAGATTCTCAAGGCCCAGCCCATCGGTATAGGCCCGCCGCCCCACGGCAACCAGCAGCTTCTCCGCGGTGAAATCCTGATCCTTGTCGGCGACAGTCGCGGTCACCCGCACAAGGCCGTCTTCCTTGACCACAGACTTGAACCTTGCGTTGGTGAAGGTTTTTATCCCCTGCTTCTTGAATGACTTCGCAAGCTCGGCGCTTATCTCTTCATCTTCGATGGGTAGCAGGCGAGGCAGCAATTCGATGACCGTCGCATCGGTCCCGAATCGAGAGAACATCGACGCGAACTCCACTCCAACCGCCCCGGCGCCAAGGACAATCATCGACTTTGGAATCTCGGCCAGTTCCAGGACTTCGTCACTGGTAATGATCTGTTTGCCGTCGATATCCAGGCCTGGAAGCGAACGAGGAACTGAACCCGTGGCGACGATGATGTTCTTTGTTTGAATGTCCTGCCTGGAACCATCGGAGGGTGTCACGGTGATCCGGCCGGGGCCTTCGATTTTGGCCGTTCCTTTGAAGGTCTGAACCCTGTTCTTCTTCATCAGGAACTCGACGCCCTTGGCAAGCTTGAGCACCACCTTGTTCTTGCGCTTCTGCGCCTGGCCGAAGTCGAGCGATACGGCGGTCGTTACCACACCCAGGTCGCCGGCATGCTTTAGCTCGTCGAAAACATCAGCTGTGTGAAGAAGTGCCTTGGTTGGTATGCAGCCTCTCAACAGGCAGGTGCCGCCCAGGTTCTTGTCCTTTTCTATAATCGCGGTTTTGAGACCCAACTGCCCCGCCCTGATTGCTGCTACATAACCGCCGGGTCCGCTGCCGATGATCACCACATCGAACGCTTCGTTACTTGAGCTCAATTGGTCTGATGCCTCCCGGAGAACGTTCCGCGTTCCGCGTTTTAAGTTTTACGTTTTGCGTTTTACGTTGGTCATTGCAACTGCCTGGCAGACGACCAAGCCATAACGCAAAACTTAAAACGCTAAACGTAAAACTTAAAACGCTTTCCTCAATCCACTAGAACCTTGACGTCCTCGCCCTCAACCCGAACTTCAAATTTTTCAACCTTAGCCATTGGGATCATAGGTGACGCTCCGCTTGCGAGGCTGTACACCCAGCCATGCCACGGGCACTGAACGGTGAGGTTGGCGCAATCGACGAAGCCTTCGCCCAGTGGTCCTCCTCTATGCGCACACGTGTTGTCCAGCGCGTAGAACTCCCCATTTACATTGAACAAGGCGATCGGGCGGCCATTGACCTCGACTACCGCACCCTCGCCCGATGCGAGATCTGACCTGCCGACTACCCTTATGAAGTCCCCCATGTTCCCCCTTCGCCGGTACTGCCGCTCACAGTGAACTAAGTCGTCCGTTGAGCGACTGAGCATCTTAGCAAGTGGGTAGGGAGGCTTTCAAGCGAGAACACAGAAGAGGTGTTGCCGGGCGTGTGTTTGAAAGTGGAACGAGGTTCGATAATGACCTGAGGCGGCCGGCGCCCCTGCGCTCCTTGTCCCGGTTCGAAGCCTGGGTACGCACGCTTCCAGCGGACGCGCATGCTTGATGACTCGCTGAGTCGATCAGTCCCGCATGCTGGAAGCGTGCGTACCCAGATGCGTTCTCTTTTTCACACTCGCGCGAGAGCGCCTCCAGAGACGAGATCTGTCTATTCAATAGCGTCGACCTCAGGACCTGGCCCGGGCTTCCTGGGTTCTCTCTTCGCGAATGAATTTGCCGAACACTCCATTCCACCGCGGAATGACTATCGACACCGCCCCGAATGCCTGGGCCATGCAAGCCAGCCGTATAAGCGGCTTTGACTCTCCGTCGCTGTCGAGATAACCAAACTCTTTCAACTGCTTCGCCTCCAGCACGCCGATGTCAGAGAGCTTTTCCGCCCCTCCCAGCATTCCAACCCAACACGTTCCACAAGCCCCCGAGCGACACTGTATGGGTATCGGTCCCTCGCCCTCCATGCAGCGGGGGTTGCGCGACCGGTGATCGCGTTTGTCATTCGCCGCCGCTGTAGTCAGCTGTTGGGTGTTGATCAGCTTGAAGACTGCAACCGGATCGTTCTCATCATAAGTTACGGTATAGATCTTCTCCTGTCCCCTGAGAAAACCAAACAATCCCTGGTCGTCATCGCGGGCCCGCGCCGCGAGAACATCTTCCGGTCGCCGCCTGAGGACCTTCCGATCCAGATGTATGGAACCCGCGGATGCCTGGAAAGCCTCCATGCCGACGCGCTGCAGAGTCGCGAAACCTACGGCTGTGATGCCTGAAAGGAGCGACTCGTCCACATCGATCCTTTTCGCGACGGCGTGGGCGACACTCCTGATCTGACCCGTCAATTCGAGGCTCGCCGGCGGCTGGCCTGAGGTGGCGTGTTCAACCACCGCGCGTTTCACGTCCGGCCAGTAGCGATGGCCATACATGAATGTGTGTGAAGAATCTATCGAATCCTGGAGGCGGTACGTGCCGACGAGTTGAAGCTTCTGCAGCAGCTCCGTGGAATCGCCGGCTTCTCGCAGCGCTCGGGCGAGCGCGAGAGGGTAAAAAGTGAACCATATCTGAGCCGCGGTTCGGTCGACCTCGTGAATGTAAGGCAAGAGAGATCCTAAGGCGCCGGCCCAGTCCCCATCATCATGCTGGTTCAAGAAGGCTTCAAAAAGAGTGTTGCTATATGTTTTCGTATGGATTTCCTTTGTCGAGAGAGTAGAAGACCGGGATACTAACAAAGAGTGCGCCACAAGGGAAAGGGAAAGGCGTTTCGCGTTTTAGGTCTTACGTTTTACGTTTGCCGTTTCGAGTTGGTGATTGCCGCCAAAGCCCTGGCGACGAAAGACAGACCCTAAACGTAAAACGTAAAACCTAAGACGTAAAACGCGAAACGCGAGACGTTTTTTTTGACGCTTCGTCGCTTTTGTATTATTATTCTGGTCACAAGGAGTTGGGAAGTTATGAGCAAGAAGGTGCTGCCGCTGGTTGCAATCGCCGTTGTAGCGGCGGCATCGCTCGCCGGCGGTTACTTTGAGTCCTTGCGCACAGCCCGGGCGATCACCAGCGAGGCCGACGGCTCCGAAGCCCTCAAGCAGACCTACGAGGAGGCGCTCACCACCGTCCGCGACAACTACGCCAGCCAGGCTGATCTCGAGGATCTCGGCAAGTCCACCATTCAAGGCATGCTGCATCAGCTGGATCCGCACTCTTCCTTCTTCACCAAGAAAGAGTTTGATGAATTGCAGACCGAACAGAAGAGTCGCATCTTCGGCATCGGGGTCACGATAGTCAGGCGGTATAACCGAGTCTACATAATGTCGGCGATCCCGGGCACACCGGCTCACCGCGCGGGACTTCGCTACGGCGACGCAATCGTGGGACTCGATGGACAGAATGTCGAGGAGTGGCGCAGCGAACAGGTGATGCATCGAGTTCGCGGTGAGAAGGGCGAAGAGGTCGAGATCACCGTCGAACGGGTGGGCGCGCCCAATCCGATCACCGTCAAGATACGACGCGACGAAGTGAGGCTTCCCTCGGTTCCGGTTTCGTTCATGATGTCGCAGCCCGGCACTGGATATATCGCATTGAGCACCTTCTCGAGTAAGACCGAAGAGGAGTTGAGCGCGTCGATAAAGAAGCTCAAGCAGGAAGGGATGAAGCAGTTGATCCTGGACTTCAGAGGCAATCCGGGTGGGCTGCTCGACCAGGCAATTGAAGTCGCCCAGAAATTCCTGCAGGACGGGCAAAAAATTCTCGAAGTGCGCGGCCGTGAGAGCCGCTTCCTGGATCGCACCTTCGAGGTTTCCGACAACAACGACCCCGAGACCATGCCGATGGTGATCCTGATCAATCGGCACACCGCCTCGGCTTCTGAAGTCGTAGCGGGGGCGCTTCAGGACCACGACCGGGCCTTGATTGTGGGGGAAAACAGCTTCGGCAAGGGGCTGGTACAGAGCGTAACCAGAGTGTGGGGCGGAGCCGGGCTGACGCTCACGACTGCAAGGTACTATACGCCGACCGGACGCTCGATTCAGCGCGACTACTCAAAGGTCAGCTTCTACGACTACTATCTCAATCGCGACGAGCCTCTTGGCGGAGGAGCGAAGGGCGACGCCCTGCACACCGACCTGGGCCGCGCAGTTTATGGCGGTGGGGGAATTACTCCCGACATCGAAATCAAGTCGCCTGAGTCCGGCCCCGTTCGCAGCCGGCTCTTCCTCGCGGTCTTCGATTTCGCGCGGCAGCTTGTGGCCGGGCAGACCGCGGGTCTTCGCGAATATCGGGTCGGCGACACTCAATACAAGACGCAGCTCGGGCTCGACGACATCGAACGCTATCCGGTAAACGAGAAGGTGATCGCTGCGTTCCGCCAACACATCGGAACCCGTCCGCAGTTCAATGTCACGGATGAGCAGTTCAACACTAATGCGAATATCATAAAGACCTGGTTGCGTCGCGAGATCATGACAGCTGCTTACGGACCCGAGGCCGGTCAGCAGGTCTATTTATCCGACGACGTTCAGGTCCGCAAGGCCATTGAATCCCTCCCGGAAGCCCGAATGCTTGCCGACAACGCTCGCCGCGCTCGATCAGACCGCCAGTAGGGCAGGATTTAGGATCTAGGATTTAGGATTTAGCTAGATCCTAAATCCTAGATCCTCTCCCCCAGAATTCTCGAACGTTTCATAACCCGTCTCAGTCCGAAATGCTCAACTGAGTGCTTCTGAATGTGGGCCATCGCTTCCTCCACCGAATCGGTCACCAGCAGGAGGTTGAGATCGGCGTCGCTGATGGTCCTCGCGGCAACCATCTGCGTCAGAAGCTCAATTAGCGGCCTCCAGTAGTCCACCCCCATTAACACCACCGGAAAGTCGAGAATCTTCTTCGTCTGAATCAGCGTGAGCGCCTCGAATAACTCGTCAATGGTGCCGATCCCGCCCGGCATCACGACGAATGCATACGAGTATTTGACCAGCATTACCTTGCGGACGAAGAAGAGGTCGAAGGTGACAACACGATCGACATAGGGATTCGGCCTCTGCTCCTCGGGCAGTATGATGTTGCAGCCGACCGAGGGCCCGCCCGCTTCACGCGCTCCGCGATTGGCCGCCTCCATGATTCCCGGACCACCTCCGGTCATCACCGTGAATCCGATCTCGCTGAGACTTCGGCCGACCCTGCGCGCCAGCTCATAATGAGGGTGGTCTTCCTTGAAACGAGCCGAACCAAATACCGTCACGCAAGGACCGACGAAATGAAGCACCCGAAATCCAGTCAGGAACTCGCGCATGATTTTGAAGAGACTCCAGAGCTCCCACTTGCGCGGCTGCGGGCCCTCGAGGAAAACTCGCTCCTGTTTTATCTTATCCTGTTGGTCTGTTTGTGCGGGAGAAAGCTGTTGAGTTGCCATATATGGATCGTCGCAGCTCCTTGTTTGCTGGGGATGTGGGTACTCAACCTCGGGCGACAAAATGAGACGGTCACTTCAATCCAGCCGCAGGATTGCGCACTTGAGGTAGTGTGTCTCGGGCATCGATAGCAGCACCGGATGATCTCTGGATTGCGAACGCTTTTCGATAATCCGCACAGAGCGGCCCGCGTCGGCCGCAGCGTCAGCCAGCAGGTTCAGAAAGCTGTCCTCGCTCATGTGATAAGAGCATGTCGAGGTGATGAGCGTGCCCCCCGCGGTCAGCAGCTTCATGGCGCGAAGATTGATCTCTTTGTAGCCGCGCACTGCCGCTTCGATCGCCGCCCGGTTCTTTGCAAAGGCGGGAGGATCGAGATTGATCGTATCGAAGTGCTCGCCCTGTTGTTCCCTCTCTCTGAGCCAATCGAAGGCGTTGGCCTCCACGAACTCGACGTTGGCGATGTCGTTGATCTCGGCGTTGCGCCTGCCCTGTTCGATCGCCGAGATCGAGACGTCCACGGCAACTACTCGGTCCGCTCGGCGCGCCATGTGAAGCGCGAAGCCGCCTTGAAAAGTGAAACAGTCAAGGGCCTGCCCTCGAGCGTAGCTCGCGGCCGCGATTCGGTTCTCTCGTTGATCGAGAAACGCTCCGGTCTTCTGACCTTCACTCAGGTTGACTTGAAAGCGGACGCCGTTCTCTTCAATGACAAGACTTCCAGGGTCACTCCCATAGATCACGCCGGTCAGGCGAGGCAGTCCTTCCAGGTCGCGCACTCGTCCCTCGTTTCGCTCGATGATTGCGCGCGGACTGTAGCGCTCGACCAGCAACTCGATCCACATCTGTTTGAGCGCGTCCATACCCTGCGACAGCGTCTGAATGGAAAAGCAATCGCCGTAGCGATCGATGATGAGCGAGGGCAGCAAGTCGCTTTCGCCGTACACCAGTCGATAGGCACTCGCGCTTTCGACGACCTGGCTGCGCAATCGCTCGGCTGCAACAAGCCGTGAGAGCCAAAAGGCGCGATCCAACTCGCTGTCATCGAAAGATACGAAGCGAAGCGCTATCTGGGAACGGTTGCTGTAGAGCGCGAATCCGAGCGTCTTGCCTTTGGGATCCGAAACTCGGACGACCTCCCCCGGTCGTGCGTTCGACGATTCTGTTATGTCGCTGCGATAAATCCAGAGGTGCCGCGCTCGCGCCCGAGCTGCCCCTCGATTGTTCACCTTAACTATCGTCGTCATCGACGATACCGTAGCAGGGGTCAGGGGTCAGGGGCCAGCGGGCAGATGGTTTCGGGTTTCGGGTTCTCTCTCGGACACGAGAACCCGAAACCACCCGTCCCTCGTTTGACTATCGGGCACGAAGAAGGTCTCATGAGGGAAGGACGCCACAGGAAGATTGAGCGGTCAAGGAGGGTCAACGATGTCCTTTGGGATTTACATCATCGGTTACCTGATACTGATAACCGGTCTGGCGATCGCCGCCAACATGCTTCACGTCCCTGGAAAGTGGATTGGCGTGGGCGTTATCTGTTTGGTCGGAATTGCAATCCTCCATGGTGTGGCGGTGACCAGACAAAAGGATCCGCCGGCCTAGCTCTTATTCAAACACCACTTCCTCCAGGTTTTCGTGCGGGAAGCGTCTCACTCGTTCAAATTCCTTACGAATGTGGGCCCCGAGATCTGCGGCGCGGGCTAGATCGTTTTCGCCGGCCATTCGCTCCAGGTCACGCAACGGCGCAATGAGCGCCGTCATTCCGCAGTTCGCATTCGCACCAGCACAATTGTGCGCAATGAGATTCACTTCGCCTGCATTTCCCGACTCGATGGCAAGATCCAGTTTCTCAAGACTCTTAGTCATCTGATCGAGATAGACGCTGAGCATGTCGAACAGTTCCTCCGGTTCATCTCCCATCGCCAGGTACATTCGCTCAATGTCAACAGGCGAATTCGATTCACCCAGGTTGCCGGCAACGGACAGCGTGCGCTTGAGCACTCGTGCGAGTTCCGCCGGCCTAACCGGCTTGGAGATATAATCATCCATCCCCGCTGCGAGGCACTTCGATCGATCGGTGTCGAGAGCATGCGCGGTCATTGCTATTATCGGTGTATGTTTCATTGCACCTTCGCGCAAACGAATTGCAGTGGTCGCTTCATAACCGTCCATCTCAGGCATCTGGCAGTCCATCAGCACCAGGTCGTAGGGAACACGCTCTAATGCTTCCAGAACCTCAAGCCCATTTGCTACAACGTCTGCGCGGTAACCCAGCTTTGCAAGCTGGCGGAGCGCAACCTTTTGGTTTACGAGGTGGTCCTCGGCAAGGAGAATGCGTTCGTGTCGTACCCTCGGCGACGCCTTCAAGGTGTGTTTAGTGACTAACCGTCGTGGCGCGAGTGACAGGTCGTTCTCTTCTGTTGCCGAGACCTGGCTCATTACAGCGGTCAAGCAATCGAACAGTTGAGACTGACGCACTGGCTTGTTGAGATACGCAGCAACGCCGATTTGTCGCGCTGTAGCGCCGTGACCGCGCTGCCCGAATGAAGTCAGAAGCACCAATCGGACACTCGCAATATCGGGATCAGACTTGATCGCGCGGGCCAACTCAAAACCATCCATGCCAGGCATCATCAAATCGAGAACTGCCAGGTCGTAAGCGGAGCCTCGTGCCGCCCCCCGGCGCAAAAGGCGAAGGGCGTCCAATCCCGAATCTGCTTCGTCGTGAATCATTCCCCATGAGTCCAGTTGATGAGCCAGGATCTTCCGGTTTGTCGCATTGTCATCGACGATCAGGGCACGCAACTT
>DASYSA010000674.1:0-3572 GCA_036003885.1 Blastocatellia bacterium | reverse complement strand
TAGTGGCGAGAAGACTGCTCCGCCGGAGCGCGTCGCAAGGTCGGTCATCAACTTTTCGGCGCCCTCCAGAATTGCCACAATCTCATCCGCCTGGCCCGCGGTTCCTCCTCCGAAGATCCTACCCGCCTTTCCCCTGTACTTGTTCATCTCGTTTATGAACAAGCGGGCCTTGCTGACCACGTAAACAACCGCGCCCGACTTTATGATCGACCCCAGCGCCTGGGCGTAGTTGACCTTGCTCGAGGAATCGACCCCATCGGTCAGCATAATGATGGCCTTGCGCCCCTCGACCTTGGCCAGTTGTTCGCCGGCGGTCAGGAAGAGCGCATCGTAAAGCGCTGTCATCCCCGCCTGCGTGTGTCCATCCGGCGTACGCACCATTCCGGGCCTGAATCTCCAGGTTATAGCGCGACGCAAGTCCTCGACACTCGAGGTCCAATCCTGTAACAGCTCCACGTTCGAGTGGAACTCGAGAACGGAGACCTTGTCGTCCGGACCGATCTGGTCGACAAACCGCATAGCCGCGTCGCGTAGTGAAGACATCTCGCCGGCCACCGAACCTGAGGCATCCAGCATCAGCACAACGTTCACCGGTACGCTGCTTATCATGAAGCTGGCGATCTCCTGGCGCTGGCCATCTTCTGCAATGATAAATTCACTTTTGGTGAGATCGGTTGCCTGCCTGCTGTAGGGGTCAGTCACCGTAACGTTGAGCAGGACCTCCTCTGCACGCAATCGAAGAGTGTCGTCCTGCTGGGGGCGGTTATTTGAGGGGAGCTTGCGGCCGCTCTGTCCCGATGCATTAGCAGCAGTCAGCGCGAGCGCAACAGCACAAGCAATTCCAACGACCAGTCTATTGAACTTCACCATATATGCCACCTGGATAGATGAGTCGAGTATAGCGCAGGCGATCAGCGTCTGGAAACCAACCCACTGCAATCGATTTTAGATTTTGGATTTTGGATTTTGGATTGCCGATCCCGATTCCAGAGCTTGGATTCCACCATCCGCATTCCTCAATCCGCAATCCAAAATCCAAAATCTAAAATCCAAAATCCTTTGATGCCCCATGGGGCGCGTGCTAGACTCGCCAATGATGTTGCGTCTCATCGACCGCTATCTGATCAAAGAGATTGTTCCGTATGTGCTGCTCAGCCTGCTGATCCTGACCGCGATAATCTTCGCCCATGATGCAAGCAGGTTTGCCGAGCTGCTGGTCGTCTCTTCCCGTAACGGACTGCCAATGCAGGCGCTTTGGCGGGTGATGGGCGCGCTCGTCCCCGGAATTCTCGTATTCACCCTTCCGATCTCACTTCTGGTCGGCACGCTTGTGGGCCTGAGCCGGCTGTCGGGCGACAGCGAAATCGTCGCCCTTGGAGCTAGCGGCGTCAGCCGCACCCGAGTGTTGAGGCCGATAGTCGCGATTGCGGCCGTGATCGCGGCTGCGATGTTATACATAACCTTCAGCATCCTGCCGCATTCAATACGCAATCTGAACGAGTTGAAGTCGCAGCCCTCTCTGGTCTTTCAGGGCTTGAATACGGAGATAAAGGCACGGGTCTTTGTCGAGAGCATTCCAAAGAAGGTCCTCTACATCGAGGACATTGACCGCGCGAACAACCTCTGGCACAACATTTTTCTGGTCGACTTAGCCGACGAGCACGGGAGCATGAAGATCATGACCGCGGCGTCTGGATCATTGCGGCAGGGCACGCGATCGGATATGCCGGAACTCTTCCTGCAGCACGGTTCAGCTCACCAGTTCAGTCCGCAGAGGAATTACCAGGCCCAAAATTACAGCGCCGTCGAAGCCGCCGAGCCCGATGCGGCAGATGCCTCGCCCTCTACAGAGCAGCCGGATGTGGCGCGCGCTCCCGAGGCAGCGCCACCCGAGAGAGAGAAGAAGAAGAACAAGAACCAGAGCTCGAGCACCGCGACGCAGTTTGAAGAAATGACCCTGGGTCTCGATGTCCCGGATGACAAGAAGGAGGGCGACTCGCCGGCCGCGGAGCGGGAGCGCCAGATCAAGGAGATGGAGTGGGGCGAGCTCCTCAGATTCAGTCCGGCCGAAGATGATTACAGAGAGTGGCTGGCTGAGATACACAAGCGAATCACCCTCCCGGCTGCATGCCTGGTCTTCGCGTTGTTAGGCGTAGGCTTTGGGATCAGCAACATCAGAACAGGTCGTTCGTTCGGGTTGCTCCTCGGGCTTGCCATCACGGTGGTCTACTACCTGGTTGCACTCTCGGGAGAGCATGCCGCGGTCTCGGGGAAGTTGCCCGTCTGGCTCGGTATGTGGATGGCAAACCTGGTGTTGACTGCGATAGGAGTCTCGGTCCTGATCGTCCACCGGCGCCCGGGGTCAGATGTCTTTTCCGTGCTCAGGAGCCTTCGTCATGCGTGGCCGACTCGGAGGAGCTACATTGAGAGGGAGCGGCGCGAAAACACGGCGAGCGTCGATCCCAGTCAGAACGGCGGAAAAGGCTCATCCGCCTCGCGCGGCCGCCGCACCGCCGCGTCGCGAAGTCTTATCGAGCCTCAATTGATCGATCGGCTTGTGCTGGCGGATCTGATCAGATCATTCTTCTTCATACTCGGAGGTTTCTCAGTCCTCTTCATCATCATCACTTTGTTCCAGTTGCTCGACTACATAACGCGCAACAATATCGAATGGGCCGTGGTTGCGAACTATCTTATTTTTCTGCTCCCGATGATAGCCAACTATATGACGCCGCCCGCAGCGCTCGTGGCGGTGATGGTTACTTTTGGCCTGCTGCAGAAGACCAGCCAGGTCGTCGCCTTGAAGGCTTCGGGCCAGTCTATCTACAGGCTGGCTGCGCCTGTCTTGCTCGTATCGTTGCTGCTCTCGGCCCTCGTCTTCATAAATCAGGACTACATCCTTCCCTTCACCAACCAGCGCCAGAACAATCTCCGCTATCTGATCCGCCGGGGACAGGAACCGCCCCAGACCTTTTATCAAACGACCAATCAGTGGATCTTCGGAAGCAATTCGCGCATCTACAACTATGCCCATTTCGAACCCACGGCGAATGCCTTCGCGCACCTGAACGTGCTCGATCTCTCCAGAGATCCTTTTGGCATAAAGAGCCGCCTGTACGCTCGGCGCGCGTCGTGGGACGGCGCGACGCATGAATGGGTGTTGGTGAATGGATGGGAGCGGCAGTTCGACGGCAAGCAGGGAGTCGCATTCCAGCCATTTGATGAGAGGCGGGTGTCGCTTCCTGAAGGGCCGGAGTACTTCAAGAAGGACTTTCGCGGATCGTCCTCGATGACGCTGGCCGAGTTGCGCAGCAAGATCACGGACCTGTCGCGGTCCGGCTTCGACGTCGCGGATCTGCGAGTAGCTCTGCAAGGCAAGATCGCGTTCCCTCTCACATGCTTCATAATGGTTATCGTCGGGTTGCCATTCTCTCTGTCTGTGGGCAAACGTGGAGCGCTCTACGGAGTCACGATAGGGATCGCCATCGGGCTTTCATACTGGGGGCTTCTGGGGTTGTTCGAACAGATGGGACGATATGAAATGTTGCCGCCGGCGCTTGCGGCATGGGGGC
>DASYSA010000673.1:0-18922 GCA_036003885.1 Blastocatellia bacterium | reverse complement strand
CCTCGAGCACCAGATTGCTTCTGAAATCGCTTCATTACGAGAGGAAATGAATCGAAACTTCCGCAAGTTGGAAACAAAGATACAGCTCTTGAATGAAGACATTCTCAACATGCGGGAGACTCAGCGGGATGCTCTGCATCGAATCATAGACCTGGAACATAAACCTTTATAACCGACCTCTGTATCAGTCTCCTGTCAATCTGAGTTGTCGGCAATTAGGAAAAGCCAGGCATCAACGTCCAGTTAAAGGCTCTTGATCGCTCAGCGCTACTGCTAGTGCTTTGTGAATCCAGCACCAGTGAGGCCGGGAGAAGTTAAATCAGGACCCTGCCTTCCGGGTCCAAGCCACGGGAGACCGAGACCAATGCCTATACGGGAGACCGAGACCAATGCCTATAGTTGATCAAGTCAATCGCGACATGACCGAAGCGATGAAAGCGCGAGAGGCCGAACGCCTGAGCGCGCTCCGTATGGTCAAGACCGCTCTCCAACTGCGAGAGACCGATTTGCCCGGCGCGGTTGACGACGTTGAAGCCGCGCGCGTACTCAATACTCTGCTCAAACAGCGGCGCGATGCGGCCGATCAATACCGCGCTGCGGGCCGCGAAGAACAGGCAATAAAGGAAGAGAACGAGGCGCGGATAATTCAGTCTTACCTGCCCGCCTCTGCCGGCGAAGAAGAGATAGTCGCCGCCGTGGAAGCTGCTATCGCCGAGACAGGTGCAACCTCGATTAAGGACATGGGCGCGGTGATGAAGGCGGTGCGCTCCAAACTTGAGGGCAAGACCGTAGACGGCAAGACCATAAGCGATATGGTAAAGGCAAAACTTCAATAGAAGGATCTAGGATTTAGGATCTAGGATCTAGGACTTAGGATCTAGATGCTGGATCCTAAATCCCAGAATCCTAAATCACCCTAAATCCTAGATCCTAAATCCTAGATCCTAGATCCTTCGAGGAGACTACATGCCAAGAACATCTCGAAAAGCAGAATCTCTCTACAGTGTTCACCCGGGCGTCTTGATGGTTCAGAAGTGGATTGCTGACCTTCCCGACAAGACTGGGAGGAGCCTCGATCAGTGGTTGAAACTGGTCAAGAAATCGGGACCTCCCACCGAGCACGCACGGCGGGAATGGCTCAAGGCAGAGCACGGGTTGGGAACCAATTCGGCGTGGTGGATCGCCGAACGCGCCGAGGGAAAGAACCCCGAAGATTCCGACCCTGATGCCTATCTAAAGGCAGCCGCGGGTTACGTCGAAGCTATGTTCGCCGGGTCCAAGGCAAGCCTGCGTCCAGTCTACGATCAGCTGCTGATGCTCGGATTGGGGGTTGCCAGGGACGTCAAAGCTTGCCCGTGCAAGACCATCGTGCCCCTCTATCGCAACCACGTATTTGCACAGATCAAACCCGCGACCCGCACCCGAATAGACATGGGTTTCGCGTTGAAGGATATGACACCCACGGGCCGGCTCATAGACACCGGAGGCTTCGCCAAAAAGGATAGGATCACCCATCGCATTCCCATCGGCTCCCTTGCCGACATCGATGACGAGGTGAAGCACTGGCTGAAGTTTTCGTACGATCTCGATAAATGAGCACTAAGAAATTCGGTCGAGGCTTCGTCGCTTTGTTGCGCGATCTGGAAGCGTTTGGACAGAATGGGTCACCTCGGTAGCCAGGAGAAACTCATCTCGGTTTCGAAACGCCGGCGGATGAGTTCGCGAACTCGCTCCGCGAACACGGTCATGGCGCCCGGCTCATGAGATTCCGCCAGGTCCTGGTCCGGATCGAGGCGATTTGTTTTGACCGCCGCCGCCGGGACAAGATTTATCACGGCCCGACGCTGCTCTTCGGTCATGCAGTAGATCGCCTCGGCTTGTTCTATCAAGTTCACCGTCAAGGGCTGAGAGGTATGCCGCTGAACCGGCACGCCGATCTCAGCCAGTGCTCGCTCACCATCCGGACTCATCGCCTCTCCCGGGCGCGCGGCTATCCCGGCACTCAACACGCGTATTCCCGCAGCTTCGAGTTGCCCGATTGACACTCCAAGACAGGAGGCGATCTCGGCCGCGCAGATTTGCTGGGCCATCGGCGAACGCAGAGTGTTCGCGCGGCACACAAACAAGAATAGTCGCTGTCGTGCTGAACTCTTGGGGTTCTCCGGCACCTTGGCGGGAGGAGTTCCAAGAATACCGCTTTCGTCCGATGAACCGGTCACCGATCCGAGAGCTATCAGCTGGCTCTCGGCGAGAGCTCGTTCGACCCGCTGCCTCGACCAGCGGATATGGTGCAACGGTGACAAGAACGCAAGGGCGATTATCATGAGGCCCGCGCTCGTATACTGCGCCGTGCTGGTTGGAGGTTGACCGTACAGATAGGCCAGCATCGCCGCAGCAACAATTCCGGAGAGAAGGCTGGATGCTGAGTGCATCGGAATACAGAAAGTGTTCTCGCGCCGATCGAGGAATATGAAAGTCGTGCACACGCAGAGTGCCGCGTAAGAGGCCCCTATCAAAAGCGCCACAACAACCGCCTGGCTTTCCGGTAATGAGGTGAAGCCCTGCCGGAGTGAACTTATCATTTCACCACGCCCGAAGCAGGCCAGCACAACCAGAACGACCAACAGCAGCGGAGTTGCGGTTATCTGCTCCTCGACAAAATATCTGATTGTGTTTTCCCGGTCGTTGGACTTCGCCAGCCGGGTCATAAGCCTTAAGCGGAAGAAATAACTGGTGAGGTAGATTGCTATGTCGACGGCCACGATCAAGCCGAGCGTGTAGTTAGCACCGTCTGCCAGGGCAACGGCACAAGCCAACAGGCTAAATCCCATCGCCGTCCATGAGAACCATCTAACGCGGCGACTGAATAAGGCATCGACCATCGGCCCCAAAACCAAAACGCCCGCCCGGAGCAAAACCAGTATGAAGACGATCGAGGCCCCGCTGAAACTGAACGCTAGTGTGGTGGTGGCGATAATGCCACCGAGGCACGCGCCCGACAGGAATGTAGAGCGGGTGGGAAATGGAACAGCGACCCCCAACAACTTGACTCGCCGCGCGTACTTCCACCAGCCCATCACACTGATGAAGCCGAACATACAGGTGATCGTTCCCATAATCGAGACCGGAAGGACCTCAAACCCCGAGACGGGACCGATGTTCGAAAAGAATCCTTTGGTTAGCGCCTTGGTCAGGCCACTGTATGGCGTGTAGAAGATGAAGTAACCGAATCCTAGAGCCCAAATCCCAAGATCATACCGGCGACGCCTGGATTTGACGGCATCTTCTCTCATCTCTGACAGCTCTCCTCATTCGCGTTCTTCAAGCGTCACGGTTTGTAGAACGACGGATCGTGTGTCTGCCCCAAAAGCGATTTTCCGATCATCGCCAGGATGTGATCATCGTTGTCGTGCCGAAGGTAGAACGACAGGTCGCGATGAATCCGCTCGATGGGACTTGGGCGATTCAGACATCGGGCGCCGCAGGCGCGAATCGAGTGTTCGACCGTCTCTTCGGCAAGGTGCTCAATGATGTAGCGTGCTCGGCTTCCAGCAATCTGAGCGTCCGCGTTCCGGCCAGTCTCCCACAAGCTGGCGACATGTCGCAGCCAGAGATTGCCGGTCTCTACGTTCATTGACATCTTGCCGACGCGCTGGTGCACGTAAGGGTCGCCAACTTTTCCCTGGGTGGTTAGGTATTCCAATGCGTATTCGAATGCCGCTTCGGCCGCGCCGAGGAAACTGGCCGCATAGTGTGGAATGAAGCAGGTCTGCCATCCCTCATCGATGTATTGGCCTGGCCGCCCGATCAGGTTGTCGTCTGGAATAAAGGTCTTGTCGAAGCGCGCGAGGTGACTCACCGTCCCTCGCATGCCTATCGGGTCCCACCACGTGCCGTCGAATGACACACTGGGATCGGACAGATCGCAGGCCAGCATCAGCAACCCTTCGTGAGACCCGGTCGCATGTCGCGCGCCGCCAGGTCCGGCCGTGTTGACCAGCAGTATGGCCCATTGCGCTCCACCGGCGCTGGTGCAGAAGACCTTGGTCCCGTCTACTATGTATCCGCCGTCGACTTTCTCCGTATGCGTGCCGAAGCGTGCCGTTTCGCCTGGAGCTCGCGCCTGAGGCTCGCCGCTCCAGGCAACCCACTTCTCGCCGCGCTCGATAACACCCGCAAACCAGCGCGCCTTTTGAGATTCATTGGCGATTCCTCCCAGCAACACCAGGGAGTTGCAGTGTCCCTCCCAACAACGTGCAAGTGAGAGGTCGGCCTTCGCGAACTCTTTGGTGATCATCCACAGCGTGAATACATCGCCCAGATAGGGGCCGAGACCGAGACCCCCATACTCTCCAGGCACCGCGGCGCCGTGCAGACCCGCCGTGAACACGTCATCGAAATCCTCCGCCGGAAAGGTGGATGTCTCATCATAGTGTGCGGCGCGGACGGCAAACTTCTGGCGCGCGAGTTCGCTTGCCAGGTGAACTATCTCTTTCTTGTCGATCCCGAGTTCAACTCCCATTTGGCTTATCATCCCATTGGCCCGCTGCTCGTTGTGCCGAAGTGTGCCGGCGCGCCCTGGTCCAGACCTAGAACCTGGTGCGCAAGGCCGTCGGGCATATCTCGGCCGATCATCATTTGAAACTGCCGGGCAACCTGAATAAGCAAGACCTCTTTGCCGTCGATCGTAATCAGGCCGCGCGAACGCGCCTGCTCAACAAGCGGGGTCCGGTTGCGGCCATAGGCCAGATCGACTACGACGGCGTCGTCGCTCAGCGCCTCGAGGTCGAAAGGCATTTCGCTCCCGTCGCGGCCGATAGGTGTAGCATTCACCAGGAGCTGGAAGCCTGCAGCCTTGAATCCCGCGAGAGGCGCGAAGGGCAGGCCCAGCAGTCTGACCGCGTGGCCGCCGCGTTCCAGCCCTCGATTCACCAGCGTTACGGCGGCGCCCTCCTGCTCGAGCGCAGCGGCCACAGCGCGACCCGCGCCCCCGCAACCGACTACTGCCGCCCGCCGCCGTTCAAGCGCTATTCCTCGTCGCCGGATCGCCAACACGACCCCCTCCGGGTCGGTTGTGTCGGCTCTCCAGTGCCCGTTGTTTCTCACGAAGATGTTCGCCGCCCCCGCGCGGTGAACCATCGCGCTCCAAACTCCGGCCGATTCCAGCGAAGCTTCCTTGTAGGGTGATACAACGGTCAGCCCTCGCATCGAGATCCCAATGGACTCCAGCGGGTTGTTCACGGCCACCTCTCGCCAAAAGTCTGCAAACGAGTCGACCTGGAATGGGAGAAACAGAGCCGGGCGAGCCATTGCGCGATATGCGGCGTTGTGAAGGCGAGGGGAGAGCGAGTGAGAGACCGGATTTCCGACGATGCCGTATACCTCTTCAAGCGGCGCCATCGTCGGCAGGCCGTAGTCTTCAACCAACCGCGAGATGGTTGGTTCGCAGTTTTCTGTCTCGCTCGCGACGCCGAAGACCAGTGGCGCGCCGAGACGTGGAGCTATCAGGCGCGTCCACAACCCGGCCTGACCGTTTGCATAGGCGGTCACATCCGGGCGGTTGAGCGAACTGAGCAGGCGAAGCGGCGCCAGCCCATCGCCCGGACTGCCGGATTCTATCACCAGCTTGTAGAAAGAAGCCGCAACCGAGGAGAGCTGTTTGAATGCCTCTTCGACGTCTTCTCGTGGAACGGAGTGCCATGAGACGACTCGCTTGTGGGATGGAATCTCCGCCAGCAATTCCGGCACAAGGTCCCGATTCGCTTCGATATCGACGAGATCGTATTCCCGAGAAGCTCGAATCAATGACTGGCGACGCTCATCGTTCGTACCGTCGAAGCTCCCACCTTCTTCGCGGCTCCGCAAGGTGTAGAGTAGGCGACCTGGAAATTTGCTGCGTAACCAGGCGGGATCGAGCCATCCGACGAGATCAGCACGCACTTCCAGCCACCCGGCAACGGAGGCGAGCTTAAGCAGATCTCCGCCATCCGAAGAGGGAGGAACCTTGAGGGTTGCCACGAGGATCGCTTCAGCCATAACTCATCAGAGATGTCTCGCGCAAAAAAACGCTTACAAAGGCTTGGCACCGTGCCGACCCCTTGGCTTATGCAATCTTCGTCCTTTTGCTGATTCAAAGACGCTTGGCTAGGTAATGTTGTGAATTCACTGGAAATAAAAATCAGGGGGAAACCGTGAGACCGGCTGCGGGAACTGGCGCGCTCAGGCTGTCCACTCTATTATCTTTGACACGATCAACTCCTGAATTCCGTCTCTATAGGAGGAGATCCAGACCGAAAGGAGGTCCCATGGCTACAGGGACAGTAACTACTACCAGTCTCAATTTTCGTTCCAGCCCGGATGGGGAGGTCAAAAGGAAACTCCCCAAAGGCGCCACCGTCGAAATCCTCGAAGATCAGGGCGATTGGCTCAAGGTAAACTCGGATGGGGAGGAGGGTTTTGTAAGCGCCAAGTTCATTCAACAGGCCGGCGAAACTCCTGCCCCGAAGCCGGCTTCAGGCACGGGCGAGTTTCACTTCGAGGGGACGGCTGCGGTGGCTCCTGACGGCACTCGCTTCGCAAAGAAGTTCAAGCTGGGCGTCTTCGACTACGGCGCGACCTCGATCACCCAATTTGTTGGCGGTAACTCGGCGAGGTTTGCGGCTGTCTCGCCTTCGCGGCTGCGGGTGATGCAAGCGGTGTCGGAAAACGAAGGCAAACTCGAGGCCATAAACACCTGGGACAATGCATTCTTGACGTTCGGAATCTTTCAATGGACGGTGGGCCCGGCAGATGGTGCCGGAGAGTTGCCTTCATTGCTCGACCGGCTCAAGCAGACGTCCCCGAGCGTGTTTGACACTTTCTTCGGACAGCACGGACTCGATGCCGTTGTGACAAGCGCGCAGCCCGGCGTGACACCCGTCGGGTTCTTCAAATTAAACGGGGTGACACTCAAGGGATCGGCTCAGAAGGCGCAGCTTCGAACTCTGGAGTGGGCTTATCGCTTCTGGCTTGCGGGCCACGACGATACGGTTAGACAATCGCAGATCGATCACGCTATGGGGCGGGTCGACATCTTTTATCGAGACGCGAAGCACAAGATTGGAGACCGGTTTATCGCGGACTATGTGACATCGGAGTTCGGAGTCGCCCTGTTGTTGGACCAACATGTCAATCGTCCGGGCAACGTGCCGGCGACCATTGCAAAGGCTGTGACACAGATGGGAGGAGGAGATCCGGCGGCGTGGTCCGACGGCCAGGAGAAGCAACTGCTCGACGTCTATCTACAGTTGCGGGCGCAGACCAGCATGACCGATTCAAACAAACGCGCCGACACCATTCGCAAGGCTGTTAGTGCGGGGCTGGCCTCGGACAAGCGCGGCTCCTATCAGCCTTAGCCCAGTATGAACTCGGACGCTCACAGCACTGCAGAAGACGCGCGGGAACTCAGCAAGCTCGGGTATGCTCAGGAACTCTTCCGAACCATGGGAGGCTTCTCCAACTTCGCAATATCCTTCTCCATCATCTCGATACTCACAGGAGCCGTCACACTCTACGGCCACGGTCTCACCATGGGTGGACCGGCCGAGATGGCATTCGGCTGGCCGCTGGTCACTCTCTTCACACTCGCCGTAGCAATGAGCATGGCCGAACTGGCTTCCACTCTCCCGACTGCCGGTGCGATGTATCACTGGTCATCGAAGCTCGGAGGCAAAGGCTGGGGCTGGTTCACCGCATGGTTCAACATCGTCGGAAACATCACCGTACTTGCCGCAATAGACTACGGCTGCGCGCAGTTCGTTACCCCGCTCATCGGGCTCAGCGCGAGCAGCCGGAATCTGCTACTGGTCTATGCTGCAATACTGCTTTCGCACGCATTGATCAATCATTTCGGCATCCGCCTCGTCGCAAGGCTGAACGACTTGAGCGTTACGGTTCACATCGTCGGCGTCATCGCCATAGTCACCGCGCTGCTCGTCTTCGCGCCGAAACAGCCGGCCAGCTTCTTCTTCACCGCGGTCACACACAACACGCAGGGCTGGCCCTATTGGTGGGCCTTCATTATCGGACTACTGCAAGCACAGTGGACCTTCACCGGCTACGATGCCTCGGCCAGCGTATCCGAAGAGACCGTGGATCCGCGGCGCCGCGTTCCGTGGGGAATGGTGATGGCTGTCGTGGTCTCGAGCTTTGTGGGATACCTGCTGTTGATCGCGTTGACCCTCGTGATCAAAGATATTCCCGCCGTTCTCGGCGCGAAAGACTCGAGTGGCAACGACGTGCCCGCGGTCATTGCGATCCTTCAAACCGGCCTTGGCGAAAGGGCGGGGTCGCTCTTTTCAGGGCTGGCGGCTATGGCGATGTGGTTCTGTGGACTCTCCGCGGTCACATGGTGCTCCCGCGTTGTCTATGCCTTCTCGCGCGATAACGGATTGCCGGCTTCGAGCGTGTGGAAGCAGGTGAGCAGGAAACACCAGAGTCCGGCGCCGGCTATCTGGTTGTGCATCGGGGTTGCGTTTCTGGCGGCGATCTACAGCGGAGCTTACCCCGTGATCACCTCTATCAGCGTGATCGGTCTCTACTTCTCTTACACGATTCCGGTCTTTCTGGCATTCCGCGCGCGGCGCAAGGAAGGCACGGGATTCGCAAGAGGGCCATGGAATCTTGGGCGTTACAGTTCGACGATCAACTTGATAGCTATTCTCTGGGTGGCGTTCATCAGTGTAATTCTGAGCCTGCCCGACAATGGCCGCGCGGGAAAGACCATCGTAGCGGTGACGCTGCTGCTGGGCGTCTGGTACCTGTTGCGCGAGCGCCATCACTTTGCCGGGCCCGCGTGGTCAGCGGTGTCCCTCAACGAGGAGGTAAAGACCTCGCAACAGTAGCTCCCTCCATACACTGTGATCACGATTAGCATTGATCCGGAATGACTCTTCATGAATCGCAATGAACTGATTCAAGCATTCGTCCTCGCAAACGAGTTCAAAGAGGGAGACCTCCTCGTTGGCGGCACACAAGACGAAGACGTGCGACGGGAGGCCCGCGCGGCCCTGGCTTCAATTCGCCTCGGAGAGATCGGTCGAGTCGCGTTCGTCGAGGACCGGATCACCGAGGCTCTCGCTCGCTCACTCGACCGTCAGGTTGCGATTGATCTGTCGGGTCTGACGGTGTCCGGCCTGAAGGACATTCTCCTCTCCCCCGACGCTCCAGGCTGGGTGGCGGTCCACCGCGACGGTCTTTCAAGTGAAGCCATCGCAGCAGTCGTCAAGTTGATGACCAATGATGAGCTTGGGGGCTTGTCGCGCACTCTCTTCAATCCACTGCCAGGTGAGAGAATCACCATCGGCTCCACCCGACACTTCGGCTCGCGCATTCAACCCAACAGTCCCGGCGACGATGAGCAGGAGATACTCATATCGATCCTCGAGGGCCTCGCTCACGGCTGCGGTGATGTGATTCTCGGCCTCAATCCGGCCAGCGACGACGTCGAGACAATCATTCGGCTCGAGGAGTTGCTTCGGAGGGTAGTCGAGCGGCTCGAGTTGCCGACTCGCTACTGTGTGTTGTCCGACATGGTGAAGCAGAGCTCCGCACGCTCGCGAACTCGGGTCGATGTAGGCTTTCAAAGCCTGGCCGGCACTTCGAAGGCGCTTGTCGGAATGGTTGGGCTGGATGTTGACGGATTGATCGATCTTGCGGGCGCCTTCGAAGGACTTTACTTTGAAACGGGCCAGGGTTCGGCGGTGACGAACAACGCCGACGAAGGCGTGGATATGTTGACTCTCGAAGCCCGCGCTTACGGCGTAGCTCGACACCTTCGGCAGCAGACCGGCCGTTGGATGATAGTGAATGATGTCGCCGGATTCATCGGGCCGGAAGTCTTTCGCACTGGTGACCAGCTTCTGCGCGCATGCCTGGAAGACACAGTGATGGCCAAGCTGCACGGGATCACAATGGGTCTCGATGTGTGCGCGACTTTTCATATGGGAATCGACCCGGCGGCGCTGCAGAGCCTCACAGAGACGATCGTGGAACAGGCCGCCCCGGCCTATTTGATGTCGGTGGCCGGTAATGCCGATCCGATGCTTGGATACCTGACGACTTCGTTTCGACAGCATCCCAAATTGCGCCGCCAGACGAATCGGCAGATCGCTTCGGCGATGAACGAGAGATTGATCGCGCTCGGCGTAATGAACGAAGCGGGGGAGTTACGGGGCGATGGTGCGGCGCCTCTTTATGCTCTCTATCAGAGGGCGGGAGGCGACACGCGCTCGCTCGATTTGCTGTGCGGCGAGGGCGCGAAGAAGGTTGCTGCGCTTCGCGAACGCGGGTTCGATCTCGGTTATGGATGGGCCGCCGGCTACGAAGACCCTCCTGAGGTGAGCGCCAGGCTGAAAGCGATCTATTCGCACGCCCGGCATGCGCTTTATGCGACCCTCGATGAGGCAGTGCTCAAGGATGCATCTCCCCGCCACGCTCGAATCCGAAGCAGGGCAATGGACCGCGATGACTATATTGCGCATCCGCCGGCAGGTGAGGCAGTTCGGGACGAAGACGCGGCCGGCCTCAGATCGCTCTACTCGTCGCGCCGGCCTCGGGTACAGATAGTTATTTCGGACGGGCTGAATGCGAATGCAGTAAACGAGAACCTGAGATCCGTCCTTCCGCCTTTGCGCCGCAGACTCGTGCAAGCAGGCCATGACATCGGAGAGACCGATCTTGTCGTCGAGAACGGCCGAGTGCGGGCGGGGTATCACATCGGCGCCCTGTTGAGCATTGAAGCGATCGTTCACCTGATAGGCGAACGGCCGGGCACCGGGCTCAACACGATGTCGGCTTACGTAACCTACGGCAACGACCGGGGAGGTGAACCGCGTTGGGGGCCGAGCTTCGATCATTCGTGGACGACTGCGATTTGTGGGATTCATCTTCGTGGCAAGCCTCCGGACGAGGCGGTGGAACAGATCGCGAGAGTAGTGGATCGAATGTTCCAGGAGCGGTGTTCGGGCGTTGCGCTCGGATCAGATCAGGAGTGAATTCACCGGAGGACGGGAGAGGAACGGGACTGAGGTGACGGGGTCATCCTCAGTGCTTGTTTACCTCCGAGGGGTCACCAGTTTTATGCTCTTGTATCTGAAAGCGTAGGAACTCGTGAATCGCCCTCAGTGCTTCGGCGTTGCTTGTCGAAATTCGCAGCTGGCCCCCACTCTCGGTTCGCTCGTATCTGTAACTGATCGCTGCTTTCTGTTGCTTCATCGTCTCGACGCCAGGCGGAACCTGATCGTGAACAAACATTGGAATTGAGAAATTCCCTTCTGAAAACATCCTGGCAATTTGCCCAAGGTGCCCTCTGATCTGGTCCTGGCTGACACTATCGTTTACTTCATTGGCGCTGACCTCGATTGCACCGCCATCTGCAAACAGGCGGAAGTGATGGGTGGTCTTCAAGTGATCAAATCCCATCCCCTTATCCCCCCTCGCGTTCACACTGTCGCGGTGGTTCATATTCCCGTGGTGGTGGTCCTGCGCCATCGGACAATCTTTCATTGAATGGTCCTGAGCAGATGCGGCAATCATAGAGAACCCTATTAATATAGGGACAACAACATATTTCTGGTTCATCGAAATTTCCCCCTTTTTGACTTAGCTCCATTGAGACGTGAAGGCACAATTGCCGGCCCCGCTCCAACTCCGGTAAGGGAATCGAGAAGGTTCGCCCGCCCTCCGGGTTCTGTTTCCATTAATCGCACCTCCCAATCTTGTAGGATAAGCTGCAACTCGATGCGTAGGGCCTCGAGTTCGGCAATCCGCCTTTCGACGTCCGCCAATTTTAGTTGGGCGAGTGCCTGCACTTCCCGGCACGGTGCCTTCCCTTTGTCCCGCTCCCCAAAGATGCGTGCGAGTTCATCAAGGCTGAATCCTACCGCCAGCGCCCGCTGCACCACCCGTACGCGCTCTGCCGTTTCAAGCGGATACTGACGGTATCCGTTGGAAGACCGAGGGGGGCGAGGAACCAGGCCCCTGCGTTCGTAATGGCGTAGCGTATCGGTGCTGACGCCCGCTAGTCGCGCCAGCTCTGTAGAATACAAAAACGCTTTCCCATTCACAGAAGGAGTATAAGGGGTGAAACCGGTTCCAGGGTCAAGCACTATTTTGTAGCTCCCCAATCTCAGCAGACCCGACTCAAAAAGCGACGTCAAAATCCCGACCGCTTATGGTCCTCTGCCGGAGTACGATCTAACGCGAATTGAAAACGCCGAACGGTCGGGGTACGCTAAGCACGAATGCAATCCGAATCCGGCCTCTCTCTCAAGAATGTGCTCCTTTACATTGTCCTGCTGCTCGTCTTTGGGGTGGGAATCTGGTTCATACTGGACCTTGGTTCGCGTATCAATCGAGTCGCACCCGTAGTTGAAGGTGTCGAATCTCAACCGGACAAACCCCTCTCCGCGGACTCGAGCAAGCACGAATCAACAAAGACATACATCGAAAGGGTCCTGACTCAGAATCTACGCGGCTCATTGAGTATTCTACTTCTGCAGATAATCACGATCATTATTGCGGCAAGAGTCACTGGAAAGCTCTTCCTTAAGATCGGCCAACCTCCCGTGATGGGAGAGATGGTGGCGGGCATCCTGCTGGGTCCTTCTGTTTTGGGTCAGCTGTCACATCAGACCATGACATTTCTCTTTCCCGCCTCCTCGATGGGGACACTGCAGTTATTGAGCCAGCTCGGAGTGATCCTGTTCATGTTTGTTGTGGGGATGGAGTTGAATGGCCAACATCTCCGCGAGAAAGCCCATGCTGCAGTCATGGTCAGCCACGGGAGCATAGTCATTCCGTTCTTTCTCGGGACAGCGCTCTCACTTGTGATCTACCGTCCGCTGGCATCTCCCAGCACGCCATTCATAGCGTTCGCCCTCTTCATGGGCATCGCAATGAGCATAACCGCCTTTCCCGTCCTGGCGCGCATCATCGAAGAACGGGGCATGTCCAAATCATATCTGGGCAGCACTGCCATCGCATGCGCGGCGGTAGATGATGTGACGGCCTGGTGCATGCTCGCAGTGGTAATTGCAATTGTGCAGGCAAATGGGATAGCAGCATCAATAGCGACGATCGGCCTGGTTCTGCTTTTCATCGGTGTGATGCTCTTCCTGTTCAAGCCGCGAATCGATCGCATTGTTAGCGAGAGTGTCGACAAAGAGACGCGAAGCACAGGCCTTGTCGCGGGTATTGTGGCATTTGTGCTTGCGTGCGCCTGGTTCACCGAAATCATTGGCATTCATGCCCTTTTCGGCGCGTTCATGGCTGGAGTTGTAATGCCGTCGGCCTCCAACTTCCGCTCGTTCCTCAAGGCAAAACTTGAGACTTTCAGCTCGTCCTGTCTGCTGCCTCTCTTCTTCGCATTCACTGGCTTGCGAACGCAGATCAACCTGCTCAATGACTGGCACAGTTGGCTATTGTGCCTGGCAGTAGTGGCAGTCGCGATCGCCGGAAAACTGGGCGGCAGTATGCTGATGGCTCGCTGGACGGGGATGAATTGGCATGACTCATTCTCGATAGGTGTCTTGATGAACACCCGCGGCTTGATGGAGCTGGTTGTGCTGAATATTGGATACGACCTCGGCATCCTGCCTGCGCGCATTTTCGCGATCATGGTGATTATGGCGCTTGCGACGACTTCTATGGCGGGGCCGCTTCTGTCATGGGTCAAATTCCGGGAGCGAACTGAGTCGGCGCTCCCACGTCGCGTCCGCTCGGTTGGTTAAGCCTCCCCCTCTTGACGTGAATTGAAGAACAGGCTCGTTCTTGATAGAAAGTATCTCGAACGTCGAAATGATTCAGGTATGAGACAGGTGGAAACATTCTTCATCAAGTGCAACGTCGAGAATATCGTTGAGCGCTCTAAATCTGCCGTGATGCCTAAGTTGCTTGTCGATTCGGGAGGTGAATACACCTGGATACCGGCGAAGACTTTGGAGAGAGTCGGCGTCGAACGGGAAAAGAAGGACCTGGAATTTGTGATGGCGAATGGCCAGGTCATTACGAGAAGTGTCGGCTTTGCGATCATCCGATTTGACAAATACTTTACCGTCGACGAGGTAGTGTTTGCTGAAAAGGGCGATCTGTCGCTGTTGGGAGCAAGGACTTTGGAAGGCTTGAATCTATCCATCGATCCAAGAAAGAAAAAACTGGTAGCGTCAGGTCCGATCCTCGCTGCGTGATGCTGCTGCGCAGTTTCACTTCCCCTCCACTACCAGTTTTCCTCTCAGCATGTTCATCCCACAGGTGAACGTGAACGCGCCCTCTTTTTCCGGCGTGAACTCGATCTGTGTCGTCTTGAATGCCGGCAACTCTCGTGCAATCCCAAAGTCCCCAAAGATCACCCGCTCGCTGCATGATGCCGTCTCATCGCGATAGAAGTTCAAACGCACGGGAAGACCTTTGCGAACGGCAATCACATCGGGCGAGTAGCCGCCCTTCACGGTGATGTTGATCTCCTGCACTCCGCTTTCACCAACCTCCGCCGCTACTCGCTCGCGCTTGCCGAAGAAGTACCAGAGCACAACGCCAATCGCCGCGACCCCGCCTGCTACCACTACAACCTGTGTCCAGTCCATCTCAGCTCACCTCCAGTGGAGCCTTGAATCTCCGCAACCTCAAGCTGTTTGTCACAACCGAGACGCTCGACATCGACATCGCCGCGCTTGCGATGATGGGAGACAACAGCCAGCCGGTCAGCGGATAGAGCAACCCTGCTGCTATCGGAATGCCCATCGCGTTGTAGATGAAGGCCCAGAACAGATTCTGCCTGATAGTGCGGATCGTAACGCGCGACAACGCAATTGCAGTGACTACCCCGCGCAGGTCGCCTCTGATTAGCGTGATGTCGGAGGCTTCAATCGCCACGTCGGTCCCTGTGCCGATTGCTATTCCGACATCGGCCTGAGCCAGCGACGGCGCATCGTTGATCCCGTCCCCTACCATTCCGACGACTCTGTTCTCGAGTTGGAGCCGTTTGATCTCGGCGACTTTGGCTTCCGGCAGTACTTCCGCAAGCACGCGTGTTATGCCGACTTGATGCGCGACTGCCTCGGCAGTGCGCTTGTTGTCTCCGGTCATCATCACGACTTCGATTCCCATTCGCTTCAATGCGTCGATTGATTCTCGCGCCCCGGGTTTGATCTGATCGGCAACCGCAATCAGACCTGCGACACGCCTATCAAGCGCTATCAGCATCGGCGTCTTCCCTTCCCCGGCCAGCTTCTCTACTCGTTTGTCCCAACCATCCAACTCTACTCCTCGGTCACGCAGGAGTTTCTGGTTCCCTACCAGAACGGCGCGGCCATCGACGTTTGCTTCGACGCCGTGACCGGAGAGAGCGGTGAAGGTCGCGGCATCTCCATACTGAATCCTCCTCTGCTCGGCTGCGCGCACGATGGCTTCGCCCAATGGATGTTCACTTCCGCGCTCCGCCGTTGCGGACAGGCGCAGGAGTTCAGCCTCGGCCAACCCGTCGGCCGCAACGAGATCGGTCACGACGGGTTCGCCGGTGGTAATCGTGCCGGTCTTGTCCAGCACGATGATTTGAAGCTTGTGCGCAATCTCCAGGCTCTCGCCGCCTTTGATCAGCACGCCATTTTCGGCGCCTTTGCCGGTGCCGACGAGGATCGCAGTGGGAGTTGCAAGTCCCAGCGCACACGGACAAGCGATGATCAGCACGGAGACGAAGTTCACGAGCGCCATTGTGAACCGTTCGCCCGCGGGCGCGGCGACGAACCAGACCACGAAGGTGGCGATGGCGATGCAGATGACCACCGGCGTGAAAATGCCGCTGATGCGATCGGCGAGTCGCGCAATGGGAGCTTTGGATCCCTGCGCGTCCTGCACCATTTTTACGATGTGCTGTAGCACCGTGTCGCGACCGACCCTGGTGGCGCGAAATCTGAACGAGCCGGTCTTGTTGATGGTGGCCCCGATGACCTCATCGCCGCCGCTTTTCGCAACCGGCAAGCTCTCGCCCGTAAGCATCGACTCATCCACCGCGGAGGCGCCTTCGACCACAATTCCGTCAACGGCAATTTTTTCGCCGGGTCGGACTACGATGATGTCGCCGGAGATGACCTCTTCGATGGGGACGTCCACTTCATGACCAGAGCGCAGGACTCGGGCGGTTTTGGGCTGCAGACCAATAAGCCGGCGGATTGCCTGTGAGGTTCGCCCCGTCGCTCGTGATTCGAGCAACCGGCCGAGCAGTATCAGCGCTATGATGACGGCCGCTGCTTCGAAGTAGACCGGGGGAACGTCTGTCATTCCAGGCATCACTGCGTGTTTGTCACCTCGAGAGAACAGACCGGGCCAAACGGTCGCCACTACAGAGTAGAAATAAGCCGCGCCGGTGCCGATTGCAATCAAGGTGTTCATGTCGGCGTTGCGATGGCGAAACGCGGACCACGCCCGGCTGTAGAATTGCCACCCCGAATAGAACACAATCGGTGTTGTGAGCATCAACTGAATCCAATTCGCGCCTGTAAAAGCGATGTGCGTCATCGCGATAACAACCACTGGGATTGACAGAACCGCCGCGACCCACAGCCTTCGTCGCAGGTCGCGATACTCCGATTCATCAGCAGCCTCGGCGCCATCGCGAACAGTTTCGGATAGCGCGGACGGGTGGAGTCGATACCCGAGCCCTTCGATATCTCGTTTCACCGATTGCGCGTCTGTGATTCCGCGCAAGTATTCAACGGTCAATTCCATGGTCGCCGGATTCAACGAAGCGCTGATCACTCCGCTCACTCCAAGGAACTGCTTTTCCTGGAGGCGGACCGGCGCCGAAGGAAGGGCTGTTGTCTCAACGAGGAACTCAATCTGCGCCGTCGGGGCGGCGTAGCCGGCCAGCTTCACTGCGCTCACCAAACTCCGCAGACTCGCAGCGGTGGGTAGATACTCGACGGTCGCCCGCGACGTCGCAAAGTTCACCTGCGCGCTTCGGACACCTGGAGTCTCTGAGAGCGCCCGTTCGATGTGATGGGCGCACGCCGCGCAGGTCATGCCCGAAACGGGCAGGTCGATCCGCGCGGTTGAAGGGTGGGCCGCCACGGGAGCGACTAACTGAACGAGCTTTGCGGTCGCGCCATCGGAGGAGGCAGGTTTCAGGAAGCGCGCGGAATCCGAGTCAAACTCCTGCTTGCAGCCTGGGGAGCAGAAGTAGTACCGCTTTCCCTGATATTCGCTTTGGCCGGCGGCGGAGGCTGGATCGACCAGCATACCGCACACCGGGTCAACCTCGCGATTGGTCATTTCTTTACCAGTGTACATCTGAAACTCGGTAGTCGTACACAGAGTCAAGGGGAGGAACGTTTCGTGTTCCGCGTTTACCTTTAGCGTTTTAGGTTTAGACTTGTCGTTTGACCGGCGAACGCTAAACCTAAACGCTAAACGTAAAACGCGGAACGCGAAACGTCCCCTTATTGACACCCAAAATCACTGGGTGCTAGTTTCGAATGGCGACACGGGCCGCCAAGAAATAACGAGGAGGAACACTGGTATGTATCGGGTGTCGGGAAAACAATTGCTGGGACTCGCTCTGATCTCGGGGTTACTTGCGGCAGTCATTGTGGCGTGCGCCGGCCGGGCCCTGGATCCGGCAAAGATCGTCGAACGGTCGGTCATCGCCGATCCGACGGTCGCCACCGATGAACAAAACAACATTGAGATCTATCGAACCGTCAGCCCCGCCGTCGTCAACATTACCAGCAAGTCTTATACTGAGACCTGGTACGGCGTCCTTCCGAGTGAAGGTAGCGGCTCCGGTTCGATTATAGATTCCAAAGGCTACATACTGACCAACTATCACGTAGTCCAGGGCGCACAGCAGCTCGAAGTTCAGATCGGCAGCCAGAAATACCCGGCCAAAATTGTCGGCACAGACCAGGACAACGATTTGGCGGTGATCAAGATCACCCCACCTCGTGAAGGAGTCAAAACCGTCAAGCTCGGCACGTCGAAAGGCCTCGAGGTCGGCCAGAAGGTCCTCGCCATTGGGAATCCATTCGGATTCCAGAGCACCTTGACCACCGGCATCATCAGCGGGCTCGAACGCCCGATTCGCGATCCGGCTACCCGCCGCACTCTCGAAGGCGCTATACAGACAGATGCGTCGATCAATCCAGGCAACTCGGGAGGGCCGCTTCTCAACGCAAGAGGAGAAATGATTGGGATCAACACCGCAATCATAAGCCCTTCGGGAGGCTCGGTCGGCATCGGATTCGCAGTACCGGTCGACATCGCTAACAAGATCATCCCCGACCTGATCGACAAGGGCTACGTGGCCCACCCCTGGCTGGGAATCAGCACCCTCGGGCCTCTCAATCGCGGTATTGCCAACTACTTCAACTTACCGGTAGAGGAGGGCTTGATTGTCGGCGAAGTGTATCGCGGAAGCGGAGCCGCGACGGCGGGGTTGCGCGGAGCGGCTGTGCGCGAACGGGTCTTCGGCGGCGTCTCGCTGGAACAACTCGGCGATGTAATTGTGTCAATTGATGGTCAACCGGTCAGAAACACCGACGAACTGCAGCACGCGCTGAGGGACAAACAGCCAAACCAGACGGTTCAAGTCGAGCTAATACGCCAGACGCGAAAAGTCACTGTTCCCGTGCGACTGAGCGAACGACCTCAGACCGAGCGATGAACTAGAGCAACTCCTGGGCCTCATTCACGGTCTTCGCTTCGAGAACCGGTGCTCGACCAGGCAGACTTCAGTCAGTGACAGGTTCGGGGACGATCGAGCGTCGCGGGCTGGAATTCAGCGGCCTTCACGTTGCTGGCGACGATACTCCTGAACAGCCAGCTCGTGCTCGGCAGCCGTTCGAGAAAACTTGTGCCGTCCGGCAGTGCCGTTAACGACGAAATAAAGGTA
>DASYSA010000672.1:0-3921 GCA_036003885.1 Blastocatellia bacterium | reverse complement strand
ATTGTCGACGACGTCACGTTCAACAGTGTCGATTATGATCCCTGCTTCAGTACAGAACCAGCCGGTCAGGTGCGAGCAGTCTTCTGGGGGCTTGGATCAGACGGTACCGTGAGCGCAAACAAGAATTCGATCAAGATCATTGGGGAACAGACGCCCAACTACGCTCAGGGCTACTTTGTCTATGATTCGAAGAAGGCCGGAGCCGTCACCGTATCACACTTGCGATTCGGAACGGATCCGATTCGGAGCGCATATCTCATCCAGAAGGCCAACTTTATCGCGGTCCATCAGTTCAATTTCCTCGAGCGCTACGATGTTCTGAGCTGCGCCGAAGAAGGGGCGACGGTGCTGTTGAACGCGCCCTACCCGCCGGATGAGATCTGGGACCATTTGCCACGCTCGATTCAGAATCAGGCCATACAGAAGAGACTCAGACTCTACGTGATTGACGCCTATGGCGTTGCGAAGGAGGCTGCTCTGGGCGCGCGCATCAACACGATAATGCAAACCTGCTTCTTTGCTATCAGCGGCGTGCTGCCCTATGACCAGGCAATCGGGAAGATCAAAGACGCAATCAAGAAGACCTATGGCAGGCGAGGCGACGTCGTTGTACGCCAGAACTGTGCGGCTGTGGATGCGGCGCTTGCGCATCTGAGCGAGGTCGACGTGCCTCGCGTAGCGACCAACCCGTTTGACCGGCCGCCACTGACGCCGGCCACTGCGCCTGAGCACGTGCGAAAATTCACCGCCGAGATCATTGCCGGGCGAGGAGACCTCTTACCGGTTAGCGCATTCGAGGCCGATGGCACTTATCAGGTCGGCACGGCTGCGTGGGAGAAGCGCAATGTCGCTCAGGAGGTGCCGATCTGGGAGACGGATCTGTGCATTCAATGCGGCAAATGCATAATGGTATGCCCTCACTCGACGATCCGCGCCAAGGTGTACGATAGGGTATCCCTCGCCGGAGCGCCCGAAGGCTTCCGGCAAATGCCTGCGAAGTGGCGGGAGTTGACCGACCAGCTCTACACGATTCAGGTGGCGGTAGAGGACTGTACCGGTTGCAGGTTGTGCGTCGAAGTTTGCCCGGCCAAAGACAAGAGTCAGGTCTCACGCAAGGCGCTCAATATGCACGCGCAGCTTCCAATACGCGAGCGCGAGCGTGCGAGCTGGGACTTTTTCCTCAAGCTGCCTGATGTGAGCAGGACGGACGGGCTTCGCTTCAACACAGTCAAGAACGTCCAGCTTCTCGAGCCGCTGTTCGAGTTCTCGGGGGCCTGTGCCGGCTGCGGCGAGACGCCATACATCAGGCTGGTCACCCAGCTCTTCGGTAATCGGGCGATCATCGCGAACGCGACCGGGTGCTCGAGCATCTATGGAGGCAACCTGCCGACTACGCCATACACGATCGATCGTGATGGCCGCGGGCCTGCGTGGAGCAACTCGCTGTTCGAAGACAATGCGGAATTCGGCCTGGGCATGCGGATGTCGGTTGATCACCAGCGAGAGTATGCGAGAAACCTGGTTGACCGAATGCGTGCCGACATCGGGGGCGCCCTGGCTGAGTGTCTTCTGGAAACCGACCAGTCCACGGAACAGGGGCTCAATGACTTGCGACAGTTCGTTGCCGCGCTCAGGGCAAAGCTGGGAGGCCGTCGAGACACGGACGCCCGCGATCTGCTGGCCGTGTGTGATTCGCTGGTCCGAAGATCGGTGTGGATAGTGGGCGGCGATGGCTGGGCCTACGACATTGGCTATGGCGGGTTGGACCACGTGCTTGCCAGCGGCCAGAACGTGAACGTGCTGGTGCTGGACACCGAGGTCTATTCCAACACCGGGGGCCAGGCGTCCAAAGCTACGCCTATGGGAGCGGTGGCGAAGTACGCAGCCGGCGGAAAGACCAGCGCCAAGAAGGATCTCGGGCTGATGATGATGGGCTACGGAAACGTCTACGTGGCCGAAATCGCGATGGGCGCCGATGATTCGCAGACACTGAAGGCTTTAATCGAAGCGGAAGCTCACCCCGGACCGTCGCTGATCATCGCCTACAGCCACTGCATCGCGCACGGAATCGACATGTCAAAGGGTATGAATCAGCAGAAGCTTGCCGTTGACTCGGGCTATTGGCCTCTGTATCGCTATGACCCCGCGCTCGTAGCGGAAGGCAAGAATGCATTCCAGCTGGACTCGAAGGACCCGAAGATCCCATTGAAGGACTACATCTACACCGAGGGCCGCTACCGAATACTCCAGCAGAGCGATCCCGAGGCGGCGAAGGAGCTGCTCGCGCGAGCGCAGGCGGCAGTCGAGGAGCGGTGGCGGCACTACAAACAGCTTGCAGCTCTGTAACCAGACCAAGCCTTGCCTTAGGCGTTTGCGAAAGAAGATTGAAGACTCGAATCAGGATTTTGGGGAGGAATAAGTGATGGACCTGACGACCGAATACCTGGGGTTGAGGCTAACGAACCCGATCGTAGCGTCCTCGTCGCCGCTATCACACTCGGTTGACGGGATCAAACGGCTCGAGGATGCAGGAGCGGCCGCAGTCGTGATGTACTCGCTGTTCGAGGAACAGATTACAGTAGAGAGCGACTATCTCGACTACTATTTAAGTCATGGCACTGACAGCTTTCCGGAGGCTCTCAGCTACTTTCCGGAAATGACAACCTACAACGTTGGACCCGACGATTATCTGAATCTGATTCGTCAGGCCAAGGAGTCGGCAGGAATACCCATCATCGGCAGTCTGAACGGAATCTCGACCGGCGGGTGGATCGACTATGCTTCCCAGATCGAAGAGGCAGGGGCGGACGCTCTGGAGCTGAATGTCTATTACATACCTACCAGTATCTTCATGAGCGGCGCGGAGGTCGAATACATCTACACCGACATCCTACGACAGGTGAAGCAGACGGTTTCGATACCGGTAGCGATGAAATTGAGCCCGTACTTCAGCTCGACCGCGCACATGGCAAACCGGCTGTGGGAAGAGGGCGCTAACGGCCTGGTGTTGTTCAATCGCTTTTACCAGCCGGATTTCGACCTGGAGAAGCTCGAGGTGGCGCCCAGGCTCGTGCTCAGCGATTCGGAAGAACTCCGGCTGCCGCTGCGCTGGGTGGCAATCCTGTTCGGCCGTCTCCAGCTCGACTTTGCGATAACCAGCGGCGTTCATACCTGCCAGGACGTGCTCAAGTCCCTGATGGCAGGCGCCAACGTGGCAATGATGGCGTCCGAGCTGCTCAAGAACGGGCTGGGTCGAATCTCTCAGATTCTGGGCGAGATGAAGCGATGGCTCGAGGAGCACGAATACGCCTCCGTGCAACAAATGATCGGAAGCATGAGCCAGAGTCACGTTCCCGAGCCGGCAGCATTTGAGCGAGCGAACTATATGAAGACGCTGGCGTCGTATCATCGGTGAGAAATGGGAGCGGACCCGTGTTCGCCCCGGGAGGTCCGAATGAGTGAGCGGGAACACGGCGCGACGTGACGGTGGTCACCGCCGTTCGGACCAGGCGGAACTATCATGAAGGTCACAACGCTTGATGTATCGGATTCGGCGGTAACTGCCGGATCGTGAGCGGCCGAAGGTCGCTTGGAGGTGTAATCATGAAACGACAGCTTTGTGTTGGATTGATCGCGGGTGCTCTGATGGTCGCAATGACCAACCTTCCACTTAATGCCGTCGCCAACGGCTCAACTATCGAACGAGCAGTGGTCTCAGTCGATGAGCCGGTCAAGTTGCTTGGGGTGGTTCTACACGGACGATACCTGTTCCTGCATCACGACGGAATGAGTGAACACGGCAGGCCCTGTATGTTCGTATACTCACTCGATTCGCCAAACGAGGGCACACGTATCCTGGCGTTCCACTGCACGCCGGTAGTCAGGGCGAGATCCCTGGATTTCAAGCTCGTCATGAGGAAC
>DASYSA010000671.1:0-10718 GCA_036003885.1 Blastocatellia bacterium | reverse complement strand
ACTCTGCGACAATGGCTTGGCGAATTGCAAGAAAGCATTCGCTGTAATGGTGACCCCCACCTTAACTCGTTGTCTCACTTTAGGGGCGCACCCCAGTGAAAGATCCCCAACCTTCCGGTTGGGGATTCGGGCGATTCCCCCAAGTCGCTCCTTGTAGGCTGACGTGAAGGATCCCCAACCTCCCGGTTGGGGTTTTCGCACGGTCTCTGAAGTTGGGAGTTAATGAGACGACGCCCCATCAAAGCAAATTCGTTCTCAATCAGCTAGCTCATTCTCCGTGCGTGGTCATGCACCGAGGTATGCTTCGCGCACCCGTTCGTCATCGAGCAGTTCGGCGCCTACGCCGTCCAACACCACGCGGCCGTTCTCGAGCACGAAGGCCCGATCTGATATCTTGAGGCTCTGCTTTACGTTCTGTTCGACAAGCAGAATCGTAATTCCTGCGCGATTGACCTCGCATATTATATCGAACATCTCCCGGACCACGATTGGCGCGAGTCCGAGGCTCGGTTCATCCAGCATCAGCAATCTTGGGCGCGCCATCAACCCTCGACCGATCGCGACCATCTGCTGTTCTCCACCAGACAGAGTACCGGCCATCTGCGCTGCGCGCTCCTTCAGCCTGGGAAAGAGCGAGAAGACATGTTCGAGCGATTCTTCGCGACTCTTGCGAGCCCCCTTGCTCGCCACTCCAAGCTCGAGGTTTTCTCTGACGGTCATCAAAGGAAACAGGCGGCGGCCCTCCGGGACGTGACTGATTCCCCGCGCGGCGATCTGGTGAGATGGCAACCTGTCTATCCGCTCGCCGTCGTAGACCATGGAGCCGGCTGTCGCTCGAACGACGCCCGAGATGGTCTTGAGCGTGGTGGTCTTGCCTGCGCCGTTTGCTCCTACGAGAGTAGCGATTTGGCCTTCGCGAACGGCGAGCGTGACGCCCCACAACACCTGGACGTCCCCGTAGCCCGCGGCCACATTCCCAAGCTCGATCAAACTCTTTTCCTTCAATGTGTCTCCAGGAATTGTGTTCGGCGAGAAGCCACTATAAGGCCCACGTGACTTGCGAAACAAGGTGACGTTCGCGCCCCGAACTCGCAACGACTGTGACTTCTGTTTTCGACCGACATCGCTGGCGCCGGGTGGGACAACTGTTTGACAGCTCGCGCTGCGCGCCTGTTAAGATTACTTGTTCCTGACGGGGAGCACATGCCACATATGAGATCCAGGAGCAACTTCGAAAGCAGCACGGCGAAGACTCGGATCGCAACCATAGCGTTCCTTGGGCTGCTCGCACACGCGCTCCTCTTAAGCGTCGTCCACCACCACGCGATAGACTTGGACGCCGGAAGGTCCATTGTGGTCGCTTGCGCTCCACAGGACTCCTCCGAGGGCAAGCCCGACTCGAGCAGCGATTCGCACTGTGTCTCCTGTCGCGTTCAGCGGACCAACATCTCCGATATTCGCTCTCCGTCGCTGGTGGTCGAGTTGCTGCTGCAGACTATCGATCACGAGACTCATGTATCGAGAGTATCTTCTTCCTGTCCGCTTCTGATTCTCTCCAACCGCGCACCCCCACTCGCATAAGTACAGCAACTTTTTCGCGTGGGCGTAGCTAACTCGTCAGTTCGTTGGCACGGCGAGTGGCGTCCGCTATTAATAGATGTAACGGTAGACAGATTACGGCCGGTTTTGGTCGGAGCAAAGAGGAGAGAAATGAACAGGCATCTCTTGGCAATCATATTCAGCACGGCCCTCACCGCCTCATCCCTAGCAGCTCAGGCGACAATCGGCTCCATTCAAGGCCAAGTCAAGGACGCATCGGGCGCCGCGGTCGCCGGCGGGAACGTGACCCTTTTCAACTCGATAACAAACTACAAAGTTAGCGCCAAAACGGACGACTCCGGAGCGTTCAGGTTTCTGAACGTTCCGTTTAACACTTACAGGATAGTTGCCGAGGCAAAGGGCTTTCAGTCCGCACAGCAAGATGTCGATGTTCACACGGCCGTACCCTCCCAGGTCACTTTTCAGCTGACAGTTGGTAATCTCAGCGAGCAAGTGAACGTGACCGCCGAGGATAATCACATGGTGGAGGCCGATCGATCGAGCGCCGACACCGATCTGAATACTCCGCTGCTCCTGAAATCAATAGGGTCGGCGCCCACGCGCGGCCTCCAGGAGATGGTCAAGACAGTGCCGGGGGTTGTTGCCGATGATGGCGGCCGGGTTCACGTTCGCGGTTCCGAATCGAATGTTCAGACCGTGATCAATGGTGTTCCAGTCACCGAGAATCTGTCCCAGGTCTTCTCGACGTCGGTCGATCCGCGCACCGCTTCTCACGTCGAGGTCTTGACTGGCGGCATCCCAGCCGAGTTCGGTGATAAGTTGGGAGCCGTGGTCAACTTTAACACCAAATCCGGACTTGATATGCCGATATCCGGGGAGATCGGCGGAAGCGTTGGAAGCCTATCGACTGGGGATGCGGCGGCGAGCTTCGGCGGCCACGTAAAGACGTTCGGCTGGTTCACGGCGTTTTCCGGCGCGACTTCGCATCGTTATCTGGATCCGCCAACGATAGAAAACTTCCACAACACCGGGCGGTCGGCGAGCAACCTCACGGCTCTCGATTACATTCCTTCGTCGAATGACACATTCAAATTAACGCTGATGTTCGGCGGCGCGAATTTCCAGGTACCGAATCGCCTCGAGCAGGAGCTGGCGGGACAGGACCAGCGCCAGCAACAGCGAAACCACTCTGAGTTCCTGTCGTGGCAGCATATGTTCGCGCCGACGGTCGTCGCGAACCTGTCACTGTTCGAGCGCAGCTCCCATGGGGAGTTGCACTCGAATCCCTCATCGACACCGGTGGTCGCGGAGCAGGATCGGAAACTCGACAACTACGGACTGATCGGGTCGGTCTCCTACGTTGGTCACGGGAATACTATCAAGACGGGACTGCACTACACCAGAACCCCGGTGCACGAGGTCTTCAGGTTTTATCCGACGGACCCCGACGCATTCGGCCCGATCATGGATGGCAACGGCAACGAGTTTCCGAATCCGGTGCTGCAGTTTTCAGCTGCAAGCCCGTTCGTCTTCAATAGTCGTAGCACCGGCCGCACCTTGTCGGCGTTTGTTCAGGATCGCTTCAGTCCGCTTAAGAATCTTACACTGGATGCAGGAGTGCGTTTTGATGACTATAAGCTGCTGATCACCGAGCATGCTGTGAGCCCGAGGATTGGGGTCGCCTATCTGATTTCTCGCACTCAAACGGTCCTTCGCTTCTCTTACAACCGCCTCTTTCAGCCTCCGCCGGTGGAAAACCTGCTATTGGCCGGATCGACCGAAGCCGCGCGGCTGTCCCCGCTCGCAGTGGTTACCGGCGATGCCACGGTGAGGCCGGTTCTGCCGGACAAGGAACACACCTTTGAAATAGGGCTTCAGCAGCAGCTCACTAAGTTTGCTCGCCTGACCGTCTCGGCTTACAACAAGCAGATAAGGAACTTCTCGGACAAAGACCAGTTTTTCGACACCGGGGTGATCTTTCCTTTATCGATCTTTGCAGGCAGGGTGAACGGCATCGAGGCCCGCATTGATACCGCGGATTGGCGCGGGCTGTCGGGCTTCATAAGCTACGCGAACTCGCGGTCGTTCGGCGTAACTCCGATTAACGGCGGACTCTTCCTCGGTGAAGCGGTGACAACTCTGGATAACCCGGGCCTGCGCTTCCCTAACGATCACGATCAGCGTAACTCCGGTCAGTTTCAAGTGAACTACAGCAACAAGCGAACGGGGTGGTGGACCGGATTTGGGGGGCGTTACGACTCCGGAGTGCCGGTTGATGTCGAGCCCGGCACTACCCTCGAAGAGTTTGTGGCCCAGGGTTTCGACTCGCGACTCTTCAGGGAGATCGATTTCCAACGCGGTCGGGTGAAACCTCGCACGGTGTTCTCCCTGTCAACCGGAGTCGATCTGTTTCGGAAAGAGCGCGTATCCATCTCGGCTGCATTCGATGCGCAGAATGTCACCAACAGGTTGTACCTGTACAACTTTGAGAGCGTGTTCTCCGGAACCCACATTGGCCCGCCTCGGTTGTTGGATGCGACGCTCACTCTGAAGTTCAGGTAAAGCGGACCAGAGGTCATCCTGCAGACGCACAAGATGGACATTCTGAGAATCGGCGCCGGCGAGGTTCAGGTTCGTTATCTGGATCCCACGTTGCCGGAGAGCCGTCTTCATTCAATTCAAACGAAATGGCTTCCCAGAGTACACCAAATGAGTTCCTCCTAAAACTGCGGCCGCGCGTTAACTGGCGCTATCCGGGCTGTTGGCCGGGTGGCACGGGATGTGCAAAACCAATAGGCGGTTCCTGAACTCAATCGCTCCGAGTTATCGAGTGATTGAGATCAGAGAAAAGGAGGAATCATGATTTACGAAAGACTTAAGAAGGGGATCGTTACTCTGGCCCTCAGTGCAGTGGTCATTTTCTCCGCGGGTATAGCGGGTAGTTCAACCAGTTTCGCGCAGGATCGTTACAACCGGGACCGCCACGACAGATGGGACCGGCGAGGCGACCGAGACGACCTGGATAGAATCCGGAGGCTCGATTGGCAGCATCAAGTAAGGTATCGTTGGAATCGGTCAATTCGAGTGGTTGGCTTTTACGACCGATTTGGACGCTTCCACGCATTCGGGTTCTACGACCGGTTTGGGAGATTCCACCGATACTAGGCGGCCCCGCCCATAGATTCATAATGTGCTTGAGAGGGTGAGTCTCTCCGGAGCACAACCTTCCGCAGGCGCTTCACCGCAGAGCGCGAGGGACGCAAAGGGGGCGCAGAGATCTCGAATCAGATCTTTGCGCCTCTTTGCGTTCTTCTCGACTCTATCCGTTGTGGTCGCGACCGGCTTCCCCGACAGATTCTGCACGAAAGGTTGGGATCACGATGACGAGTCGTAAACCGTTAAAACGGTTTCACGAGCACCGTCGGCCACCAAACACCCCACTGAAGTGGGGTGTTAATGAGATGGATGCAAATTGCACGTTGGGATTTGCGAGCGCGACGACGAGTTGTTAAGGCCCTCTACAATCCTCTATGCTCAGAGGTTCGCGATTCATTCGGAGGAACCACTGAAACATATGAGCACGGCGCCAAACAAAATCATTTACTCGATGGTCGGGGTGGGCAAGTTCTACGACAAGAAACCGATTATCAACGACATCTATCTCTCTTACTTCTATGGCGCGAAGATCGGCGTCATCGGACTCAACGGCTCGGGCAAAAGCACGCTCCTTCGAATCCTCGCGGGCGTCGACAAGGAATTTGTCGGGAAGACGGTTGTTTCGCCCGGCTACACGATCGGCTTTCTCGAGCAGGAACCGCGACTCGATGATTCGAAGACCGTTCGCGAAATTGTCGAAGAGGGCGTTCAGGAAACCGTCAACCTTCTGAAAGAGTTTGATCAGATCAACGAAAAGTTCGCCGAGCCCATGACCGACGACGAAATGAACGCGCTTCTCGAGAGGCAGGGCGCCGTTCAGGAGAAGCTCGATGCCGCGGGAGCATGGGATCTCGATAGCCGTCTGGAGATGGCCATGGATGCCCTCCGGTGCCCGCCAGGCGAGACTGCAGTTAAAGTACTGTCAGGCGGCGAACTGCGCCGCGTCGCGCTCTGCCGATTGCTGCTCAAACAACCGGATATACTTCTGCTCGACGAGCCGACCAATCACCTCGATGCGGAGTCGGTCGCCTGGCTCGAACAACATCTTCAGAAGTATCCCGGGACCGTTATCGCTGTCACGCACGATCGCTACTTTCTCGACAACGTAGCCGGCTGGATTCTTGAGCTGGACCAGGGCCGGGGCATCCCCTGGGAGGGCAACTACTCGTCGTGGCTCGAACAGAAACAACACCGGCTCGCAAGCGAGGAGAAGACCGAGAGCGAACGCCAGAGGACGCTTCAGCGCGAGCTTGAGTGGATTCGCATGTCGCCACGCGGACGCCACGCGAAATCCAAAGCCCGCATAAACTCATACGAGGATCTGCTTTCCCAGGAGACCGAGAAGCGCGCAAGAGACCTTGAAATCTACATCCCGCCGGGACCGCGGCTCGGCGACATCGTCATCGAAACTAAAGATGTCAGCAAAGCCTATGGAGACAATCTCCTCGTTGAAGGGATGACCTTCTCGCTCCCGCGCGGCGGCATCGTCGGCGTCATCGGACCCAATGGCGCCGGCAAGACTACGCTGTTTCGAATGATCACCGGTCAGGAAAAACCCGACGGAGGCACAATCAGAATCGGGGAGACTGTCACTTTGGGCTACGTCGATCAGAGCCGTGACTCGCTCGACCCGAATAAAAGTATCTGGGAAGAGATCTCCGGCGGGTTGGACATGATCGAACTCGGCAAGCGTCAGGTTAACTCGCGCGCCTACGTTGCGCGGTTCAACTTTTCAGGCACCGACCAGCAAAAGAAGGTTGGAATGCTTTCGGGTGGCGAGCGAAACCGCGTGCACCTTGCGAAGATGCTGAAAGAGACCGCGAACGTCATGTTGCTCGACGAACCGACGAATGATCTCGACGTTAACACTATGCGAGCGCTGGAAGAGGCGATCGAGAATTTCGCCGGATGCGTGGTGGTAATCAGCCACGATCGCTGGTTCCTCGATCGCATTGCGACTCACATCCTGGCTTTTGAAGGGGACAGCCGCGTGGTCTATTACGATGGCAACTACTCCGAGTACGAGGCGGATCGAAAGATGAGACTGGGCGCCGCCGCCGATCAGCCGCACCGCATCAAGTATCGACACTTGACCCGCGGCTAGATCGAGGAAGGGGCAGCCACGAATTGCACGATTTTCACGAATGGTCACGAACGAGGATTCGTGGCAATTTGTGAGATTCGTGTAATTCGTGGCTGCCCCTTCTCCTCCTTCAAAACACCGGGTCCGCCAGGCGCGCGAGCATCATCGCCGACGCCTTCTCAACATCCGCATGAAGCGAGTTGCCATTTGCATCCATTGTGACGATTGCAGGAAAGTCCCGCACTCGAAGGTGCCACATGGCTTCAGGAATGCCGAACTCCAGCAGGTTCACATCCAGGACCTCTTCGATGCAGCGCGCGTAGTACTGGGCGGCTCCGCCTATCGCGTTCAGGTAGACGGCGCCGGATTCCTGCAGTCCGTCCAAAGTGCGCTTTCCCATCCCGCCCTTGCCCATTACAGCGCGGATGCCGTACCGCTTGATGATATCGGCTTGATATGGCTCCTCGCGAATACTGGTGGTTGGGCCCGCGGCCGTGATCCTATAGCCGCCGTTCTCCTTCATCACAACCGGCCCACAGTGATAGAGCACCGAGCCGCCAAGGTCGGCCGGGGGGGCGTGCTTCATTAGATACGAATGGACTGCATCTCGCCCTGTGTACATCTCTCCTGAGATCAACACGACGTCTCCGACCTTGAGCGTTCGGACCTGCTCTTCGGTAAGCGGAGCGACCAGGTGTTTCTCGTTTCCAGTTGCTGCGAAGCCGTCGCCTGCAGCGATGTGCTCGACAGGCTTTGTATCGTCGCGATAGAGCCAGCGCTTAATTGCGCCGGTTTGCGCGTCCAGCACGACGCCGAGCCTCCGGAACGCCCAGCAGTCGTACGCCACGGAGACGAAGAAACTTGCGGGCAGGCGATTCAACGCCCCGATCTTGCAGCCTATGAGCGTCACTCCTCCAGCAAATCCCATCGTTCCAATTCCCAGCGTATTTGCGGATTTCATGATGTACGCTTCGAGAGAGGCGAGCTTCGGATCCGAATTGGTGTCGTCCAGCAACCGGAACAGTTGCTCCTTTGCGTTCTGATATCCTGAAGTCCTGTCCCCGCCGATGCACACACCGAGCGCACCAGCGCTGCAGCCCTGGCCCTGAGCTTGCCACACTGCGTGGAGGATGCATTTCCGCACGCCATCCAGGTCGCGTCCCGCCCGGCCGAGATGGGGAATCTCCGCCGGAAGCGAATACTGAATGTTCTTGTTCTCGCAGCCGCCGCCTTTGAGCAGCAGTTTTACTTCGACCTCGTCTTCGCTCTCCCACTGATCGAAGTGCATCACTGGGGTTCCCGGGCCGAGGTTGTCGCCCGAGTTCGCTCCGGTGATTGAGTCGACCGAGTTGGGGCGGAGCTTGCCAAGCCGGGTTGTTTCGACGATGGCCTCGCGGATGCCGCGCTTCATCGCGATTTGATTGGCGCCTATCGGCGTCTTGATTTCGAACGTCGCCATGCCAGTGTCCTGGCAGATGGGTCCTTCGCAGTCGGCGGCCATGTCTATATTGGTAGCGATGACAGCGAGCGCGGTTCCTGCTCGTGAAGCCGGCTCTTCAGCGCCGACGGCTTCGGCCATTGCGCGGCGGACATCGGGCGGCAGGTTGGTCGAGGTCTGGGTTATTAGTTCGATCATGCTGCCTTTGAACGATTGCATTGCGTTGCCTCCATGGAAGAATGTTGCTCAGGAATTCTATCTTGTGAGGCGAAACTTAAAAAGGGAGGCCGAAGCCTCCCCTTTTTTTCTCCAGACTTGGCGACGCCGTTTATTTTTTGATGAACAGCGTCAAGAACGTAAACAGGGTCAGCGTTTCGATAAGCGCGAGCCCCAAAAGCAACATCGTGAATATACGTCCGCCGGCTCCCGGATTTCGCGCTGTGCCTTCACATGCCGCGGCAATTGCCCGGCCATCCCCGAGCGCTCCTCCGAAAGCTGCTAGCGCAACCGCGAATCCTGGTATCGCAGGAAAAAACCAGGTGTTTCCGGTGGTATGGTCGTCAGGTCCGCCTGCTCCGGGCGCTTGAGCCATCGCGGTGCCGATGACCAGCAGCATCATCAACGCCGACATGAAGATCAGTCTCGCCTTAATCATGATTTTCCTCCACGGCCGTCGAAACGGCGCGTCTGGGCGAAGGCATGAAGACCGGCACTTTCATCGAAGCACCCTTGTCTTTGCCCTCGCAGTTATCAACGGAGGATGGGTCCAGCAGGCCTGGGTATGATTTCCACGAGCCCGGTATGCTCTTGCCCCTCTTACTGCAAGGCTCCAGCGACTGCGTGCCTTCGCACTTCTATAAAAAACAAGCCTGACTTTCACTCTCCTCGACTCGGGTTACTATAAAGCCATAACTATGTTGCCTGCGCGTCCTGAGTCAATTTCGCGCAAGGCGTACGAGCCTCAATGCGCTTCGGCCGGCTCGTGACCGTGGGCGGGCTCGTCGACGTCGTGCTCCTCGTGAGGTACCGTCTCCGACAAATAAACCATCGACAGCATTATGAAGATGAATGTCTGCACAAAAGATACGAAGACCCCAAGCACGATTGTGAAGATCGGCACCAGCCAGGGCGCCAGCTCAAGAAAGACGCTTCCAATCTTATGGTCGGCAAACATGTTCACGAACAAGCGCAGTGAGAGGGTCACCGGCCGCACGCTATTCGATAGAATCTCGACGACGAAGATTAGAATACCCAGGGTCGGAAGCATCACGCCGGTGAGGCCACCTGTAAAGTGTTTGAGGTACCTGATCCCCTGCTGGCGAAACCCACTCGCGATGTAATACAAAAACGAGGTAATCCCGAGCGCGCCGGTTACGTTGATATTGTCCGTCGGCGCGCCGAGGCCCGGAATCAAACTCATTAAGTTGCCGATCAGGATGAACACCGCGAACGTCCCGATCACTGGAACATAGCGCCGGCCGTAGGGTCCAATGACCTGGTCCAGCAACCCGCGAATCTGTTCGACAATGACTTCGAGCAGTTGTTGTCCCCTGGAGGGTCTGTCAACTGAGAGCTTGCCCCTTAACAGGAGCACGCCGGCGATCACGATAGCCATCAAGATGAGTGTGAAAAAGACGTGCGCGGGAATTACGTTGTCCGCAGCGGGCTCGTGCCAGGTTGCGCCGAACAGGCCATAGACCTGAGGCATTATCGCTCGCTCAATGCTGAGCACAGCTGGTCCAAAAGTGTGATTGACCCACTCGACTATGAGCGGTTCGTGTTCCGCAGTTTCGGCCGCGTTTTCGGCATGTTCTGCGGCGCCTTCGGGAGCGTGTTGGAGGAGTGCCAAAATAATGGCTAACATCTATTATCGTTCCCCGTGTTGAGTAATCGTTCGATAGGTCACGTAAGCGGCTTCGATCATTATTGCCAGTGCCGGTGCGAACAGCCCTATCAATATCGCGGCAGCGTCCACGTACCCGGTGAGACTGGCGGCGTAAACCACCGCCGCGATGACTAACCAGCGAACAACGAACTTCAACGTCGTGCCCGGTGGTGCTTTCTTTTCGCCCCCCGCCAGAGCCGCTCTCAGTGAGGAGTGTAGCCACCTGTAATTGAGCAGCGCAAGCATGCCGCCCACTACAAGACCGAAGACGAACTTCAGATCCTTAAAGACCGCGGCACTGAGCACGGCGATTGCAATCACGACAAAGATGTTTCGCCAAACGCGGCGCTCCACAGCCGCCGGATCGGTGAAGGAGTCGTGCCCGCCATGATTCAAAGGCGCGCCACTGTCCTTTGTTGCATCTGGGTCGCCTTTGTCCTGCATGTCAAAGTCGCTGATTCTATCAATGCGTTTCGGGGCTTGTCCAGTGTTCAACCTGGCGGGATTGAGTGGGGTGTGACTAGAATTGGAACTTCACGGTCGCGGGGAACACAGGTCTCCACACGAAATTGCTATCCGTCGAGTTTAGAGTTCCT
>DASYSA010000670.1:0-5780 GCA_036003885.1 Blastocatellia bacterium | reverse complement strand
CAAGTCCGCTGAAGTCTCCGCTTCGCTCCGCCAGCGTAGGGATTCCGGTGATATCGCGGGTGTCGCCGATCAATTGGGCTCGGCGCTCATAGTCGACGAAGAAGAAGGTCTTCTGGCGGCCATTGTAGACTTTCGGAATTGTAAATGGGCCGCCAAAGTTCCCGCCGATCTCTTTCCGTTCGAAGCGCCGGCGAAAGTCGTCCGTTCCGCGCACGGGCTTGTCAGTCGGCGAATTCTGATCGAAGAAGCGCGCTGCTGAAAGGAAGGTCGGACGATAGAAGAACCGCGCGTTCCCGTGGTAGTCATTGCCGCCGCTGCGGGTGACGACGTTGATGACGGAGCCCGTGTTACGGCCAAACTCTGCTTCGAAGTTCGCGGTGAGCAGGCGAAACTCTTCGACAGCATCGGGCCGTGGAGTTGCGCCCGTCGGGCCGCCCACTGCGACTTCGTTGTTGTTTGAGCCATCGAGAGTGAGGTTGTTCTCGACGCCGCGCTGTCCATTGACGCGAATGCCCGCGCCCTCCCCAAAGCCGGTGTTGGTTTCGGTGACGCCCGGTTGGAGCAGCGAGAGGTTCAGGACATTGCGGCCGTTCAAGGGCAGACCTTCGACCCGTCTATGGTCGACCGTAGTTCCGAGCGTCGGGGACTGCTTGTCGAGTAGTTCCTGGCTTGCCGTTACGTTAACGGATTCAGCGGCTCCCGCCGCGCCAAGTGATATATCGAGTTGAAGATTGCGATTGGGTTCGACCTTCACACTTGAAAGCCGTTTCTCGGCGAAGCCGCTGGACGTGATTACGACGTCATATACCGCCGGTTCGAGTTCCAGTAGCTGGTACCTGCCGTCGTCGCCGGTCTGTACCGTTCTCACTTCGAGTTTGGTCCCGAGGTTGATTAGCTTCACTGTAGCGCCGCTAACAGCCGCGCCGTTCTGATCGGTGATCTGACCGTCGATTGTTCCCCGAGTTCCCTGCGCGAGAGTCAGCGTGGGAACAAGCATTGCGAAGACCAGGACGTGGGAGGTCACTTTAGCGACCCGCCGAGAGAGCTGATGCAGCAGACTCAGGAAGTACCTTCGCATTGAACTTCTCAATGCGGCCTGGCTGGATAAGCGGCGGGCTCCTGCCTCGCTAAGCAGAGAGCCCCTGGAAGTTGTGGTATGCCTTTGGTGCGTTTCCGTCTCGACAGATTGTGAAATGGACGCAGCACGTAACACCTTCATCATAATCCTCCGTACTTCGATGTTAACTGCCTGCACGAGCCCGGTTAGGCAGTCGTCCCCATCCTTGAATCTGTCTACCAGCTGAACTTCTCGATCGCAGAATGTCAGTTCATTCGCTTCGGATTACCCTGAGAAGGGTCGCGGGAATGAACCGGCTACACTGCGGGCACGGTTAAAGACTAATTGAGGTGGAGGACCTCAGTAACAAATTTGGGATGAAGGTGCACAGACGTGTGACGAAGTGGACTGGAGCAGGGGCGATTGAGGATTGCGGATTGCGGATTGGCGGATCGGAGATTGAGATTATTGGAGGTTGGGATTGCGGACGCGAGTGTGATCTGTTGTCGTTCACCGAGCGGGTTCAGCCCACGGTTCCAAATCCGCAATCCGCAATCGACAATTCTCGTTACGCTTCGAGCAAGGCCTTCAAGCGGTCCAACGCCTGGCCCCATCCCTCCCGCAGGCCATCCGCTTCGGCGCGCGTCTGAATGCGATCATGGGTGACCATAACGTTCGTCTTGCCCTTGCCCTTATCTTGAAAGACAACGTCAACGATGGTACCGGCGGTGTGGGCAGGATTCTCCCAGGTGAACCGCAGGTCCTTGTTCTTGCGCACTCGCTTGTACAGACCCGCATCCCCGTCAGCATTGGAATAGCTACCGCCGTCCGCGACCTCGGCCTTGCTCTTTGAGGAAAACCACCTGTTGAGCGCCTCGGGAGTAACCCAGGAGTCATAGGCCCTATCAACTGGTGCGGTGATTGTCCTGGTCGCGCAGATCGTGTATCCCTTGGGCTGGCCGTCCTTCTCGACAACACCGCGAGCTGCCTCGTATTCGACGTTGAGAGTTGAGCACCACCAGACGTCGAGCTTGCACTCTCCATAAAGAAAGTTAGTGATCGCTCTTCGTCCCTGGGCCGTGCCCCCGCGTTTGTCCAGAATCGCGAACCACTCTTGCCACGTCTTGCCCGTTGCCGACTTGACCGACTCCTCATTTAGCGAATTCTGCGCTTCGAGCTTTACCTTCACGTTGCCCTCCTTATTATTGTGTTCTCGTGCGTTCGATACCGCGAGGCGTCGGGTTCCAATAGAGTTTTCGATGCCATGAAACAGCGCCGACCCAATGACGTCGACCGAATTCTATGGGTCACCTCTCACTTTCACCTTCCCTGTTCTATTAAACATTCTGAGGCACTCCTTTAACAGTGACACCCGTGGGCCCTGCCGGGGAAGAGTCTTTAGTCTAGACAACGATGCAAACGTGCCTGACTATCCAGCAGGGAGTCAAGAATAGAAGAAGATGAAGATTCTGCTCGCGCCGTACGGCACTCGCGGAGACGTCCAACCGCTGATCGCATTAGGAATCGCCCTGCGAGATCGCGGGCACCGTGTCGAGGTCTCCGCCCCGGACAACTTCAGGGCCTGGGTCGAGTCATTCGGTTTCACATTCCATCCTGTCGGCATCAATATTGAGCAGGTCATGTGCGCCGCCGGCGACAAGATTCGGGGCGCCAGATGGCAGATGAGACACCTCTATCACGATCTGATCCCGGCGCAGTTCAACTCGCTTCCGCAGACATTTCCGGACGCCGACATCATCGTAGGCGCCGGTCTCCAGTTCGCCGGCCCCTCGGTAGCCGAAGATCGGCGAGTGCCCTATGTTATGGTTGTCTATTGTCCCGTTGCGCTTCCGAGTTCAGCGCATCCGCCGCCCTTCGTAAAGTGGCAGAGGCTGCCGCGCGCCGTCAATCTGCTCACGTGGCTGATGGGAGCCGGGGCAGCCGATCTGGTCCTGGTAGCGAGCATGAATCGAAGTCGCAGCCGGCTCGGGCTCGCGAGGGTGGCTAGCCCCGTACGTCACTTGATATCAGGCACTACTGTTATTCTGGCGGCCGACTCAACCCTCGCTTCGGCGCCCCCGGACCTGCCGGCCAATGTCATTACGGTCGATGCGTTGGTGCTCGAAGAGGGGGGATCACTCGATGATGAGCTGGGCGAGTTCTTGTCTGCTGGTCCGCCGCCTGTCTTTGTGGGCTTCGGCAGCATGGTTACCGACGAGACGGAACGGGCTGCCAGAATGTCGCTCGAGGCTGCCGAGCTTGCGGGCTGTCGATTGATACTCGGCTCGGGTTGGACTGGTCTTGGCTTGAACCGGAAGAGTCTTCCGCCGTGGTGCCGAGTTGTCTCAACTGTTCCGCATCACCTGCTCTTCTCTCGCTGCGCCGCGGTTGTTCATCACGGAGGCGCGGGGACCACTACGACCGTCGCGAGAGCCGGAGTGCCGCAGATCGTCGTTCCTCATCTTCTGGATCAATTCTATTGGGCTCATCGAGTTCAACTGTTGGGGCTTGGACCTCGGTCGGTCCGCTTCGATCGACTCCAGCCAGGAGGCCTGGCTAAAGACATGAAGGCCGTACTCGATGACCCGTCGATCCGGGAACGGGCGGCGAGCCTGGGCAATGAGATTCGAGTAAGAGAAGGGATGAGCGGAGCGGTCCGAGTGCTCGAAGAGATAGGAGATAGGAGATAGGATCTAGGATTTAGGATTTAGGATCTAGGATCTAGGATCTCCAGGAGTGAAGCGAGCCCGTTCACTTCGCGCGGCTTGGTGTCTTAGCGGCCTAAATCCTGGATCTAGATCCTAAATCCTAGATCCTATCTCCTACTTCCTTGCTTGCTTCCTAAGGCCGATGGTATAGTTATCCAAGCAAAAAACAGCAACCGCCCATGCGAACGATTCGCATGGGCGGTTTTCTTTTTGGACGAAGGTCTGGAGGCAACGATGGAAACGCCAAACGATGTTTCATCGCAGGATGAAGAATTCATAGTCAGTTTCGAGGACTGCACACTGACGCCGGAGAACTTTCATCATCGAGATCATATCAGGTTGAGCTGGCTTTACCTGCGGCGTTATGAACCGATCGAGGCCCTGACCAGGGTCTCCGAAGGCATCAAGCGTTTCGCAACCTTTCACGGGAAGGCCGAGCGCTATCACGAGACGATCACGTGGGCCTACTTCTTTCTGATCCGCGAACGCGTCGAGCGCATTGGGTTGGAACAGACCTGGGATCAGTTCGCCGGCGACAATGAGGATCTGTTCAACTGGAAGGACAGTGTTTTGAAGCTCTACTACAGCGAGGCGACACTCGCTTCCGATCTTTCCAGAAGAACATTCCTCTTACCGGACAGGCCAGATCCTTCAAAGTGACATCGCTGCCTGAGGATCCCCTTCTCAGCAGGAAAGAATGACGCTAAGATAATGGTCCAATCCGTTTTTTGTATTTCTTCTGCACAAGTTCTGTCCAACGGCTCATGAAAAAAACTCGACTCCTTCTGGATCCCTGGCCCGCCGAGTACGAGAGCCCTTTCCAGATTGACGAGTTCGATGAAGAGGGCGAACCGAATGTCGACGCCACCGTCGAAGGCACCTCCTGGCATGCCGTGGAACCCCGGGAACAGGTCCGCCCGGAGCCGATTCACTTCGTCGACGGCGTCCGGCGCGTCGAAGCTCGAATCATTGTCGATGACAACTCGGGACGCATAATCCGTGGCTTGTTCGGCTCCACTGCAGTTGGTGCCGTCCGCGTCTCTCACAACCAGGCCCGGTTTGAACAGATCAGAGTCATGCGCTACCTGGTCACCGGCAGCGGAATGTCAATGGAGACTGAAACGTTGACGGTCGGCAACACCGAGTTGGTCTTCGTTCCCTATTCCGTGGCTGACAGTGCTCCGCCGGCGCCGCTGCTCGGACTGCAATACCGCATGAGGACTGAAGAGACCGCCGTCGCTGAGTCCCTCTCAACAGAATCCGCTTGCGTGTTTGCCGACGGGCCGCTCACCTTCTTCACCGCCTTCAATCTGTCGACTGTCGGGATCATAAAGCGACTCTTCAAGCCGTACTTGCCAGCGGCGAGCTTTGCTCTTGTGTCACAGCTCGAGATCGGCCAGCGGACGCCGGTCTTCGCGATCACCGACAGCAACTACGATCGCTACTCCTGGTACCTGCGAATCGGAACGCCGAGAGTAATGGACCATGAGGTTGCAGGTGTGTTAAGACTCGAAGTCCGCGGCGGCGTTGGCCTCACAAGGGCCGTTGAGCTGGCTGACCTGTCCGCCAGTTGCATTCCCGCTTTCGCCAGCAACTCGTTTCGCGATCCGCGCTCGCCGCAGAACCTTCTTCCCGTGGGGTCGCTCGAGCAGGAGTTGCGTCACCGGCTCGGCGACGCGCTTGCAATCAGGAGGGCAATCGAACTGAAGCTATTCAATATGAGCGCACAATGAGTGTTGAAATCGGCAAAGTGCTTGGGACCGAGGACGCGCAGCCGCTCGACTTCTGGATAGCGGTGTCGCCGGAGCAGACCGTCCAGCTGGACGATGTGATCTTCGTCAATCGCGAACTCCCTGATGGGCGGCGCGTGACGCTCTATGGCATTGTCGATATCCTCAGGGCGAGGCACGAGGGCGCTCGCTTCGAGACCGACGTGTTCCTATCCGAGGAGGGCCTCTTTCCGTTGGGTCGCTCGATTGTCGCACACGTCTCGGTCACCCGGGTGGAACCTGAGA
>DASYSA010000669.1:0-9198 GCA_036003885.1 Blastocatellia bacterium | reverse complement strand
GCAACATCCTCCTGGCCCATGGCTTTGAGCAAGTGTTCCTGTTCCGTCAGACTCAGAAACTCGAAAGCCCTGGACGCAAGTTGTCGTGGTAGAATTCGAAAAACTATCACTTGATCTTCAATCGCCAGGCTCTCGATCAGTCTGGCCACGTCGGGCGGCGCCCAGTTCTTTAGAAGATCGCGCAGTTTGACGAAATCGCGGGTGTGAATGATCTGTTCGAGTTCCGATGACAAGCCAACATCCATTAAAATCTCTCCAGTGTTCATGGGCATCGAGTATATGAGGGTGGAATTACGTCAGCAAGAAAGCTTGCTTGATGTTGAGGGAGAGGATCTAAAGAAGTTGCCCGGCTACAGCCGATGGCCCAGAGGTTAAGTGGTGCCCCCGGCGCGATTCCAACGCGCGACCTTCCGCTTAGGAGGCGGACGCTCTATGCAGCTGAGCTACGGGAGCACAACGGTTGAAAGTTAGCAGATAAACTTTTGGGCTGTCCAGCAGGCCGTCGCGACGGCCGTGTCAAGTCTTTGGGTGCCTCGTTGGTACCTACTCATCATATTGCAGAAGCGAGGCAACTTTGTGACCCGCGAATCGCTCGCGGCCATTCAAGAAGCTCAGCTCAACAACAAAGGCGAGTCCGGCTACCCTTCCTCCCAATCGCTCGACCAGATCGACGACGGCGCGAGCGGTCCCGCCCGTAGCCAACAGGTCGTCGGCTATGATGACCCGGTTCCCATCCCCTATCGCGTCCTTATGAATCTCGAGCGTGTCTTTGCCATATTCAAGCTCGTAGGAAATCGACTCAGTCTCTGCCGGCAACTTGCGAGGCTTGCGAACCGGTACGAAGCCGGCGCCCAATCTGTAAGCGAGCGCCGGTGCGAAGATAAAACCCCGCGCTTCAACCCCGATCACTGTGTCGATATTCGGGTCATCGATCAACTCTGTGAGCCGGTCGATCGTCGTCCGCAGTCCATACGGCTCTTTGAGCAGCGTCGTTATGTCGTAAAACTGAATCCCCGGCTTCGGAAAGTCCGGAACCGTTCGTATCATCTTTTTCAGATTGTCCACTAATGGTCTCCTCGGTATGAAATAACACTTAATAAGCGACCTCGAATCTCGTGTACCGCCCGCTCACCGGCAGTTCTATCTCATCTACCGAAGAGACGTGTGCGGAACTGGGACCACTTTCGAGTTGCCGGCGGAATTGGGCAATCGCTTCGGCTGATCCTTCGGCGATTGCTTCTACATTGCCGTCGGGCAGATTCCGAACACTCCCCACCACGCCTGAATAGCGGGCGGCGCGGGTGACGAAGTAACGAAAGCCCACTCCCTGGACCCTTCCCCTTACTACGAATCGCCGTGCGATCATACGTGATGAAACCCAAGACTCACAGTTTACGGTACCGGCGTCGGATGCCCGGAAAAACCGGCTTGGAGTAGACAATCCAAACTGTGCTTCTTGGGTCTTAAAAAAAATGGTCGGGGCGATTGGATTCGAACCAACGACCTCTCGGTCCCGAACCGAGCGCTCTACCAGGCTGAGCCACGCCCCGTTAAAACGAAGAGCTATGATACCTGCCGCTACGCTGGTTGTCAAAGCAGGCTCACTTCAGCGAGTTCATCATTAACTAATCTGTCTAGTCGAGGGGTCCTCTTTGACTAGCCCGCCGCCCTGTGATAACTTCACGCCTCTGTAGAATGCGACGAGGAGGCGGCGATGGATATCAAAGAGCGAGTTGTTGAAGGAGTCAGCATACTCGACCTATCGGGTAAGATCGTGCTGGGTGAAGGCGACTTACAGGTCAGGGATCGCATCAAGGACTTGCTGGCTGACGGCCAGCGTCGGATGCTCCTGAATCTGGCCGAGGTGGCATACATCGACTCGGCCGGGTTGGGTGGCCTCATTAGCGCTTACACTACAACCAAGCGTGAAGGCGGACACCTAAAGCTCGTCAACCTCACCAAGCGCATCCAGGACCTGCTTGCGATCACCAAGCTGATCACGGTTTTTGAGACCTTCGACAGCGAGGCTGAGGCACTGGCGTCGTTTAAGAAAGTCTCCTAAGAGAGAATGTGTGGGAGAATGGGTGAGTGGGAGAATGGGCGTGCTGCCGCTTCTCCCACTCTCCATTCTCCCTCCTCCCCTCACGGCTGCTGAGAGGCCAGGACCTTCACCCGTTCGATGCTGTCCTTGATCGCAGGGTCGTTCGTAGCCGCATAAGCCTTCTCATAGATTCGCAACGCCTGCTGATACTGCTTGTCGCTCTCGTATACGAAGGCAAGTTCGGAGAGCGCCGGCACAGAGTCGGGTATCAGTTGAATCGTGATCTCGAGCGCTTCCATCGCTTTCCTCGTCTGTCCGCTCCGCGAAAGCGCAATGCCGTAGTAGAGCCACGCCTGTCCGTTCTCGCTATTAGCCTTCGCCAGCTTCTCGAGCGGCCCGACAGCTTTGTTGAACTGGCGAGCGCCCAGATACGCCCGTCCCAGAATATTCGCGGTCTTCAAGTCGTCTCGCACGGCGCGGAGCTTTTCGCCGACTTGTGCGGCTTCGTTCCAAATCGAAGCTGCCCCCGCTCCGTTCGTCTTTCGTGCCTTGCGCAACAGGCTTTCGGCCAGCAGATCCAGCGTCGCCCCATCCTCCGGGTTGGCGAGCACCGCCTCCCGAAGCGCAGGGATAGCACGGTCGTCGTCTTCGCGTTTGAAATAGATCGCGCCAACATAATATGAGGAGCTTGCTCCGGCCTCTCGAGTTGTATCATTCGCGCCCTTCGCCGCCGACAACAGCGCCAGCGCTTCGTCATAGCGGTCGAGGAAGAAGTAGGCGCGGCCGAGAGCCGCACGGGCACCGGAGTCGGCCTCTCGCTTCGCCTTTGCTGTGAGGTCGAGATAGCGTTTTAGAGGTTCGACCGCCTTGTCGTACTGGGCCAGGAGATATTGTGAAATACCGATCGTGTACCATGCGCCTGCGATGTCGGCGCTATCGCTGGACTGAACCTCGAGCAGATCGATGGCGTGCGACAGGGGCAACTGGACCCGGGCGTAGCGCTTCATCTTGAACTCGCACAACCCGATGTAGTACCACGCTCCGGCGGCGTCCGGCCTCTCGCGTATGATGTCTTGAAACTCCGCCAGCGCCGCCCGATAGTCACCTTTGTTGTAGAGCGAGACTCCTCGGTCCCAATCCGAGGCAGCGGCCACCGCTGCAATCAATAAGATCAAAACGACCGCCGTTAGCTTCTTGAACCCTGAGCGCATCAAGGCAAAATTATTGCACGCTAAAAGCGCACTGTCGAACAGATGCTTCTGAAGTTGAGCGCCCCACCGGAGTGCAGAGGCGAGCCGCCATCAGACGAGTTCGTCGCTGCCACACTTGTCACTCCTGTCAAAGGTTAGCAGGTCGCCGAGCCGGGTCTGTTTGTTGACTGAGCCTGACGAACCGGAGCCGCTGGCGCTGAACCGGCGGCTCCGTCTCGTTCGGTTGGAGAAACGGGCGCTATGGCCGCGCATTGACTTGAATCCACCGGGGACCTAGAATCCGAGTTAGTGAGCAAACATCCACTTTCGGGTGATATCGAGTCCCGCACAGACACTGGCTATCGTTGAAAGTTGTCCCTTGAGGACTCAAGTTGCTCGCGCCGCGCGGTGGAATGAACTGAGTTTTGCAAACGACAGCCTCACACATTTAGCTGTTGCCATCCTGCAACCCAGGCGAGAAGTCTTCATGAACCTTCAAGCAGATCCCAGGACTGTGCGCTACTGTTTGACTATCTCGCTAGGGTCCGCAGCGACTGCCATTGTTGTTGGCGGTCTTGCGCTCGCAGGGTGGTTGCTGAATATGGAGGAGCTCACGAGCATATCGCCGGGCCTGGCCACGATGAAACCCAACACGGCTCTGTGTCTGGTGCTCCTGGGCCTCTCGTTGGCACTGGCACAGACCAGTCCGGGCCGATCCAGCCCTGTGAGTCGGAATCGCAGACTCGGCCGGCAAGCCTGCGCAGCCGTTGTAACCCTGGTTGGATTGTTGACACTGTCCGAATACCTGCTACAACTCGATCTCGGCATTGATGAACTGCTCTTCCGCGGCGCGCAATCGTCGACCGCCGGGGCTCATCCTGGCCGAATGGCCGAAGCAACCGCCCTGGGAATGGCCGTCTTCGGCATTGCGATTCTGTGCCTCGATTCAAGACTGCGAGGGGTGCGACGGCTCTCTCGGGCCCTCGCGCTGCTGGGAGCCATGCTGGGCCTGCTCGCCATAGTCGGCCACATCTACAACGCGAAAGCCCTGTACACCTTCTCCACTTATTCGACGGTCGCACTTCACACCGCGGCAATGTTTCTCGCGCTCGGCGTCGGCGCGCTCTGCGCCCGGCCGGAGTATGGTGTGATGGCTATCTTTACGAGCCGGCACTTCGGCGGATCGCTGGCGCGACGCGTCTTGCCGGTGACCGTTCCTTTGACCTTCTTAATAGGATGGCTTCTGATCAAGGGGGCTCGCGAGGCGCTGTACGATACCGAATTCGCTGTGGCACTCTTCGCGACCACCATTGTCCTTATCTTCGCGGTTGTCGTGTGGGTGAACGCCCGCTTGCTGAACATGGCAGACGCGGAACGACATCAAGCGGAACTGGTGGTGCGTAACGCGGAGGCGCGCAAAACGGCCATCCTCGAATCGGCTATCGACTGCATCATAACTGCCGATCGGGCCGGAAGGATCGTTGAGTTCAATCCCGCCGCTGAGAAGACATTTGGTCATCGCCAGGAGGCAATTGCCGGCAAGGAGCTGGCAGAAACCATTATCCCTCCCGCCTTCCGTGAGAGGCATCGACAAGGAATGTCCCACTATCTTTCGACGGGGGAAGGTCCGGTAATCGGGAAGGTCATCGAAGTCACGGCGATGCGCGGGGACGGTTCTGAGTTTCCAGTTGAGTTGGCCATCAACGTAATTCAATTGAACGGGGAGCCTCTTTTTACCGCGTACCTGAGGGACATCACCGAGCGAAAGCGCGCCGAGGAGACTGTGAGCGCCTCGGAGGCACGGTATAAGCTGCTCTTCGATGAGAACCCGCACCCGATGTGGGTCTATGACATCGAAACGCTGGCCTTTCTCGCGGTTAACGCCGCCGCAGTTGCTCACTATGGCTATTCAACGGATGAATTCCTTTCGATGACGATGAGGGAAATTCGGCCCCCGGAAGATATTCCGATGTTGCTGGAGGCGGTCGGAGCTTTAACTCCCGAGGCGACCGCACGGGTCGTACGCCGGCACCGAAAGAAAGATGGGACGTTGATCGACGTCGAATCGAGCTCACGAGGGATAGTCATTGGCGGCCGGAGCGCGCGGCTTGTTCTGGCGGTCGACATCACCGAGCGCAAACAACTGGAAGACCAGTTGCGCCAGTCCCAAAAGATGGAAGCCGTCGGTCGATTGGCGGGAGGGATAGCCCATGATTTTAACAATCTGTTGACGGCCATTATTGGCTACGCCGACCTCCTTCTCAGCCGCTCGGGACTGGAAAAAAAGGCTCGTAACAACATTGAGGAGATAAGAGCAGCCGGCGATCGAGCGGCTTCGCTGACCAGGCAGTTGCTGGCTTTCAGTCGCAAGCAGATGCTGCAGCCAAGAGTGTTGGACCTTAATGCAGTCGTATCGAATATCCAAAAGATGTTACATCGGCTGATCGGCGAGGATATCGAGCTCGTGACCTTCGCCGGCTCGGAGCTCGGACTCGTGAGGGCAGATCCGGGACAAATTGAGCAGATCATCTTGAATCTGGTTGTAAATGCTCGCGATGCGATGCCGGAGGGTGGAAAACTCACAATCGAAACGGCCAATGTCGATCTCGACGAGACCTATGCGCACTCACATTCAGAGGTTACCCCCGGCGCGTACGTACTGCTTGCTCTAAGCGACACAGGCGCTGGGATGGATTCCGAGACTTGTTCCCACGCATTTGAGCCATTCTTTACTACGAAAGAGCTGGGCAGAGGAACGGGCCTCGGTCTCTCAACCGTGTATGGGATCGTCAAGCAAAGCGGAGGCCATGTCTGGGTCTATAGCGAGACAGGTAAAGGGACGACTTTCAAGGTGTACTTGCCGAGGGTGTATGAGGTTGCTCAGACGGCCGAAATCGACGACTCTCCGGCAAAGTCGCTTGAAGGATCAGAGACCATCTTGTTGGTCGAGGACGATGATGGCGTGCGAACCCTCGCGACTACGGTGCTGGAGAGGTTCGGCTACAGAGTCCTTGCGGCCGCCACAGGCGTTGAGGCTCTCGAAGTCTCTCGGCTCTATAACAGGGCAATTGAGTTGCTAGTCACGGATGTAGTCATGCCCGAGATGGGTGGCAAGGAGATGGCGTCTCGGTTGCGGCAGACGCGCCCCGACATGGGAGTTCTTTACTGTTCTGGCTATACTGAAAACGCAATCGTCCACCACGGTGTCATCGATGATGAAGTTGCGTTCCTTCAAAAGCCGTTCTCTCCGGACGGACTCGCGCGGAAGGTACGAGATGTGCTGGACGCGCTTCCCAGGCAGTCTCACTCAGGGGATGACTCCTGATCCGGATCGCTTTCTCTCGCCACATCGCACCTCAAAAGCTGAACCTTAATCCGCTCTCGATTCTTCTCGCCGGCAGAGCTGCGGTCGCATGTCCAAAGAAGGGGGACGTTTGTACTCCCGTGAAGTTCAATGGGTTCGTGTGATTCAGAAGGTTGAAAGCCTGAACGTAGAGTTCTGTTCGCCACCGTTTGCCGTTCATTCCACCCATCGGCATCTGCCCAAGCGCATCGCTGTCGTCCCGCGCGCGAATCAAAACTGCTCGTTGGCCCATCGCCGCGGCTCTGGGCTGCCCCCAACCAACCCCCCAACTCAGGCGTGTGCCCAGATTGAACTGACCCGCGCCGCGAGCGCTGTTGCGCGTCACTCCTCGGGGCCGGTCATTGCTCACGCTATCACCGTTGTCGTCGAAGCCCGTGGTGATGTTGTATGGCGGAGCGGAGCTGGCGTTGAAAGTCGCGCCCAGGCGAAGGCCCTTGAACAAGCCCATATTCAACATCCCAAACAGCCGGTGGCGCACGTCTCCAGCGCCGGGACCACGCTCGGCGCCGAAGTCAAAGTTGTCTGCCGGCAGGCTGAAGGGCCCGTCCGAGTCGTTTGTCACTTTCGAAAAAAAGTAGCCCAGGTGCGCGAAGAACCGCTTTTGCGGCTGCTGAAAGTTCACATTGATACTGAGGCCATCGACGGTCGAGCGCGCGCCCGATTCAACCTGAGTGATGTTGCCCGAACTCGAGTCGGGCCTTGTCCCATCCGGCAAAGGAGCATTGACGTTATGACCCCGCAGTTGATTCAGACCGCGCTGATGACGGTAGTTCGCCATGAGTTGGGCGAATTTGGCCAACTGTCGCTGCACGCCAAACGACACCTCCTCGACATAAGGCATTCGAAGCCGCGGATCGCGTTGCAAACGGCTCGGCGGCAGGATAGTTTCGCTTCCGCAACTGAGAGGATCCGGAAAGCACGGATTGCGTACAACCAGATCTGTCTGCCTGCTCCCGTCTACTCGCAAGGTCTGCTCAAAAGCATCGGCGGCAAACCAGTCGTAGAAAACTCCCGCGCCGGCGCGAAACGTCGTCTTGCCATCCTTGAAGGGCGACCAGGTCACACCGAACCGCGGCGCAAAGTTGTTGCGATCTCCGAGATTGGTTTGGAACTCATGTCGAAGACCAACGCTTATTGACAGGTTCTTGCGCAATCGCATGTCGTCCTGCCAGTATGATCCCAACTGATACTGACTGAACTCGACTCGCGGATCGCCCGAGCGCCTGCTGAACGTGGTGGGCCGGTTGTTCCGAAAATCGTCGAGGCTCGCGAAGACAAAGGTGCCGCTGCCGTTTCGAAGCTCATTGCTTCGGTAGCCAGCGGCCTCCAGCAGAATGCCGGCTCGCATCGAGTGCTTTTCGAATGCGAAGTCAACGTTGTCCGCCAACTCTATCTCTCGAACCCTTCGGGAGCTCTCGATCTGGGCCCCCCCTCGATTGAATGCGTTCAGCACGGTGATCGCGGGCAGGTTTGAAGAGGAGTGAGATTCTGTTTGCTGCCAGCTCGTTTGAAAGCGCACCTCATTGACCAGACGCTTCGCCACAACCCCGGAGTCCGACACTCGCAGGATGTGTTCGGTGCGATCAGTCGAGAAGGCTCGTTCGGGCAGATCGAAGTCGCCCACCCCCAGACTGTCCTGGCGGCCGGCATTGCGCTGGTACTCACTCCTGAGCGTATGAGTCTTCGTCAAAGCATGCTCAACTCGCGCTGAAAGATTGAGCGTGCGCGAGGGGCGGCGAACCAGGCTGCTGAAGGGGCCGTCGGGCAGCGCGGCGACGATGGTCCTGGAATCGTAGGATGAGACGCCCTCGGCCGATAAAGCCACTGAGGTGTGATTCTTCCACAGCGGGCCATCCACTGACGTTCCAAAGCGCCGAAACTGCTCGGGTCCCAATACTCGCGCAAAAGGGTTTCGTGCATTGAGCGCCTCATCCCGAAACCCGAGATTGAAGGCGCCGTGCCAGTTGTCCAACCCGGGCTTGGTGAAGATGTCGACCGACATGAAACTGGTGTCGTGGCTGTCCGCGGAATAAGGGTTCATCCGAAATCTGATTTCGCGAATCTGCGATTTGGGAGGGAGCTTGCCGCCGCGAAAGCCGTTGACTCGAAGCACGGCGCCCGGGCCTGCCATGTTCCGAATAGCGGCTTCGAACTCGTCGGGGTCATCGGGCAGCGCAGCTATCTGATCCGGCGTAAGTACGGTCGTGAATCCGCTACCGCGTGGATCCGTGTTCCTCTCCTGCGCGTCGCGTTTCACTTCGACCTCCTCCTTGACGCCGGCGACCTCCAACCTGACTTCGAGCTTGTTGCTTCCCGATTTCAAGCGCCCATCTTTGATATCGCGCGGCTCGAACCCGGGGGCCTCGATATGGAGATCAAAGGTCCCTGATGAAAGCACGGGAATAACGGCTTCCCCCCGTCCATCGGTCTCAGCGACGAATGGATTTTCGCTCCTGCCTTTGATGCTTACGCGCGCCCCGACAATCGCCGCGCCACGCGGGTCAGTAACCTTGATTCGCAGGTTCGACTCGGCTGCGTTCCGCGCCTGGCCGAGACCGAGCGGGGCAGCCACAGCAAAGCTGATAACGAGAGCCAGCAAGCGA
>DASYSA010000668.1:0-4225 GCA_036003885.1 Blastocatellia bacterium | reverse complement strand
GAGAATACCTTTCTTCCAGTTCCAGGCGAGCGGAGATGTAAATGGCGATGGAGCAAAGGACCTCATATCGATCGGGCTTCGGGTGCCTCAAGGTTCGATCGTCCACATCATCCTTGGACCTTTCGTGTCCGGCAGTGTAATCGATCTCCAGGCGCGAGCGCCTGATATCGTCATCACTACAGATAACAATGGAATCTCGAGCCTTATCGTGGCGGATGTGAGTGGTGATGGGATCTCGGACGTATTAATCGGCAGACCCGTCGACCGAAGAGTGGATATCGTCGCGGGATCAACTGGATTGCGACCAGGCACTGAAATCTCTCTCGCGCAGGGAGGAGCTTCGGCCGTTATCGTGGGCGTCCCCGGACGTATACCGTCAATCGCCTCCGGAGACATTAATGGTGACCATATTGCGGATATTTTCATGGGCCTGTCCGACCGCACACTGCCCGACGGTACGCTCGATCCGAACTTCCCCGGCGAAGTTTATGTCGTGTTTGGATCCGGATCGCTGTTAGGACGGAGGATAAGCATAGGTGAAGGGCAGCAGGACGTGACCATTCGCGGCGCCGCAACGGGTGCTGATTCCGAATTCCAACAAGGAGATTCTTTCGGGTCTCAAGTCTTCGCGATGGATCTAAACGGCGATGGGGTATCAGATCTTTTTGTAGAAGCTTTCTTCGGCGAGGGACCTAAGAACAAGTTCAGAGATTCAGGTGCTGCATATGTCATTCTCGGTTCCGGGGACTTGAAGACCGGAACGACCCTCGAAGTCGGACACGACGAAGAGGATGTCAAAATGTTTATCGAGGACAAGGACAAGGGAGCGCATCTGTTTTTTGGACCCTCTTTTGACATTAATGGAGACGGCTATTCCGACTTCGGGTTCGTTATCAGCAGGCCCATAGTTCCACCGCCGCCACCCGATTCGTTCTTCTTCGAGCCGCTCAACATAGTTCTGGGAGGGCCTGTAGCTGCCCCCGAAATCACAAAGGCGAAGTTCCAGGCGGATTCTTCCGAGCTGGTAATAACGGGAGCGAACTTCAATGGTTCGATTCAGGTTGAGATAAATGGAGTCCTGCTCGAGAGAAAGGCATCATTCGACGCGAGCACGGGGCGACTAACGATTGAAGGCACAAAGCGACAATTGAATCTCCATTCCGGCAAGAATGAGCTTGCGGTGATAAGAAGGGGCAGCAGATCCAATTCAGTCAAAGTCAAGGGATAGCCTCCTGGGTTGTTTGATTGCCATGATCGAATGAAGACGCCGGCAGAACGAATTGAAAGTTGTGACTGGAGCAGACTCACAGCACACCTTGATGAGCGCGGTTATGCGCTAACGAAGCCTTTATTGACCGCGGCGGAATGCGATGAACTCATCCGGTTGTATGCAGAAAAGGACTCATTCCGGAGCCGTGTGATAATGGCGCGTCACAACTTCGGCCGGGGCGAGTATCAATATTTTGCAGAGCCGCTGCCGGCCCTGGTTCTGGAGCTGCGCGAACACTTCTATCCACCGCTGACAGAAATCGCCAACCGTTGGGCAGAGCGAATGAACCAGGCCCACCGATTCCCCGCCACGCTATCGGAGTTTCTCGAGGTCTGCCGGAAGAAGTTGCAGACGCTACCGACGCCGCTAATGCTTCGGTATCAAGCGGAGGATTACAACTGTCTGCATCAGGACTTGTACGGCGAAATCGCTTTTCCGCTTCAAGCCGCCTGTGTGCTGAGCCGGCATGGACGCGATTATTCGGGCGGAGAATTTCTGCTGACTGAGCAACGGCCTCGGATGCAGACTCGCGGTGAAGCCGTCACTATTGAGCGAGGACAGTTCATCGTCTTTGCGAATCGTTGGCGTCCGGTTGCCGGTACCCGCGGCGACTACCGCGTCAACATGCGTCACGGCGTGAGCCGCCTCAAATCCGGTGAGCGCTACTCCCTCGGCCTCATCTTCCACAACGCAAAGTAATGGAGTTCCCGCATTTGGGAACTCACAATCCCACATTCGCAACATCGTGACCCCATCCCCACCAGGCAAAAGCACTGCGAAGGCAAGTTATTCTGACGTTTAGGCGACGCTGCGGAGACTGGCACGGCGTTTGGCTTTCCAGCCCCTCAAAGTGAGAGGTGTGCCTGGAACTTGGCCGTAGCGTTTGGAAAGACCTGGGTGCCGGCGAGTTGCACTCTCGCTGTGGCCCCGCGACGTAGAAACGGAATAGAGGGAGGCTTTGATGGACGCGTTTCTCAAAGATCTTAATTACGCGGCGAGGCTTCTCGCAAAACGGCCCGCATTGACTGGCAAGTCACTGAATCGGAGACGAAGATGAATACGCTTTGGCAGGATCTAAAGTATGGGAGCCGGATGCTTCGCAAATATCCAGGCTACACCTCGGTCGCCCTGCTGACGCTGGCACTGGGTATTGGGGCCAACACCGCGATCTTCAGTCTGGTAAACGCTACCCTGTTGCGCCGGCTGCCGGTCGCACAGCCGGAGAATCTGGTCTACGTTTTCAGTGGTGTTCCCGGGAGCGTGTTTTCCTATCCCGACTACTCTGAGATGCGCGATCAGAATCAGGTCTTTGACAGCATGATTGCATGGGGCGGGATCACGGCCAGCCTGAATACCGATGGGCAGACCGAGGGGGCCGACCTTGTCTTGGGAGCAATCGTCACAGGCAATTACTTTGAGGACCTTGGCGTGCGCGCGGAGTTGGGTCGGGTCATCTCGCCTGAGGATGACAGAGTTCCAGGAGGGCATCCGGTCGCCGTTATCAGTCATGGTCTGTGGCAGAGCCGGTTCGGCGGCAGGACGAATATCATCGGGGAGCAATTGCTGCTGAACGGCCAACGCTTCGCGGTAATCGGGGTCGCCCCTGTCGAGTTTGGAGGTGCGGAGTTGGGCGTGACCAGAGATATCTACGTTCCGATGATGATGCAGGCGGTGATGCGTCCGCCGCGCGCCGGATACTCCGGCGAGATGAATCCTGACTTGTTACAGGTGCGTGCCAATCGCTGGCTCTTCAGTATCGGCAGGCTGAAGCCGGGAGTAACAAGCGACCAGGCGCAGGCGGGACTGGCTGTCATTGCAAAGCAGCAGGAGGATGCCTTTCCCAACACAAATCGAAATCGAAGCGTCAGGCTCACTGCGGTCAACGACGGCGATCCCACGCAGCGAACGCAGATGATTTCGGCCGCTGCGCTGCTGATGTCGGTGGTAGCGGCAGTCTTGTTGATCGCCTGCGCGAACGTGGCGAATCTCTTGTTAGCCCGCGCTTCAGCGCGTCGGAAAGAGATCGCTCTGCGGATGGCTCTCGGCGCGAGCCGAGGGCGGCTGTTCCGTCAGCTCATGACCGAAAGCGCTCTGCTCGCGGTGATGGGCGGCGGGGCCGGTCTGTTGCTCGGGTGGTGGTTGGTTGAAGCACTGAAGGCGGCGCCCCCTCCGCCCGGCGCTTTGCCGATCACACCAGATTTTGCCCTTGATGTGCGCGTGCTGATCTTTACCCTTGTGCTGTCACTAACAACCGGGATCGTCTTCGGTCTCGCTCCGGCATTTCGCGCGTCACGGCCTAATCTGGTGCCGGCGCTTAAGGATGAATCTTTCGTGCTCGATGAGCGGACGCGTCGTTTCAGCCTGAGAAATATCCTGGTAGTAGCCCAGGTGGCCTTGTCGCTGGTGCTGCTGATTGCGGCCGGGTTGTTTCTTCGAAGCCTGCAGCAGGCGCAGTCAATCAGTCCGGGTTTCGATGCTGCGAAGCTGCTGACCGTCCCGCTCAACATCAATCTCCTGCGCTATACCCGGCCCCAGGGCCGTGAGTTCTACCGCCAGGTCGTCGAGCGAGTGGAAGCCGTGGCCGGGGTTGAATCCGCCAGCGTTGCGCGAGTGGTGGCGCTTAGCGGCGGCGGCTCAGTTCGCAGTCTGCTGATTGAAGGCCGCGACGGGTCGGATAATGTTTTTCGCAGCGAGGGAGGCGGAGCGGGAGCGGACGGCCTCACCTCGGTCAGCTCAAACGTAATCGGCTTCAAGTATTTTGAGACGATGGGAATTCCCTTGTTGCATGGCCGGGACTTCAATACTCAAGACTCTGAAGAGCGGCCCAGAGTGGTGATCGTCAATGAAGCTTTTGTGCGCCGCCATTTCGGCGACCAGGACGCCATCAACCATCGGCTGAGTTTCAACGGCCTGCAGGGTCCCTGGCAGGAGATCGTCGGCGTTGCGCGTGATAGC
>DASYSA010000667.1:0-4941 GCA_036003885.1 Blastocatellia bacterium | reverse complement strand
ACCGGCCAGACATTGATTCACATCGCCGGCACACCGATATCAGAATGTCGCAACCACTAAAGCTGAGCTAGTTCGAATGCGACAGCGAACGAAAAAAAGGCAGATGAAGAGAATTCTCTTACCAGTATTGATTGTCGTCTCTGTTGTAGCTGCGACCTTTCCACTCTTCTCAGGAAGCCGCGCAGCGCGCACACCGGAAGACTATCCGCTCGTCTGCCGCGGAGCAGCGACCTTCAAAACGGACGCATCTACGCCGCCATGTGAAGGGTGCATCAATGCAGGCGATGTTCCCAAGTACGTTGGCTTCAGCTTTATTCGCGGCTCTAAACCGTCTGGAAAGGGCCTGGCTCCTGGTGAATGCTCCTGGCTGGATCGAGGTATGCGGGCGGACGAGCCTAACGTGCTTGTTCAGGAGATCGACCCTGTTGCGCGAGCCGAGAAGTACGATTGGATCAAGGAGCTTCATTCTCCGGATAGTTACTGGATATTCAATGTGCACAGTTCGCGCGGGCGATTATTGGCTACAGGAGCAAAACGCAATGGGAAGACTGTCGTGTCCGATAAGGACAGGTTCCCTGGTGGGAGTGTGGAGGTTAGGAGTCCCGATCTCTACATTGCGGAGGTAAAGGTAATCGACGCTCCTCCGCCCTTTGTAGGCATAACCCGATTGGCTGTGCGCGTCGGCAACAGAGGAACAGGCGATGCCGGGGAGGTTGTCCTGGACTTAAGACGAATGAGAGTGTGCAAAGACCAACCGATTCCACGCTCTTACCGGCAGATGGCTGTGCCTGCACTTAGGTCAGGTCAGGAGGAGTGGATCTACTTGGATGGCTTCGACCGCGAGTGGGGGACCTACATAACCCGAGAGGGTAAAGACGCCAGTCAGCTCGAGCTCACAATAAACCCATCGGATCTTTATCCGGATTGCACCAACGTCACGCCAGTAATGAATTACATGAAGACTGAAAAAGAGACAGCGAACAACTCACTCCGCTTTGATCCGAAGGCCCCTTGAAGGTTTCGATCGCTAAGTGGACGCGCAAAAAGAAACTAGACGATCGGACAACTGACATAACCACATAAGTGGAGAAGGAAAATAGACGTGAAGAGAGTTTTCTTATCAGCGTTGATTGGCGTCGGTATGGCTACTGCGATCTTTCATATCTTCTCAGGAAGCGAAGCGGCGCGGATGCAGGAGAGCTATCCCCTCGTCTGCCGCGGCAGCGCCAATTTAGAAATAGGTATCGCGCCGAATGAAGGAAATATTGGTTTCATATTCACACGGGGAACCAAGCCGGCAAGTCAGGGGCTGGCTCCCGGTGAGTGCTCGTGGGCGGATCGCGGCGTGCGCGTGGAAGAGCCAAACAGGGTTTCTCAGCATGTCGAAAATGGCATTCAGAGTTTGACAGGCAACCTTGACCCGGAAAACAGATGGTACGAGGAACTTCATTCTCCGGATAAGTACTGGACCTTCATGGTCTACAACGACCGCCAGGGACAGATGATCGTTACCGCGGCGCGACCAAAAGAAGAAGCGATAAGGACAGCCCCCAAACCGAGACCAAGGGTGCCCTTTGAAATCAGGAAGCTCGATCGACCGGAGGACAAAACGCCCGTTGAGCCCGTTGAAACGCCCATTTCGAAGGTAACGGGCACTGACGACGTAACGGTTGCACCTTCGGGCGGCAGACCTGCCGGAACTGTCGACGTCGCGCGGGCGACCTTCCGGGACGTTTCGCCGGATTCGGAGTTCGGCGCCCCGCCAGCGAATAACGAGGCAAGCGGCCCTGTCTCCACCATCGTGGCGGACCCGAAGGACCCGAACGTCCTGTACGCGGCGGCCTGGTACGCCGGAGTCTGGAGGTCGACCAATGGGGCACGGACGTGGAAGCCGGCGAACCGGGGTCTCGCGACCCCTTTCGCCCAGATCGTCCCTCGTGCGCTGGCCATCGACGACCAAAATTCGGAGCGGCTGCTGTTCGCAGGTTTGCCCGACGATTTTCGTCCTTTCAAACCGCTGGGCGGACTCTGGTTCTCGCCGGATGCCGCTGGTCATTGGATTCACGTCGACTTGCCGGGCTGCGCAGTTGCTGACGTATACACGGTTGGCTTCGCGGGCGGCGTCGCCTTCGCCCGTACCGGATGCGGGATATTCATTGCCAGGGACGATCCCGCTAACGCAGACTCGTGGACTAAGATTCCCGATCCGCCGGGCGTAAACAATTTTCAGCTCATCGGTGCTAACTCAAGGCTCTACACTTGCGGTGAGAAAACGAAAACAGCGTCGACGGACAAGCCGACCACGATGATTTCCTACCGCGCGATTGGACCTACCGGCGCATGGACGTTCGCGACTTCGTTACCGCTTTACAATTGTTACGATCTCGCGGTGGCCCCCGACGATCCCGATGACTTGATCGTGGCCATCGGCGATCCTGCACCGACTCCTTCTTCGCCGATGCCACCTCTCCAGGTCTGGCGAGCGAAAATCGGCAGTTCCTTAAACACACGACTCGGAGATGGCTTTACTTTTGCTACTGGCGGGAGTGGCAGTATCTCGCTCCACACCGTGCGCCGACCGCGGGCGCTGTCTACCGGTCCCGGCCTCAGCTACGATCTCTTCGTTGCCGACGCCTGGCGTTTCCGCCAATACGAAGCTGACGAGGGCATGAGCGGCAACTGGACCAACGCCCTCTATCCCGGACTTCATGTTGATACTCACTCAATGGCGTTCCCACCTACGTACGATCCCGAGAACGGCAATTGCACCGCTTGGGCCGCGACTGACGGAGGCGTTTACGCGACTACCGCCAACAGTACCGGAACGCGCTGCGACACGTGGAACAGTAAGTGGCGCCACGCTTCTCACGGTTTGCACATCATGGCATCCGAGGACATGGCGGGCGTCCGTAGCTGCGGTGAAGGCCGCAACGCCTGCCCGGCGATCTATCTCCCCACCGCCCACGACGATGTGTGGGCCTCGCTCGACGGCGGCAGCGTCTGGACGAGGATGGACGGGATCGGGGATGCCGCCGTCGCCATGGTCGACCCTGCGCTTCCTGGACAGGTGCTGGGGGCGCGCGGCGGCGGCGGCGCCGCTCCCTACGGCGATACTTACTGGCACAAGTACAAGGCCAAAGCTCCCAGTACCTCGCCCAGCTTCGCGACTGACTATGCCGGGAATCTCAATTCCAGCGGCCGGCGAAAGTTCGGCTACCCCCCGCGTGTCACGTTCGTGCAGTTCATGACGCTGCCGAGCGGCGATGAGGTCGCGCCCGATGGCGACTATGTCGCGCTGGAGCGGCCGGAGTCTTCAGCAGGGCGACGGGTCGGCCCCTCCGGGGGCGTTCTTCTCCCGGCGCCAGACGTACTCGACCCGCTGAACCGGTTCGACGTCATAGTCCGTAACCGGACCGGCTTGGAAGACGGCTGGGAGCGACTGGCCGTCTTCGAGCGCGACGCCGTCGCCGCGTTGGCGGTCTCCGGGGGGCATAAGAACCCGGTCTATTACGTCCTTACCGACGCCGGCGATGTTTACGTATTGTGCTCAACGCCAACCCCTCCACCACTGTGCGTCTTGGGCGCTCCGAAGGTTTCTTACGGCATCTCCAAGACCGACCAGAGCGTCTGGGCTTTTCTTTCGGCCAGGTCTCACGGTGGGCCACTGGGCAACCTGATCGTCAACCCGTATGACCCACAGAACCTCTACGCCACCGGTTCGGCGAGCATCAAGTCCAGCACGGACGGCGGCCGCACCTGGGCCGACGAGCCCGACCTTAACGAAGTCGCCACCAACGCCGGCGAGTTCCGCTTGAGCTGCAATATTCTGTCGTGCTCGCTCGCAAAAATGATCTTCGACCGCAACCATCCGAATTACCGGTTCGCTCTGCTCAGTCCGGGCGGCGTGGCCTTCTCGCGAGATTCCGGAAAGCACTGGGTTGCAATTCAAGGTCCGTGGAGCTATGGCCGCAGCAGCGGTTCGGGCCCGGGCGATATGGCCCTGCCCTTTCCGTTCGTGCTGCCGATCAGCGGGTTCTATGACGACACCGAAGTGGACCCCACCCGGCACACGAGCAGCCTGTACGTCGCGCTGCGGGGACGCGGCATTGTGCGCGTCGACGCGCCGTTCGCGAAGCTCGGCGTCGGACCATAGCCGGAGTCGCAACTTCTCGCCAGTCTCGAGCTGGCCTTCACCAGGGGAATGTTCATTTAAGTACTGCGCAGTTTCTGATTCCGATTGCTGCGAAAGAAGTTCATGAGACACGAAATCAAACAGGTCATCAAGACGCTCGCATTCGTCGCGACAATCTCGATCGTGATGGCTTGCGGCGCTAATCCACAAACAGAAAAACTAAGTGGAAATACGAGTGTCGACAACGGCAAGGGCAAGACAGCGATTCAGATGAAAGCCTCCTTCGATCCTTGTACCTTGCTCAGCAAAGAGGATGCCGAGGCTGCTTTAGAAGGATCTGTAACGAGGGTAACTCCGCAAGGGTTAAGTACGGCAGACACATGCCAATACATGCGCGAAAAGGGTGGCAACCTTGCGCAGGCAGGCGAGAGCGTGAAGCTGCAAATCCATTTCGGTAGTGGCAAACTCTTTGACTCCTATGTAAAGGATGCGGAGGAGAGTTTCGAGACTAAGGCCCAGCAAGTAGAAGCTGTGGGTGAGAAAGCGGTCTTCAACTCCGGCCAACTTATTGTCTTAAACAAGAATGATTTCTTGGTCGTCACAATAGGTAAGAAGATGTCAGACGCGGAAAGACTCGCAGCAACTAAGACGCTCGCCCAGAAAGTAGTTGCGCGATTGTGATGCGCATTCACAGTTTTCAAACTTGTCGCAAAGCTGTCTGAACTTCTAACACTAGCTAACCTGGATTCAAAAACAATGGCAGAGGGGAAAAGATAGACATATGAAGAGAATTTTGTTATCAGCGTTGA
>DASYSA010000666.1:0-3148 GCA_036003885.1 Blastocatellia bacterium | reverse complement strand
GTGACGACCTGATTCAGGAGAGATAGCCATGGCAAGCGCAATCGATGTCTTTCGTGAACAGCGGGAGGCGGCCGACCAAGTGCACGGGCGGCTTACGGAGATCTCTCAGCTTTTGGGCCAACTACGCAAGCAGGTCAGCGCGCTGGCGATGAACGAGGACTTGCGGAAGGTGCTGCGGGAAGAGCACGACTGGCTCAAAAGCGCGCAGCTGGCGGTCTCCCAGGTTCGTTCATTCCGGGAGGAGGAGATGATGCGATTCTGGCCCGGCGTCCTCGGGGGCTGGGCACTCGCCCTCGTATTCGCGCTGGCGTCGGCTGGCGTTGCCGGCGCCAGCTATGCGCGCGTTACGAAGCCGTACGCGGCTGAAATGGCCGACCTTCGGTCGAGAGTTGGATTCGCAGATTTCGTCCAGCACCGGATGTTGACGATGACGCCAGCCGAGCGGCGGCAGTTTGATGCGCTCATGAAATGGAATCCGCAACCGGTCGCACCGAATCCCGATGCCCGGAAATCAGCCAAACCAACGCCTCACAATCCCGGGAATCACGATCGCGACGAGGATTCCAACCACGGGAAGTAGGACGTACAGTACGATCAACCATTTTGCTTCGCGCTCAAACGTAAACAAGAGAAAGCGCTTGCGCATAACACTCCTGGTCCAGACACTTTGGGTCGACACGGCGCACAGGAAGCCCGTTGATGATCGCCCCGCCCAGAGGCCGCTTTGACCGTTTACTTGGCGACCGGGTTCAGCTATTTGCTAGCCCGAGAATCTCGCCTCCTGCTCGACCGAGTACTCAAACTGGTCGCCGAGTTTCATCACCCAAATGAGATTCAGCGTCCTTAACAGACAACGCAACTCAGTATCGATTGCGGGGTACCGTTTTACTCGCTGCGCCGCAAGGAATTCATTCCAGTCCCGTTCTTCTGTTTGCAGAAACCCCGGGTTCGCCCAATCGAGCCACCGGTTCGCCAGGGGCTCCTCCAGACTCAGCCATGTCTGTCCATCCACAACGAGAATGGCCATCTTCAGACCCGGCCTGTCACGGAGGCTGGCGGCAATCTCGTACGCCCGGAACAAAAGGTAATTAACCGCACCATATAGCGGAAGTGACCCGACGCCGGTTCCACCGTTGAGAGCATCGAAGACTAAACGGAAATGATCGTCACCCTGACCGATGTACTTGACCTCGATCGAATACGGCACTCCGGACGGGGACCGCGCGGCGATGTCGCAGTTGCTCCCAAGCGCCTCGAGATCTGTGACTCGCCATCCAAGTTCCGTCAGCCGGTGTGCGACCTGTAGCTCGACGAGCTTTCCGAAGAACGCGCGAAATCGCTTTTGACGTTGAATCTCATCGTTCTCAAGCAGCCACCGCTCGCGCAGATCCTCTCGGTACTGTTTCGTCAACGCTGGATGCACCTCCCGGCCTCTGAAGAGGAAGTGGTGCATCGGCCATGTCACACGATGAAGGCATCCGCGCTCGAGCGCTAGAAGCAAGCACGAGCGATGCGCCGCGGAATTCGGGCGAGCTGCGTCGGCTGTGATTGCAGCGAAGGACTCGTCTGGTGCGAGTAGATCTTTGAGCGCAACACACTCGTCTCGCACAGCCTTGAAAGCGTCGACCGCGGCTTCTCGATCACGCCTTTCAATTCCGATACAAGTGCACCTCATGATGATTGCAGCCTCAATTTGCACCTACTCGCCGGCCTCACGAATCGCAAAGGACGCGATCTGGAGGCACGTCGGTCGAATGAGGCATCCGCGTCCCGGCGGCCGCTGTCATTGCGCAGCAGGTTTCAAGGTCCAACTGTTGCCGGATACAGCCAGAAGAGTGATGCGATGTAGAGCACACAAAAACCCACCAGCGCCGACAACGCGATGGATTGCGAGCTGTTTCGCACGAGCGCCCATAAAGGCACTCCCAATATCCAGAACCCAAACACGTTCACCAGCGCAGCAAGGATCCACAACACACCGTGGTGCTGCGACGCATACTCGCCCGACGTCACACGCTCGAGCAGCGTCCAAGCCGTGAACGCGACAATCTGAAACAGCACGGTGCCGTAACCTTTGACGCTTGGAAAGGCCGCCGTGCTCACCGCGACAGCCATCGAAGCAAGCAGGAACGTGCGATCAACCAGAGTCTGCGGAGTTCGCATCACGGTCGCGTTTCAACAATCGTCCAACGGCAGAACCTTCTGAAGTTGGACTCTGAGCATCGGGAGATCGTCAACAATCGTGTGCCAAATGATCTTCAAGTCGACGCCGAAATACGCATGAATGAGGACATTTCGCATGCCGGCGATATCCGCCCAAGGTATGCCACCGGGCAGGGAGTCTCGCTGCCCGGCCAGATGTCGAACGGCCTCGCCGATGACCTCAAGGTTGCGGACAACCGCGTCGGCAGTCTTCTGGTCGGCTTGAAACTGTTCGAAAGTCAGGCCCTGGGTGTAGCGCTCGATTCTGGCGATGGCTTCGAGAATGTCCTCGACCCGCAGCCGCCATTCCCTACGCGGCAACCACTGCCTCGCCGAGGATCCTGTTTCGGAGTTGCGGCTTGAGGGCGGCGGGGGTCACGAGCTCGACGCGGCGGCCAAGGCGCTCACCAAGCTGGCGCTGCAGTCGCACGAAGTGGAACAGGCCGATGGGCCGGCTGAACTCGACCAGCAGGTCAACGTCGCTGTCCTCTCCGCCTTCATCCCTGGCAAACGAACCGAACAGCGACAGGCGGGAAACACCGAAAGTGTCCAGGAGCGCACGACTCTCCCGCAGTCTCTTGAGGATCTCTTCGCGTCCGAGCGATGCGTTGGTCCTCATGTCTTGATCCTCAGGGGACATTCTATCAAGCTCTGCCGAGTTCAGTTATTGAAGGCTGATGCCGTAAATTAGGCTCATGTCGCAGGTGAAAGCGATGAAGCGACGCCGGGTGCTGGATTTCGCCGCGTACGTCGCAGTTGCATTGTTAATCGTGCTGTTGATTACTGCGCTTGCGCTTTCGAACGTTCCTGAAGGCACCTCGAAAGGCGTAATTAACGGCTGCATTTCCGGAAGAGCCGTATTTGTCACTTTGCTGCAGCAGTTCCGCAGGGCTCGCCGTCGATTTGCATTCTGGGCCATCGTCGTCCCCGCCGTCATCGCTCACCT
>DASYSA010000665.1:0-7043 GCA_036003885.1 Blastocatellia bacterium | reverse complement strand
ATCGGTCTTGTACTCGTACGCGCCGTACCTCAGTGTCAGCTTCTCCTTAGAGCCGAAAAAGAATGCGTCCTGTGCCTTTTGAGGGAGGCCGGCGAATGGAACGTCAGGCAAACTACCTGACGCGCCGGCGAGGGCCTTCATCACATCGCGCAGGTAGTTACTTATCGAGCCGTCGGCAGGGAAGGGGTCCTGCTGATTGATTGGCAATGAAGGATCGGGCACTATCTTCGCGGGATCGACCTCTGCGCGCGAGCCCAAACCGTGACAACTCGGGCAAGCGCCATAGAGGCTGTTGAACGAGAATGAGCGGGGCTCGAGGGTTGGCACCGAGATGCCGCAGTCAGGACAAGCCATTCGTTCGGAGTAGAGCCGCTCCTCGCCGTCTACCACCGCGACGAGCACGAGTCCCTCGGTCAGTTTCGCCGCGAGCTGGACGGACTCTTCCAGACGTTTCTGCACGCCATGCTTGATCAACAGGCGGTCGACGACTACCTCGATCGTGTGGTTGCGCCGCTTGTCCAGTTTGATCTCTTCATCCAGTTGTCTCAGCTCGCCGTCTATTCGCGCGCGCGTGAATCCGGACCTGGCCAGCTTTTCGAGTTCTTTCTTGAACTCGCCTTTGCGCCCGCGCACGAGAGGAGCAAGGATCATCACTCGCTCGCCCTCGCGAAGCGTTCCGAGCTGTTGAACTATCTGGTCCATCGACTGGCGCGAGATTGGACGCCCGCACTTGTGACAGTGAGGCTGCCCGATCGACGAGAACAGCAGTCGCAGGTAGTCGTATACCTCGGTCACCGTGCCGACAGTGGATCGCGGGCTGCGAGTCGTTGTCTTCTGTTCAATGGATATTGCGGGCGACAATCCGTCGATGGCATCCACATCCGGTTTCTCGAGCTGGTCGAGGAATTGCCGGGCGTATGCCGAAAGGGATTCGACATAGCGCCGCTGACCTTCAGCGTAGACCGTGTCGAAGGCGAGGCTGGATTTGCCGGAACCCGAAAGCCCCGTGACGACCGTCAGACGATTTCGAGGTATTTCGAGGTTGATATTCTTGAGGTTGTGTTGCCTGGCGCCTCGGATTGTAATTCTGTCTATCGCCATTTAACCCTGGGCTCGGATAGCGGGGAATCAGGTCGTAGTCGAAAGACTTCATTCTACCAACGCCGGGAGGTTGGCTTCAAGACGGGGGAACGTTTTACGTTTGACGTTTTGCGTTTTAGGTTCGGTCAGTGGATTTTCCCGCTCTCTTGATCGGCCTTCCAACTTACGCAGGCTCCAACGCAAAACGTAAAACGCCAAACGTGACACGTTCATCTATCTGGACAGATGAAAAGGGCGATGATAAGCTGCGCCAACTACAACCGAGATTCCCTGTTCTCAGGATTTAGACTTTATGATTTTCGATTTACTCGACAATGGCAGCCCGTCACGCGTCTCCGTGGCGGTCTCGGGGCGTGGTCCATCGGTGACTTACGGACAACTCCGTCAACAGGTCCAGGATCTGGCCAGGGATCTCAGGAGTCTTGGTCTTGGGCGCGGCGACCGCATCGCGATGGCTTTGCCCAATGGACTGGAGCTGATCGCCTCGTTTCTTGCCGCGTCTGTCGTGGGAACAGCGGCGCCTCTCAATCCGGCCTACAGGGTGGACGAATTCAAATTCTATCTTGAAGACACCGGAGCTCGCGCGCTGATTCTGCCTCCCGGCGGCGCCGAGGAAGCGAGAACTGCGGCCGGTGAGAACGTGCTCGTCATCGAAGCCGACCTCGACGGTGAGGGACTGGTCCATCTCTCAGCGGCGAAGACCGTCGGACCTCTCCGGCCCGCTGAGAGTCCGGGTCCCGACGACACGGCTCTTGTGCTGCATACGAGCGGGACGACGAGCCGTCCCAAGCGCGTTCCGCTGTCGCATTCCAATCTGATGATCTCCGCCCGAAACGTGGCCGCCACCTACGAACTGACCGAGGATGACGTCTCACTATGCGTGATGCCGTTGTTTCACGTTCACGGCCTTGTTGCCTCGACGCTTGCGACGCTGTTCACGGGGGGCACAGTCGTCGTACCGCCGCGCTTCAATCCGCTGACCTTCTGGGGGACGGTTACGGACCACCGCGTGAGCTGGTATTCCGCGGTGCCGACGATCCACCAGGTGCTACTTGCGAGAAGCAAGTCGAGACCTGCCGGAGCGGAGCACCTGCGTTTTATCCGATCGTGCAGTGCCTCGCTCGCGCCGCAGACCATGGCCGGCATGGAGGAGCGTTTTGGTGTACCGGTCCTGGAAGCGTACGGTATGACTGAAGCCGCCCATCAGATGTCTTCTAACCCTCTTCCGCCGCGCGTGCGAAAGCCGGGATCCGTTGGCAGCGGAACCTCCGTGGAGATCGCGATCCTGACCGAGGAAGGTGAATTGCTGCCCGCGGAAACAGTCGGCGAAGTATCGATCAAAGGGCCGAATGTTTTCGGAGGATACGAGGGGAACGCGGAAGCCAACGCGGCCTCGTTCTCAAATGGCTGGTTCAGGACGGGCGATCAGGGTTTTCTGGACGGCGACGGCTATTTGACTCTGGTTGGGCGCATCAAGGAGCTGATCAACCGGGGGGGAGAGAAGATATCGCCACGCGAGATCGATGAAGTGTTGCTGACACACCCGGCTGTTGCGGAAGCGGTTTGCTTTGGGGTCGAAGATCGAGTCTACGGCGAGGAGGTGGCCGCCGCCGTTGTGCTCAGCGGACCCGCAACGGAGGCGGAGCTGAAAGCCCATTGCAGCGCGTCGCTTTCCGATTTCAAATGCCCGAAGACCATCTACGTTGTCGAGGCAATTCCGCGAACGGCGACCGGCAAGATTCAACGTCGCAACGTCGCTGCAGAGATTACGAGATAGTCATTTGTCAGTGGTCCGTTGTCCGTCGTCAGTTCTCAGTAGTTAGCGGATAAACCAGACTACCAACAAATGGCCACTGACAACGGACCACGGACAAGTCATGAAATTTGCCGTAGTCGGGGCGGGCGCGATTGGCGCCTTCGCCGGCGCGATGCTTTCAAGATCAGGTGATGACGTGACGCTCATCGCTCGAGGGGCGCACCTCAAGGCGATGCAGGAGCGTGGTGTGCGCGTCCGGGGGTCGCTTGGAGAGTTTGAGGCTCGGCCGGCGGCTACAGACGACCCGAGCGACGTAGGCCACGTTGATGCCGTATTGTTGACCGTGAAGGCTCACAGCCTTACTGAGATGGCGCCGCGCCTCACCCCGCTCATCGGGCCCGATACCTGTGTCGTTAGCATGCAGAATGGTATTCCGTGGTGGTATTTCTATCGCCACGGCGGAGAGTGGGAGGGAACCCACCTCGAGTCGGTCGATCCGGGAGGTGTAGTGAGCAACAGCATCGATCCCGCTCGGGTGATTGGCTGTGTGGTCTACCCATCGACTATCATCACCGAGCCGGGGGTCGTCGAGCACATAGAAGGCACTCGTTTCGCGATCGGGGAGCCTGATGGTGGAAAAAGCGAGCGCTGCCGTCTGGTTGCCGACGCGTTCATAAAGGCGGGCTTGAGGTGTCCCATTCGCGGCAAGATACGCCACGACATGTGGGTGAAGCTCATGGGCAGCGTGGCGTTCAACCCGATCAGTGCGCTCACCCGCTCAACCCTCATAGAGATTGTTCAGTGTCGTGAGACCCGGGCACTTTCGGCGGCGATCATGGCCGAGGCCGAAGCTGTGGCTCAAGGCCTTGGGATTGACCTTGGGGTCTCCATCGAACAGCGATTGGAAGGCGCCGAGAAGGTCGGCGCTCACAAGACATCTATGCTTCAAGATGTTGAGGCTGGACGCCCGCTCGAGCTGGAGGCGATCGTCGGCGCAGTGGTGGAACTCGGAAGGAGGCTCGGGGTTGCGATGCCGTCCACGGAGGCGGCCTATGCGTGCGTGAAGCTGCTCGATTCACAGTTGCGTGAGAGGCGTCGCGCAGTGTGAGCGGCCCGAAATTCTTCGAGCCTTCGTTGCCCGAAAGCGGTTTGCCGAGTTAGACTGAGGCCGAAATCTATTTCCTGGATTGGCGACGGGCACGATCATTTGGGTAAGGGAAGATTCAAATTAAAGTCAGGATATGAGACAGGTGCCGTAAGCCTCGGTAGAGGCCACTACGCAGGGTTCTCACGATCGATACCCAGGGGAAACGATTCCGATAGCCCTCAACGCGTCTCAGCGGGGGGGGACAGTGCGGCGTCGATCTGGAGCGCGAGACAACGGAGAAACCAAGGATGAGTGTGCAGCCGAGAAGTAATCCTGTTACCAGACGTTGGCCGCAGCTCGTCGCGTGTGCTGCCGCCATGTTGGCCATTGCGAACCTTCAGTACGGGTGGACCCTGTTCGTGCAGCCTCTCACCGAAAGCCTCAATGCAAGCCTGACTGCAGTAGCGTGGGCCTTCACCTTGTTCGTGACTACACAGACCGGGTTGTTTCCGATCAATGCATATCTTGTTGAACGTTCCAGTGCTCGGATCGTGGTCTCCGCCGGCGCCCTCCTGGTTGGAGTGGGGTGGGTTGGAGCTGGGCTGGCCAACTCACTGACTGCGCTCTATGTTGTCTATGCTCTCGGCGGTATCGGGGCCGGGGCGGTGTACAGCGCTTGCATTGGAATCGCAATGAAGTGGTTTCCAGACCGGCGCGGCTTGTGCGTGGGTGTTGTAGCCGGGTCATATGGGTTCGGAACCGCGCTCACGAACATTCCAATATCTCGTATGATCGAAGCCGGCGGATATCGGTCCGCTTTCATTATCTTCGGATTGATTCAAGGTGTGGTGGTGCTGATCGCTGCCCAGTTTCTTTCGATGCCGCAGCCGGGGTGGCAGCCAGCCGGATGGGAAGCGATTAAGGCCAGGGTTCAAAAGAAAGTACAGCAGTCCTCTCGCGAATTTACTCCTCGCGAGATGCTGAGGAGTCGCACCTTCTACGTTCTCTATTTGATGATGAGCCTGGTTACCTTCAGCGGGCTTATGGTCACCGCTCAACTGATCCCAATCGGCAATGCGTACAGCCATAACACTCATGTAGTGTTCGACGGCATCACATTGTTTGGTGGCGTAACGCTGTTCAAGGGTCTCACGGCGTTGAATTTGACTATGACCTTGAACAACATCCTGAACGGCTCGGCGCGCCCGTTCTTTGGCTGGGTGTCCGACCACCTGGGCAGGTATGACACTATGGCGGGGGTCTTTGTACTGGAGGCGGTCGCAATCACCGCTCTTACTCTGTTGGTACGGCAGCCGACATGGTTCATCGTTCTCTACGGTCTGACCTTCTTTTTTTGGGGTGACATTTACTCCCTATTCCCAGCGGCGATTGCGGACATTTTTGGATCCAAGCACTCGACGACGAACTACGGGATCCAGTACACCGCGAAGGGCGTCGGTTCAATAGGTGGCCCTCTCTCGGCAATGTTGTTCATAGCCACGGGATCCTGGTTGCCGGCACTCACGGCCGCTGTAATCTGCAATATCGCCGCTGCCGGCCTGGCAGTGTTCTGGTTAAAGCCGCTCGTTACCCGGCTCATGAAGGAGCAGTCGGCAAAGTCGGAACCACCAGCTGAAGCCGCTACTGCCCCGGTAGACAGACAGGAGGCGGCCAACGAAGCCAACGCGGCTACTGCAGATTAACCACGAGGTCAAACGCCGATTGAACCGGCCGTCGTTGCCGAATCATAGATCACCTGCGCCGCCTCAGTCCCCGATTCACATGAGAATCCCTCGGCTTTGAGCGCGCGCTGGAGCGCCTCGAGCATCAACAGCACATTCTCGCGAGTGCTACCCGATCCCATCAGACCGATTCGCCAGATGCGACCCTTGAGAGGACCGAGACCGCCGCCGATCTCGATGTTCTCTTCGAGCAACCTCGCCCGAACGCGAGCGTCATCGACTCCTTCAGGAACACTGATCGCATTCAGGCTCCACAGTCTCTGGGCGGGAGCAACCGACATCCTGAGCCCCATCGCTTCGATCCCCGCTACCAGCGCGCGATGATTCAGTTCATGCCTCTGCCATCGAGCTTCGAGACCTTCTTCGTGAACGATTCTCAGAGCCTCGCGCAGAGCATAGTTCATTGAGATCGGCGCCGTGTGATGATACGTCCGATCGTCGCCCCAATAGCGCTCGACCATCGTGATATCGAGGTACCAGCTTTGCACTTTCGAACGCCGCGAGCGAATCCGATCCAAAGCGCTTTCCGAAAAGGTGATCGGAGAGAGTCCGGGCGGCGCGCCGAGACATTTCTGCGTCCCCGAGTAGCAGATATCGATGCCGTTTCGATCAACTCCAACAGGATGGCCTCCAAGCGAGGTGACGGCATCGACGATAAGCAGCGCGCCTCGTCGATGGGTCATCTCGGCAAGTCCCGCGAGGTCCTGCAGTACGCCGGTAGAGGTCTCCGCGTGAACAATAGCAAGCGCCCGGGCTGGGCCCGAATCGAGCGCAGCTTCGAGAGCGTCGAGGTTGAATGCTTCGCCCCAGGCGGCTTCAACTACGATCGGTTTGCCGCCGGCGCGCTCCACGATGTCGAGCATTCGCTGGCCAAAAACTCCATTGATGCAGACGACCACTTGATCGCCCGGCTCGAGAGAGTTCACCAGCGCGGCCTCCATGCCGGCGCTGCCGGTGGCCGAGATGGGAATCGTTACGCGGTTCTCGGTCTCGAATACGTACCTGAGCAGAGCCTGAACATCGTCCATACACCGCAGGAAGACGGGGTCGAGGTGCCCGAGGATCGGAGCGGCCATAGCCTCGAGGATCCTGTCTTCAACCGGGCTTGGACCGGGCCCAAGCAGCACGCGCCTGGGCGGCTGAAGGCGTTCGTAGTGGGGACGTTCTTTAGCTTGCTGTGACTGGTCTGCCATTCGGTGGCCTCCTCCAATAATGGTAACGCGGCTTTAGATCTTTCGATTCCGAGGATACTACAGAATAGTTCGGGGTTCTGCGAGGGATATTGACGGAGGTCAGGCCCTCGATTCTGCGATTCGGATTCTTATTCGGTGTGACCGGGGGGCCTGACCCCGCGCGT
>DASYSA010000664.1:0-16608 GCA_036003885.1 Blastocatellia bacterium | reverse complement strand
ACTCAGGACTCAGGACTCAGCACTCAGCACTCACTCAGGACTCAGCACTCAGCACTCAGTACTCAGTACTCAGTACTCAGTACTCAGTACTCACTCAGCACTCACTCAGGGCCCTTTCTTCCCTTTCTTCGCCCCTCCCTTGGTGCCACTGGGACCGCCTTTGCTGCCTTTAGCGCTGCTCTTGTGGCCGCTTGGGCCGCCCTTACTACCCTTCTTTGCCGGCTTCTTGCTTCCAACCTTCATGTTGATCCCTCCTTTTGGGTTATTTTCACTCTATTTACTGACCGTAAGCATTTGTTCGATCTGTCTGCGATAGATCTGAACATCTGGTCTGGCCGCGTAGATGGCGTATGCGTCGGCGCCCCACCATTGTTGAATGTTCGAGAGTACACCGGCGGCGCGCGATGCCTGATCGTGCATCGCCGACTCGTCGGCAGCGAGTTGGCTGGCACGCGCGGCGATCAGCCACGCCCGCCATTCGGAATCGAGCTGCGCTGAGTGCTCGAATCTTGCCTGGGCCTCCAAAGCGATCCTCAACCCGTTCTGGCTGTCGCGGCTTTCGACAAGCGCCTCGGCAAGCGACAGAAGAGTATCGGATAGTAGTTTGGGAATACCTGAGTCTCTCGCGCTGGTAACTGCCCTCTCACACAACTCCTTGCCTTCTCGGGGCGTGCCGGACAGCGCGCTAACCAAACCAAGTGTCGAGTTGGCCCGAATCTCTAACTCCTTGAATTGCGTTCTGGCCAGATGCAGGGCCTGCTGGCTCTTTGTCCTGGCCTCGGCGAAGTGACGTTTGCTTAGCGCCATCTGAGCGTCAGACAGGTACACCCATGCGACGAGCTCCTTATTGCCGGCCTCGCGGCTATCCGCTATGGACAAAGCGCGAGGCAACACCTTTCCTGCTTCATCGTAGTGGCCCAGCTGCCAGAGCATAGTACCGCGATTCATGAGGTCAAATCCGAGGTTTGACTTTCTGCCGATTCTCTCGTTGATACCGCAACTCTCATCGAAATGAGCAAGCGCTTCGGGGTATCGCTCCTGATACTCGACAAGCAGGATGCCGATGCTTTGATGTGAAGAGGCTACCTCGGACTGGTCTCCCAGGTCCCTGGCCAGTTGAAGCTGCCGTTCAAGAATCTGGAGCGCAGTCTCATAATCTCCCTTCTGGCAATGGGCGCGCCCCAGCAAGACCAACGCTCGCGAAGTCTCTTTGTTGTACCCTCGGGGTTGGTAGAAAGTCAGCGCCTTCTCGATGAGAGGTATCCCTTCATCAGGATTGTCCCGTTGTACGTTTAAGCTACCGAGCTGCAGGATCGCCCGCGCCTCGGTGCGGTGTGCTTTACCCCTCCTGGCGAAATCGAGAGCCTGCTTGAGGTACTTCTCTGCCTCATCGAATTCCCCGCGAAAGAGAAAGGTGTTGCCCAGATCGATCAAACCATCTGTTGCAAGGGCCTCGATGCCGTTAGCCTGGGCGATCTCTATCCCTTGATTGGCGTACTCTCGGGCTTGCGCAGTTTCTCCCGCGTTATAGGAAACGTTGCTGAGCTGCAGCAGGATTCTGATTTTGATCTGCTGGTAGTCGTTCTTAGAAGGGGTCTGCGTTACGTCGAGGGCCCTTTGCAATTCGGCATGGGCTTCTTCCAGCCTTCCCATTGTGTTCAGAAGGGTGCCGCGCTGGTAGCGTACTTCGGCGACTCCTTCCGTATTGGTCAACGTCTGATAGATGGCCTCGGCTTTCTCGAAGGCTTCTGTAGCATTCCGTAGATTCTGCTTGCGGCCATAGAGGATTCCCAATCGCAGGAAGGCCGCCCCGGATTGCGGGTCCCGCCTGATTGCCTCCTGGTAGCTTTCCATAGCCTTATCTAAATCTTCATTCTTTTCATATGAGCGCCCCAGGTCCACGTACACACTCGGTTTTTCCTGGTCAGTGGCGAGCTCCGAAATCTTGCGATAGTGTTCGACGGCGGTCGTAGAGTCGCGCATCACGGTTGCCGTGATGGCACTCAGGTAATTGGCGTCCTCCTCAGACAGCACAGCTCGATCCGGCACGAGATAACCTGCGCGCATTACCTCATCCTTAGCCCTGTCGGTATAGTCGATCTCGGTGTAGGCCTCTGCCAATCGCGCGTGGGCCAGCGCGAACTTATCATCCAGCTCCACGGATTTCTCCAACATCTTGCTCGCCTGGTAATACGCTCCATCGCGCAGTGCTGCCGCGCCTCTCTCGTACCAGCCTTTGGCCTCGGCCAACGGCTGATGAGGGCCGGCATGCCAGAAGCGCGGGGGCAAAAGTATTGCGAGAACCACGACAAGCGGGACGGTCACAAGACCAAAGGTGATTGAGGCTCTCGGCCGCAAGGCTGTAGACAGGCCAGCCGAAATCCTCAAACGCAACGATCTCGCTTTCAGCCATGATATTGGAGTGCGAGGCTCATCTGAAGCGTGAGATACTTCGCGCAGCTTAAGGAGATCCGCCTGCATCTCGGTAGCCGATTGATAACGGGTCTCGGCCTTCTTTGCGAGTGCCTTCATGGTTATGGCATCGAGTTCAGGAGGCACGCTGGGGTTGAGTTGGGATGGCGGCGGCGGATCAACATGAACCACGCTCGCACAAACATCCATTTGGTTAATGCCGGGGAATGGTGAACGACCAGTGCAGCATTCGTATAACACTACGCCGAGCGAGAACAGGTCACTGCGGGGATCCGCGGGCTCACCCCTTAACCGCTCGGGCGACATGTATGCCGGGGTTCCCGCTATACGCCCTGTATCTGTGAATTGACTCTGGGTAATCGCACTTGAATCGAGTGCCTCTCCCTGCTGGACGATTTTCGCGAGTCCGAAGTCCAGTACCTTCACCCGCCTGCGAGCGGTGAGGATAATATTCTGTGGCTTTATGTCTCTGTGGATGACGCCGTGAGAATGTGCCTCGGCTAGCGCCTCCGCCACCTGCGCTGCAATATCAATCGCCTCTTCTGTAGAGAGAGGATGGTCGGTGATCCTGCTGGCGAGGGTTTCTCCCTCGACATACTGCATCACGATGAATGTGCAATTGTTTTCTTCGTTCACCTCATATACGGCGCAGATATTCGCATGATCGAGAATCGCAGCCGCCTTTGCCTCCCTGATTAGCCGCCTCCTCGCTTGATCATCGCCTATCGACTCGGTCGGAAGCAGCTTGATAGCGACCTTGCGCGCAAGCTTCATATCTTCGGCGAGGAATACCTCACCCATTCCGCCCGCGCCGAGTCTCTTGACGATGCGGTAGTGTGAAATGGTGGATGAGACCAAGTTGTCTCCTTCGTTGCGCAGGTGACGGATCTCAAAAAAGGCTGATAACTGCGTTGATATCAGAACGGCTTACGATGGAATAAAAAAATAAGCGCACGATTAAGAATGGCGGAAAGACCAGCCGAATAATACGCTAATCGGCTCACCTAATCAAGTTGAAGGATTCGCTACGTCTCGTCGTTAGCTCGGGGTCCTGGTACTATCCGCAGATTACGCAGATGACACAGATAAAACACAACAGAAAGGAGAGAAGGGATAGTCGGTGTGCCCAGGCAGGGTCCGGTACTACAATCCACAGATTACGCAGATGACACAGATAAAAACACAGAAGGAGAGAAGGGATAGTCGATCTGCGCAGGCATGGTCAACCGTTTTGTTATATCTGCTTTGTTATATCTGCGAGAATCTGCGACATCTGCGGATCGTGGCATCTGCGAAATCTGCGAAATCTGTGGGTCGTTCAGTTTGCGGGCCGTGTAAGACGACTGCTACGCTTCCTGGCAGTTGTCACTGGATGAAGGAGAAATATCATGAAGGGCCGAGAACCGCGTGTCCTTAAACTCGCGGTAATGATTGCGTTCTTCACGCTGGCGCTGGGGTGTGTGATGTCACGGAGGGCAACACTCGCCGTTCCGCTTGCACAGACTGCTCACAACAAGAACCCGCTTCAGCAGACTGAGAAAAATATTGCCTTAGGGCTGGATCACTTCGACGCGCATTGCGCCAGTTGCCATGGCTCGACCGGCAAAGCCGATGTCGAGAAGGGCAAAGCTCTGGGCGCCGCAGACCTGACTTCCACCGAAATCCAGTCTAAATCGGATGCGGAACTGTTCCGAATAATCTCGAGGGGCGTTCCCGGCACGGCTATGCCGGCCTTCAGCAAGACTCACAGCCCCACTGAGATCTGGCAGAGCATCCTCTTCCTGCGCAAGCTCCCCACACTCACCCAGGAGGAAAGAGCGAAACTCGAAGCCGCGATCCCAGCAGGGGCGCGGCACAAGCACGGCGCGGGTCAACACAATCATCCTGACAGTGAAGCTCCGCACCAGCATCCAGCTGCGGCTAAGCCGCCACAGCAAGCCTCCTCTGCTGAGCACACGCATGACATGTCGAAGATGGGCAAAGAACCAGGAGTTGCGGCCGAGCACGCCGGGCATGACATGAACGCAATGACGAGCACCATAACAGGCGGGCCCTTTCGTTCTATGTCGGCCATCGGTTCGGGGACAAGCCTCATGCCGGCGAGCGCTCCGGGTTATATGTGGCATTGGATGAAAGATGACTGGATGATAATGGCGCACTCTGATCTCAAGATCGGATTCAATCATCAAGGCGGGCCTCGAGGTGTGAACAAAGCTGAGTCACAAAACTGGTTTATGCTCATGGCGGAGCATCAGGCGGGCCCGGGCCGGTTGATGTTGCGCGGGATGGTCTCAGCCGAACCCTGGACCGCACCGAGGCGCGGCTTTCCCGAGCTCTTTCAAACAGGAGAGACTTTCGGGAGCCGTCCGATTATTGATGCGCAACACCCACATGAACTCTTCATGGAACTCGCCGCGGCATACAACATTCGATTGTCGGAGCATTTAGCTCTGAATCTCTATGGCGGGCCTGTCGGCGAGCCGGCACTTGGTCCTGTGGCATTCATGCACCGAATGTCCGCAGCTGAGAATCCCGCGGCCCCGCTTGGACATCATTGGCAAGACTCTACGCACATCAGCCATGGTGTGATCACTGCAGGAGTGACAGCCTGGCGTTTCCGGCTGGAAAGCTCGCTGTTTCACGGCGCGGAGCCTGATGAGAATCGTAAGGACATTGAAATGGGAAAGCTCGATTCCTGGAGCGGGCGACTCTGGTTCACGCCGACCCCGGACTGGTCGATGCAGTTTTCATACGGTCACCTGGTGCATCCGGAAGCGATTGAACCCGGCAACCTCGAGCGTGTTACAGCCTCCATCGCTCACAATCGTTCGTGGGGTGACGGCAATTGGGCGACGAGCGTGATCTGGGGCCGCAATCATGAGCGACATGGTAACTCGAATGCATACTTGCTCGAATCGACGGCCAACTTCCTTGATAAGAATTATCTTTACACTCGAATGGAGCTCGTGGACAAGAAAGGTCTGCTCGAGGAGAACATTTTTGGCCGCAAGGGCCTGGATGAATTCCTCCCAATCGGCGGCGGGTTCGAACTGGGTAACCGTTTTGAGGAATCCTTCCGCGTGGGCGCCTTGACGTTGGGCGGAGTGCGCGACATAGTTGCGGATTCCAGGCTGCGAGTAGGCCTCGGAGCAGACGTCACCTTTTATCATGTGCCGGAAGGCATAAAGGCGATCTACGGTTCAAGCCCGACGAGCTTCCACGTCTTCTTGAGAGTAAGGCCAGGGAAGAAGTGAGAAATGCGAAATGCGAAGTGCGGAAATGCGAAATTCGAAATGCGAAGTGCGGAAATGCGAAATGCGAAGTGTGAAATTCGACGCGTTCCGCAATTTCGCATTTCGAATTTCGCATTTCGAATTTCGCATTTCGAATTTCGAATTTCGCATTTCGAATTTCGCATTTCGCATTTCGAATTTCGCATTTCGCATTGTCACAGATATCAGATGACCCCAGTCACCGGCCCACCCGATTAGCCGCTTGAAGGGCGTCAACCGGCAACAGTTTTACGGAAGAAAAAGCTACCTTCGCCCGTCTCACTCAAAGATCAACTGTAATCATGAGGTGAGAGTCTATGACACGTATTCTTGTTCTGATCGGATTCGCGCTAATGGGCTGGGCCACTCAAGTTCAGTCACAGGCACCCCTGTTCAGCCCTGCGCCCGGCTCTCCGGTGACCGTCGGTGCCGGGTCGGGGAATATTATTCTCGCGGACGTCAACGGCGATGGCCGCCTCGACCTGGTGACGGGTCACTTACAAACTCGCATCGTGTCGGTCCAGGTCGGGGATGGCACCGGTCGTTTTGCCCCGGCCCTCGGCAGTCCGATCGCCCTTAGCTACATGCCTGGAGACATCAAGCTTGCGGACTTGAATGGTGACAAAATCCTCGACCTCGCCGTCACGATCAGCGACCGGGACACCGTGGACATCTTCTTCGGCAATGGCAAAGGAGGCTTCAGTCGCGCCCCGGGGTCGCCCTTCACCGTAAGTGCGTCCGAAGAGTTCTACACACGCAGCATTCATCTCGTGGACATCAACGAGGACGGCAAGCTCGACATCGTCACAGCGAATGGTCGCAAGAATACGTTCGCCACGCTCATCGGAAACGGTCGGGGAGGGTTCTCACCGGGGCAGACGACGAAATTGGATTTGGAGCCTGGTCAAGACCGCATTGTGTTCGCCACGGGTGATGTCGACGGAGATGGACATCTCGACGTGGTGGCGGTTAGTGGTGTCGGCGCGGAGCTTGGCCCCGGCCGCGTGGTAGTTCAGCGGGGCGACGGCAAGGGCGCATTCAAGAACGCATCAGGGCCTGCCTTGTCTGTTCCCCCAGGCGCTTTCTGCTTGATCCTGACTGATGTGAATGGTGATCAACGTCTTGACATTGTGATCAGCCACGGCAGCAATGATGTGAGTGCTCTATTGAACAACGGCAAGGGAGTGTTCGCGCCGGCGCCCGGTTCACCCTACAACCTTGGTACTGAAGGGTGGGAGCTGGCTGTTGGCGACGTCAACCGAGATGGGAAGAAGGACCTCGTTGCCGCTACTGTCGATAGCGTGACGGTGTTGCTGGGCGACGGCCGTGGTTTCGTCGCGGCGTCCGGCTCGCCGTACCGTGCCGGACCAGGCGCGTACCACCTCGCCGTCGGCGACGTCAATGGGGACGGCAAGCTCGACGTGGCGGCAGCCAGCTTCGGAGGGAATGGCGTGACCGTTCTGCTGGGTCGATAGCCCAAAACCGATACAAGAAACCGGGCTGCTGCTTCTGCAATCCCCCCGCAGCTTTCCGGTTGGGGGATTCGCGCGATTCGGGCGCCGCTCTTGTGTAGGCTGGACGGAAGCATCCCAACCTCCCGGTTGGGGTTTTCGCAGAGTCTTCTTCAGTGAAGTGTTAAGGAAACTCTCTCAACGAGTCCTTTGCGGCACAGGATCGCAGCAAATTCTCAAAGCGAACACTTTTGATTCTTCCCCACGCAGAGAGGGCCGGTGGGTGCGCGTCGGATTTTCGCGCATACCCACCTCTCACGAGGTGGGTATGAAGGTTTCTCGGAATCACCCGCGCGAAAATCGTGACGCACACCCATGGCCGGTGACTGGCTAGTTTTCCGCCAGTAGTTCGTGCTAAATTTGCCCCGTGCGGCCAAGCCGGTTGAGCGGCCCGCCGTGGATCGATCGGATCCCGTGAGCAACAAGCATGAGCACTAGATCTGCACCCGCACTTGCCGGCGACGGAGCACCCCACTTCGATCTTTCACCCGACCAACTGCGTTCTATAGTAGAAGAATCGCTGGCCACAGTCGGACCCGGCGCCCGCGTGCTGGCAATCATTCCCGATAAGACTCGCGACGATAATACCGACCTCCTCTTTCCTTTCGCATCACACGCGCTGGCTGCGAAGCGCGCGGCCTCCTTCGATGCCCTGGTCGCACAGGGCACCCATGCTCCGATGACTGAAGAAGAAAAGCGATCGAAGATCGGATTCCACAATCACGCGATGCCTCTGCTGGGCCGGCTATTCGATCATCAATGGGATAATCCCGAAGCGCTCACAACACTCGGTGAGTTGAGCGCGGGCCGCGTGCGTGAGATTACCGGTGGTTTGCTGGATCGGCCAATTCCTCTGCGTCTCAACCGGCTGCTCGCGCCCGGGATCTACGACATCGTTCTCATCTTCGGTTCGACGATGCCTCATGAGGTCGCCGGTTTTTCGGGCGGCGCTAAATACTTCTTTCCGGGAGTCGCGGGCCCCGAGTTGACCCACGCGACGCATTGGCTTGGCGCACTTGCGACCGTCGAACATACAATCGGCCGGGTCGAGACTCCGATCCGTCACCTGATAGAAGCTGCCGCCGACCATGTGCCGGCACAAGTCATCTCGCTGAACTCTGTCGTCACCCGAGGCGACGATGGCAGACTGCGAACACACGGATTGTTCGGAGGGGGCTTTCGCGAGGGGTTCCGAAGAGCCTGCGAAGTCAGCCGCCAGGTTCACATAAGGTACACGGGCCGTAAGTACAAGCGCGTGGTTGCACTGTTGGATGAGCACCTGGACGACCTGTGGGTGGGCGGAAAGGCGAGCTACCGGCTCGGGGGAATAATAGAAGATGGCGGTCACTTGTTGATCTATGCGCCGCACCTGCGCCGCATTTCGGAGACCCACGGCCGCCTTATCGAGCAATATGGCTACGCGCCGCTCGAGAAGGTTCGCGTTTTGGTGGATCAATCGGAGGAGCTGCAGGCGAACCTTTGCGTCGCCGCACACCTGGCGCACGTGGCTTACGCGGGACGGCTGCAGGCGGACGGCGAGATCGTGCCGCGCTTTCGGATCACGATGGCGACCCAGATCGACGAAGAGACCTGTCGGCGAGTGAACCTGGGATTCATGGACTACCGGACCTTCAAACGGGCGGACTACGACGGTGACCCTGATACGCTGGTCGTCGAACGGGCGGGACGGGATCTCTATCTGGTTAGCGACACAGCTGCGAATTGACCGGCTGTGCGGTCTTACGGCTTTGGATCGGCCCGCAATCAGTGGCATCTGCGTGTCCCTGGTCAATCGCAGGGCAAGCATCAGGAAGAGAGATCAGGCCGCGAGTTCTTATGAAAGACACCTCCTCATTTCTAGGTCACGTCGAGCACGCATTTGAGTTTGCGCAAAAGCAGGTTCGTCTATTGGTCGAGCGCGATCCTGATTTCTACCCCGTATACACCGATGGCGGACGCTGGCGGAATTCGAAGCCGGCCTGGACGCGCTGGTGCGAGGGATTCCTGCCGGGGATGATGTGGATCTTCTACGAAGAGACACATGATACTCAATGGCGCGATCTGGCCGAGCAGTACTCCCGCCCGCTCGAAACCAGAAAGGATGATCGAGACGTTCACGATCTCGGGTTCATCTTTTATCACGGCACCTATAAGCGGTGGTACGACACGACCGTGCGCGAAGGAGAGCCTCACCCCGCGCTGAAAGACGTGGTCATACACGCGGGCCGCACTCTCGCACTGCGTTACAACAACCGGTCGAGATGTCTGAGGTCATTTCGCAGCTCCGATTCCAACTTTATCGACATAATGATGAACGTGGGGATCATCTTCTACGCTGCCAGCGAAACGGGCGACCCCGGGCTGATGGAGCTCGCTCACCGGCACTCCATGACCACGAGGCGGACCCTGGTTCGAGGAGATGGGAGCACGGCTCACGAGGGAATCTTTGATCCGGAGACCGGCGAGTTCCTGAGACAAACGACACAGCAGGGCTATCGCGGTGATTCGTGCTGGTCCCGAGGGCTGGCCTGGTCGCTGTACGGCTTCGGCACTTGTAATGATCTGACAGGTGAGCCGGCTTATATGGAAGTCGCGCGCGCGAACGCAGATTGCTGGCTGGAGCACATAGGAGACGACGGCGTGGCCCCCTGGGACTTCGACGCCCCGGAGACAGGCGAGCATAGCCGTTCGCTGGTCGATACCAGCGCCTCAGCGATTGCGGTCGTCGGCTTGTTGAACCTGGCCGAGCGAATACCGGACGAAGTGCGGCGCAAGGCATACGCCGAGTGCGCTCTCCGAACGATCGCGACCCTCACAACGAAATACCTGGGCGAAGGCGACGACGGGTGGGAGGGCATCCTGCGGGGCGGCGTATACCACGTGCATAACGGGCTGGGCGTGAACGAGTCGGTGATGTGGGGTGAGTACTTCTTTGTCGAAGCGCTTCAACGCGTGTTGCGGCTGCTTGGAAAATCACACCCTTCGTAAGAGGAATTTCGAATTGCGAATTTCGACATGCGTTACCAGAAATTCGCAATTCGAAATTCGCAATTCGAAATTCCGTTAGGCCCCAAGCATCACCACTCCCTTTACATAATTGAGCGCCCGGTGATCTCCCGCGAATACTTCGGTCGCCGATTCAAGACTACTGTAGCGATGGGTGATGAACGGCGCGACTCTGATCAGGCCCTCTTCGATCAGCCGGAGCGCCCGACGGTAAGTGGACGGCCGCCCGTCCGGCTCAAATCCACCAGACGCTCCAACCGGACTCACAAGCGTCGGCTCCATGAATTGGACATTGTTCATCACGCCCAGATCGACACCGTAGTGGCCGTGCCCATACAACAGGACCGTTGCCTGCTTGCGGATCAATCCGGGAATCTGAGCAAACACCAGCCCGGCGCCAGTCGCCTCAATCAGGTATTCCACTCGCCTGCCATCGGTCATCTCCTGAACCGTTGCGACCAGGTCAGCCGCATTCGGATCGATCACCGATGCCCCAAAACTGGCCGCCAGAGCACGTTTGCGGACATTCGGTTCCGCTACAATCAACAGCTCATCGTAGCCGAGCACATTGCGAAGGTATTGCGCGAAGAGCAGTCCCGCAGGTCCAGCGCCGCATATCAATGCGGCGCGGACCCGCCTGTCAGCGTCCGCGTGGTTGATCGCGTAACGACCGCAAGCGCGACTAGCGGCGTCGGACGAATGAACAATGCAGCCCACCGGTTCGGCCAGAGCAGCTTCCCCGGAGTCCAGATCCGAACTGATCCGAACCGCATTCACCGCCGGAATCGCTATGTAGTCGGCCAATCCTCCCTGCAAACCGGTTATGCCGTGCTCGCGGTAGGATTCGCACTGATGTGAATCACCGCTCGAGCAGTATTCGCAGAGCTGCGCTCGGCGCTCGCTTAGACAGTTCAACCCCTGATCGAGGACCACGCGGTCCCCGGCTCGAAGATCACCGACTTCACGCCCGGTCTCTTCGATGACTCCTGCAATCTCGTGGCCGAGTATCTGAGGATGGTCGACTAAAGCAAGGAGCCTTCCCTGCCCGTCGGTGTTGTAGTTGGCGTGCCCTTCGAAGATGTGAAAGTCGGTCCCGCAAAGACCGACCGAGGAAACCCTAACCAGAACGTCGTGTGGTCCGATCTCGGGACGGGGCACTTCCCGCACCTCGAGCGTCGCAACGTCGGTCAATACACACGCTCGCATTGTTGAGTTTGATGGCATTCAAAGTGCGTGAGAGCTTCACCCCGCGCCCTCTTCGGATCTATGTATCAATATCGCTGGTGTCGAGCGCTCCCTGGTCACGCAGCGTGGTGAAGGTCTCGATCGTCTGGCGCACACCCTGCTCGAGTGGGGTGTGCGAAAGCCCCTCGATCGTCCCGCGAATAGCCGCGTCGCTCAGCGCCGAAGCGACCGGGATAGAGGGCCCGCTGAAAGAGATCAGCCCACGATGTTCGCGTGGAAGCTGGGTGTCCACAACTCGGATCAACTCTGAGATCTCAACCGCGTCGCCATGCAGATTGAAGACGTGTGCGCCGGCCGGAGCGCGATCGGCGCACGCGACGAACGCGGCGGCTGTATCTGCCACATACTGAAAATCGGTTGTCCCTCCGAATCGAATGTGGAAGCGGCGCCCGAGCACCGCGGCCTTCATTGCCTTGGTGGGATCGCTTGTGAGTCCGGCGTCGCGGCCGGGACCGTAAACCGTGAGAGGACGCAGGCCAACACTCGACAGTCCATAGTCGAGATAGTAGACCCGGGCGTTGCCTTCGTTGGTGCGCTTGAAGACGCCATAGTGGGTGGCGGGCTCGCACGCGGCCGATTCGTCGAGCGGCGCGTCGTCTTCACCCAGGCCGAAGACCGCAGCCGAGCTCGCGTAAACGACTCGATCGATACCCTGGGCGCGAGCAGCTTCGAAGACATTGAGGGTGCCGATGACATTGACCATCGCGCCCGCTATCGGATCAGCCTTACAGGTGGGCACCTGGAGGCCCGCAAGATGAATGATGTGACGCGCGTTCGAACGGGCAAGAGCTTCAACGACGACTCTGGAATCGGTGATGTCCCCGATCAGAACCCGAACCCGTCCTATCAGGAGGCGATCCATGATCGCGCTCAAACGGCCGGCATCTTCGCTGCGGTCGAAGACCACCGGCAGGTCGCCGCGCTCGACGAGGGTTTTGACTACCCAGGATCCAATGCATCCCTGTGCGCCGGTGATGAAGTAGATGTTGTCCATAGTTCAAACGTACCGAATGAATGCTATCCGCTAATCTCGCGAATGACCGCGAATCAGCGGGACGGTCCTCGCTCTCAATCTTCGATCAGGTCTTTGCCAGGCCTTTCTGTTCGCGGACGGAGTTCCTTTAGCGAAGATTCGCGTTATTAGCGGATCAGTCCGCTCTTCGCATAGAACCCCTTAGCCGCGTCGAGAGCGATCTCTAACGATGCAGTCCGTCGAACAGTGAAAACGGACGAGTCATTCTAGCGCGCCGAACGCGGACCTTGCCAGAGGCGCAGCGATTCAGGGCGTCAGATCGGTGTAGGTAATGGGTTCATGTAACCGGACTTCGGGTTCGTGCGTTTAATAGGAACAGCAAGGACCATCGATAGCAACGTTCTTGAGTAACGAACTTTTTTCAATGCCGCGGGACCAACACTTTCAACCTCGGCAACAGAACGGAGGAATCATGAACATAAAGTTAAGTAATGCCTTAGCACATATCCTTGTCTGTGTGTTCATTCTCATGGGTTTCACCTCATGCACCTCTCGCAGCGACAGGGCAAAACACGGCATCGCAACAGAAAAGGCGATGCAAGGTGCTCAAGAGCGCGGGCCTGCTGACAGCTACGATCAGCAGCAGGGGCACCAGGAACCCGGTCGCTTCAACACCGAAGAATACGGCCACATCGGCGAGAACGAGTTCCTCGCAGTCGCCAACAATCCTCTCTCAACTTTCTCAATCGACGTGGACTCGGCTTCTTACAGCAACATCAGGCGCTTCATCAATGAGGGGCGGCTTCCACCAAGGGACGCCGTCCGCATTGAAGAGATGATCAACTACTTCAAGTACGACTATCCACAGCCAGAAGACGACCGCCCGTTCTCAATACAGACTGAGATCGCTCGGTGTCCCTGGAACACTCAGCACAAGCTCGTGGAGGTAGCGCTGCAGGGAAGGCAGATATCGTCCGAAAAATTGCCGCCTGGCAACCTGGTATTCCTGATCGATGTTTCAGGATCGATGGACCAGCCGGATAAGTTGCCGCTGCTGAAGTCCGCATTGAATCTGCTCGTTCACCAACTCCGTGAAAGCGACCACGTAGCCATCGTTGTCTACGCGGGCGCAGCAGGCCTCGTGTTGCCATCAATCAGCGGCGATCGAAAGGAAGAGATTCTCCAGGCTATTGGAAAGCTTCAAGCCGGCGGTTCGACAAACGGAGGAGAAGGAATCAGCCTCGCCTATCAGGTCGCCCGGCACAACTTCATCGATCACGGAAACAACAGGGTGATTCTGGCCACCGATGGCGACTTCAATGTAGGAACGAGCAGCGACGGGGAGCTCGTTCGGATGATCGAGGAAAAGCGCAAGGAGGGTATCTACTTAACAGTGCTCGGGCTGGGCGTCGGAAACCTAAAAGACGCGAAGATGGAGCAACTCGCCGACAAGGGCAACGGAAACTATGCGTACCTGGATTCACTAAAGGAAGCGAAGAAAGTACTGGTAAACGAACTCGGCGGCACGCTGTACACGATCGCCAAAGATGTCAAAATTCAGGTGGAGTTCAACCCGGCTAAGGTGCAAGCCTACAGGCTTATTGGCTATGAAAACCGGCTTCTTCGCGCCGAGGACTTCAAAGACGACAAAAAGGATGCCGGGGAGATCGGAGCAGGCCACACGGTCACTGCCCTCTACGAGATTATTCCGACCGGCGTCGACGCAAAGATCGCCGGCGTGGACTCGCTGAAGTATCAGACGAACGAGGTCAAACGCGATGCATTCGCGACCAATGAGTTGATGACCGTAAAACTGCGCTACAAGCCGCCGGCAGAAAATGCCAGTAAGCTAGTAGCGCACACGGTCCTCGACTCAAACGGCTACATTGGGGCGGCCTCCAACAACTTCAAGTTCTCCGCGGCGGTCGCGCAGTTCGGGATGCTGTTGAGGGATTCGAAGTTCAAAGCCAACTCGGCTTACGCGAACTGTCTTGCGTTGGCCCGGGAAGCGAAAGGTGAGGACCTGGAGGGCTATCGATCAGAGTTCATCAGCCTCGTTGAAAGAAGCGAGACGCTCGTGAGAGGACAGGACTAGTCACATTGCACCCTTGGCAGGACGATTCAGCCTCGTCTTCTATGAGCGCTTATCGTCCTGCCAGATCTACTCTGCATTGGCCGTTGAAGAGTTTCTAGTCCTTCGACACAAAGGTCACGTTTACCTGGGCGCCGCCTGATTTTGCGCCCACGGTCACTACGGCGGTGCGGCCCTTACCCTTGTCTTCACCCGTGACCACTCCGCCGGTTATTCCGTTCGTTTTCGTCGTGGTCACACTGACTCTCAAGTCTTCTCCCTTGAGTTCGGTTTCGTAGTAGCTCATCACCTGATCCACAGAGTCGGTCGTTGTAAAAGAGAAGGATCCGGTACTCCCGTCATCGCCTCGCATCGAAAAGACTCCCTCAGCTTTCGCGCCCGGGTAGGAAGGGAGCCAGTCGGGCAGTTTGTCGGCACCCGAGCCGGCGCCGAACTTCATCGACCCTTTGTCAGTTTTCACTTCCAGGGACCCCGATCCCTCGCCGCCTTTGGCCTCGATCGTAACGTTTTCGTCTCCTTCTCCCTTAAAGACGATCTTACCGTCCTTCACGGCGTCGAAGTTGACGGTCACGATCTTGCCGGTAGTCCTATCCTTGATGGTTATGGTTCCTTTAGCTTCGTCTGTAGACACTGTCTCGAGATCCGGGTTCATAGCAACCATCATCTTTGCGGTCGCCATCGCAGGATTGTTGGCGACTTGCTGGACCTTTCTGGCCGCCAGGTAACCGATGACGGCAGCTGCAACCACGCCGATCAGAAGAACCGTACCGCACCCTCCCAGCACCCAAATCCAGGTATTCGACTTCTGCGTGGGTGGCTGGCCCGCCTGTCCCGGATAGCCCGGCTGCCCCGGATAGCCCGGACCTCCCGCGCCCGGAGGACCCTGAGGCGGGCCAATAGGAGTCGTCGTATTGGGATCGTAGTTAGACATTTGCTTTCTCTCTCCTTCTTTCAAAAAGAACCGCGCAAGCGCGCCCGTAGATTCAGCCAGCTTGACTTGCGATTTTAGCCTCGCTGCGCGCAAAGACTAGACGCTTCGAACCGCCATTTCTTCTGCGAATGACGGCTTGAGGTCGGTCATCAGGATAGTGGCAACGGCGTGCTCCTGTCTAGCGAAGGCAGAAACGTTTTACGTTTGCGTTTTACGTTTTACGTTTTGCGTTTGCGTCGTCGCTAAATCGAGGTGCTCGCAGCGGGCTGACCGCGAATGACCAGACCCGAACGGCAAACGCAAAACGTAAGACGTAAAACGTAAAACCGTCTCTATTCCCCTTTCAACGGCCGCCCCATCAACTCACCGGCTGCTTCGACGGCGGATTTGCCTTCGTAAAGCAGAGCGTAGATGCTTTCGGTGATCGGAAGTTCGATTCCAAGGCGCCGCCCAAGTTCGCGAATCGCCCGTGTGGTCTTCACACCTTCCGCGATTTCGCGCGTCCCCGCCAGTACATCTGCGAGACTGCGGCCGCTCCCCAGCTCTACTCCGACCTTACGGTTGCGCGATAGCTCGCCCGTGCATGTCAGAACCAGGTCTCCGAGCCCTGCAAGCCCAGCCATCGTCTCGAGTCGCGCACCCGCCGACACTGCCAGTCTCGTCATCTCCGCGAGACCCCTGGTCACAATTGCCGCGACCGAGTTTGTGCCGAAACCCAGTCCTCTGACCACTCCTGCCGCTATCGCAACCACGTTCTTGACGGCACCGCCCAGTTCGACTCCCACCACGTCGTTGTTGGTGTAGACGCGAAACGTGGAGGAACTGAGCGCGAGCTGGATCAGCGCTGACGCTTCAGAATTGCCCGAGGCTGCAACGATCGCCGTCGGATCGCCTTTGGCGACTTCGCGCGCGAAGCTCGGACCTGATAGTGCCACGAACCTCGAAGCGAGTTCCTGATCCAGGACATCCGACATCACCTCAGACATCCGCATCAGCGTTCCGTTCTCCACGCCTTTGGCCGCGCTCACGATGACCAATTCGGAATGCAGATGAGATTTCATCCGCTCCATCATCTCGCGCATCGTGTGTGACGGAATAACTATCAATGCAAAGCTCGCGTCTCGCACGGCTTCTCCAAGCGAGAC
>DASYSA010000663.1:0-26952 GCA_036003885.1 Blastocatellia bacterium | reverse complement strand
CTGTAATGCTCGATGTGCCTTCCGGCTGGGTCGTACAGACCGGGATGGATCCCGGCACAGTGACAAACAGTTTCGTCGCCGAGAGCTTCGACACCTTCATTGACTCGTCAATAGCGATGGCTCGCAGCTGGCAGCAGACTCAGTTCGATTACAAGGGCGTGCCGCACTACATCGTGTTCATCGGGAAGGGAAACTACGACACGCAGAAGATCACCGAGGACACCAGGGCCGTGGTCACCTACCTGGCGGACATGATGGGCGGGGTGCCGTACAAGAAGTATGTCTTCTTTCTCCGGGCGCGAACGGGGCAAGGCTCGGGCGGGCTCGAGCACCTCAACTCGACCGACATCAGTTTCTCGGCCTACAACACCCACTCGATGCCGGAGAACTACAAGCGCTTCATGTTCGTTGTTGCGCACGAATATTTTCACCTGTGGAACGTGAAGCGGATTCGCCCGGCGATCCTTGGTCCGTTCGACTATTCGCGCGAGCAGAACACCAGGAATCTCTATGTCTCAGAAGGCATGACCAGCTACTGGGCCGCGGTAGGACTCAAGCGGAGCGGAGTCTGGACGCTTAAAGACTACTACGGCGAGCTGGGCAGGGAGATCGGGACGCTACAGTCAGCGCCCGGCCGCAAGATCATGAGCGTTGAGATGTCGAGCTGGGACACGTGGAATTCCGGCGACAACGCGGCTAACAATCGAATCGACTACTACAACAAGGGAGAGCTTCTCGGGAATGTACTGGACCTCGAGATTCGGCATCGGACGGCCAATCAACGCTCCCTGACTGAAGTGTTCCTGTACTTGATGAAGAACAACGGACTGCCTAAACCTGGCTTTGAGGAGAGGCGAGGCTTCCGGGATGCGGTTGAGCTGATCACCCGAGAGGCTGCTCCGGACAGAGCAGACTTTGGCGACTTCTTCGCGAAGTACGTTTCCGGAACCGAAGAGATTCCGTGGAATGCGTTCTTCGAGCACGCCGGACTGGTGTTGGAAGAGAAGAGGGAGAAGCCGCGGTCGTACATCGGCATCACCAGCGGAAACACGTTGCCGGGCGCTGGGTTCTTTGGTGCGCCTCCGACAGTGCTGCCGCAGGGACAGATTGCGATCACCAGCATTGCGCCAGGTTCTCCGGCCGAAAGCGCGGGCCTGGATGTGGGTGACGTCCTGGTGGCAATGGATGGCGACCGCGTTGAAGCCTCGGGATTCAATGATAGATTTGCCGAGAAGAAGATCGGCTCGAAGGTCACCTTTACGGTTTTGCGACGAGATCAGATTAGAAACATAGAGGTTGCCATTGGGCAGGAGGAACGGGTGACTTACAACCTCACTCAGAAGTCGGACGCGACTGATTCGCAGAAGACGATATTCAAATCGTGGCTGAAAGAGAAATGAAGGGGAAATGCGAAATTCGAAATGCGAAATTCGAAATGGAAAACCGCAGGATTGAAGTCCTAATTGCGAAGCGGGAATTTCGCATTTCGCATTTCACATTTCGAATTTCGCATTTCGCATTTCGCATTTCCCATTTCCCCTTCACATTTCGCATTTCCACAGCCCCAGCGAGTAGCGTGTTGAATCTACACGAATGACTGGCTGAACCAAGCCTCTGGTCTCCATCTCACCAAGCTCTGCAAGAGGCGACGCCGGAATGACGCCTTCCATCCTATCGAAGATCACGTATTCAACTCGGTTCTCTTTGAGATAGGCGAGGAATGGTTCTATTTTGTCCGGGCAGTTGGAAGAGTCAATGAACCTGCCTTCCGGAATGCCACTCAAAACGCGCACCGTGCTGTCAGGGCAGAGGATGTTGAGACCTGGGTTGGTCTGGTACTCACCCTTTAGATAATCCGCGATGGCTCGCTTTTGTGCGACATGGTTGACGAAGGCCACGCCATTCACAAGCTGCAAGCTCCACTGCGAGAGACACAGCGCCGCGGCTATTACCAGGTAACCCAACACCCGAGGCCGTTTCCAATCTCTGGCTACCAGGAAAGACCACGAGAGAACAGGAATTCCGAGCGCGAACATGATTAAACCGTACCGCGGCAGAATTCCTGGCTGATTATTTGTGACATACGAGAGGAGAACGAATCCTAACGAAGAAACGAAAAATGCGATGGTGGCAAGAATCGGGAACCGAGATTCCGAGATGCGCCACTCTCTTCGCTCGCGCATACGTTTGACAATCACCCAGCCTGCCGTGAGACAGGCCAAAACCAGGGCCGGATTCACCGAATAAGCCAGCGCGCCTACGCTGACGGCAACGCGCGAAAGGGAGAAGCTTGTATCACGCACGGCGTTTACGTAACTGCTACGAACCTCAAAATACTCGAACGGATTGCCCGTTGCAGCCCAGCAGATGTAAAGCCAGAACAGGGGCCCAACGAACGCGATGCAGCAGCTAGTCAGGGAAACTCGTCGCTCGAGCAACCATTGAAGTACCGGCAACAATAGTATTAGTGGCCACGACTCTACCCGCATGAGAGATCCGACTGCGACAAAGCATGCGGCGAGCAGCCAACGCTTCTTTATGGCAAAGTACAGACTGCAGATGACTAAGAAAGCATGCGGGACATCCGTCATCGAGAACGACGAATACATAATATGGATGGGATTGAATGCAATCAGAGCAAAGGCCAGCAGTGAGAGGTTCCTATTCCCGGTCAACTGCAGGCTGATGCGAAAGACCAGGATACAGACACCTATCCCGCAAAGTGCCGAAATCAGCTTTGCCACGAGGAGCGGCTGGCCAACGAGAAGGCTTATGAGGGCGCAGATCAGTTGGTAGATCGGGAGCCAGAAGCCGAACAGATCAGATATCGCAAACGTCCCGCCGGACATACCGGCACGCAGGCTTTCAATGGCTCGAAGGTAGGAATAGGCGTCCCCCTCTTCGTTAGGGAGCATCACAGCCGCAAGGACTCTCGGAATCCCTGAAGCCAGCAACAGCACGACCCACAATGCGTACAGTTGTAACCGCGGGGGCCTGGAGAGTTTAACTTGTCGTCTCTCGTTGTAGGCTGACAAGGCGGCGGAATCTTACGCCTTCACTCTCGCGGTAGCAAGTTGAGTACGCCATGGTCCAATTCAAAAAAGGAGGAAGCGTGAAGGGGCGGGGCCACGATGTGCGAAATGCGAAATGCGAAATGCGAATTGCGAATTTCCCAATCGTGGCCTCGGCCCTTCAGTCCACTATCATCGGCTACTCGTATCTCAAAGCTTCAATGGGATTCAGGCGTGAGGCCTTCATTGCCGGCCACATCCCGAACACCAGGCCGATGAACACCGAGAAGCCTAATCCAACTATCGGCGCCCAGGTGGGCACGTAAACAGGCAGGATCAGATTTATCAACAAGCTCAGCAACCAGCCAATGAAAATGCCCAGCAGTCCTCCTGATCCCGTAAGAGCGATGGCTTCAATCAGGAATTGCCTGAGGATGTCCCGACGGCGGGCTCCGATGGCCTTTCGAACTCCGATCTCCCTGGTTCGCTCGGTGACTGACACGAGCATGATGTTCATTACGCCGATGCCCCCAATCAACAGACCAACGCTTGAGATCGCAAACATCAACATCGCAATCCCTCCGGTGATCTGATGAAACTGCTCGGTGATGGCTTCAGGGGAGGAGATGCCGAAGTTGTCATCCTTTTCGTACGGCACCTCACGGCGACGGCGGAGCAGTTGGCGAACTTCATCCTCTGCCTGCGACATCCTTCCTTCCTGCGCCTGGGCCATAACAAAAACGTCTTTCTCGGCCGGATACATTTTGTGCATCGTCTCGTAGGGAACGTAGACTGCGCGGTTCTGATTGCTGCCGTCGTTCTCGCCCCCGAAGACGCGCTCTTGCTTCTCGAGCACTCCAATGACCGTGAAGGGTTTTTCGTTGACCAATATCTCCTTGTCCAGGGCTCTCAGGTGCGGGAAGAATTTGTCCGCGATGTCGGCCCCTATGACGCAGATATCGGACCGGTGCTGGTTCTCGGTCTCGTTAAAGAAGCGGCCTTCGCTCACATGAACCGCGGCCATTCGCTCGTACTCGGGCAGCGTGCCCTGCACCTGAGTTACGTAAAGCTCTTCATTCTGATAGCGCACCTTCGCCACATCATCCGGGCCCAGGAACGGAGCAACGTACTTGATCGACGGGCATTGTTCTTTGATAGCAACCGAATCTTCGTAAGTGATCGGCTTGCGCATTCGCTCTTCGGGCGAAAGCCTGCCGGTGTGGATGCCGGGATTGAACTTATAGATGAAGAGCGTGTTCGTGCCGAATACTTCGATGTCCTTCTGGAACTGCTTGTCCAGTCCGGCGATGAATGCGGCGATCACCATGACGGTGACGGTCCCTATCACAACGCCGAGCACGGTCAGAAAGGAGCGGAACTTGTGCGCTCTCAAAGTCGCCAGCGCCATCCGCATGCTCTCACTTGTGTCTTGTTGTTTCATACCGATCTCGAAATCCTCAGTCGGCTCTCAGGGCCTCTATGGGATCCAGCCTCGCAGCCTTGTAGGCCGGATAAATTCCGAAGAAGAGCCCTATGCTGGCGGACACTGTCAGTGCCATGATGGTCCAGAAGATGGGCAAGGCTGTCGGCAGCGAGAACAGAAGCGTGCCCAGCTTTGCGAGCCCATAAGCCATCGCAACACCAACACAGCCTCCAAACAGGGACAATGCGGTCGACTCGGCCAGAAACTGCTTGAGGATGTCTCTCCTGCGTGCGCCTAACGACTTTCGCAGGCCTATCTCTCGCGTGCGCTCGGTGACCGATACCAGCATCATGTTCATTATCACTATGCCCCCGACGACGAGAGCGATTGACGTGATGCCGACCGTTACTATGGAGACAGTTCCGAAGATTTGGGCGCGCAGGTTATTGATCCCATCCGACGTCACGATCCCAAAGTTATCGGGGTCATCGTAGTTCAGGTGGCGCCGCCCGCGAAGAATGACGCGCACTTCATCCTGGGCATTCACTATTGTGTCGGGTGTGGTTGCCGCGACTCTGATCGAAATCGAACCCCGGGATCCGTAGATGTTCTGGAAGGTCGAAATGGGGACGATGACGAAACCGTCTCGGGGATTTCCAAAGACCGATCCGATCTCCTGGGCCACTCCGACGATGCGAAAGGGCCGGCCGTCGATCTTGATCTCCTTGTCCAACGGGTCGACGGAGGGAAAGAATTTGTTAACAATGTCGTATCCAACAAAGCAGGTATAACGCGAGTGCTCATCCTCGTCGTGGGAAATGTAGCGCCCCTGCCCGATCTTGACCGTATCAATGTCGATCATGTTGTAGGAGGCGCCCATCATCTCCACATCCTGGAGGGTCTGAGTACCGCGCTTTACTTCGCTGCGCCGCCGCATCATTGCGGCTGCGTCTCGCACATAGACCGGATGCTCCTGGATCGCTCGGAGGTCGTCCAGCTTGATGTCCTTATTCTTCTTGTTTCGGTCGATCCACTCCTGGAGGCTGGTCACCATACCCATTTTGTTAACTATGAAAGCGTTCGACCCGAGGTCGGCGATCTTTTCGTCGACATACTTGTTGAACCCCTCGATCAACGACACGACCACGATGACGGTTGCAACGCCGAAGATGATTCCAAGGAGTGTTAAGAATGACCGCAGTTTGTGGGCTTTGATCGAGCTGAGCGCCAGACCCAGCGCTTCGAAAAACCTCATTTGAAAACCGTTCCCCTTCCGTCGAACTCAAGCATGAATGCCACCTAGTTGAACGAGGATTCGAAGAATAAGTTCTGTGATTGTGTTCGCTTACCCAATACGCAGACGGCAAGCGCAAAGAGTGAGCAAGTGCTGATGGGTGATATGTGATGGGTGATCCGTGATGTTTTCACATTGTGTGACTATGCGCTGCCCCAAGCGGGGGTCGGCAACTCAGAGCTTTCACTTCAGCCTACAGAAACGGCGTGCCGGCACCGCAATCCCCCAACCTGCCGGTTGCGGGTTTCGCGCGATTCGGCTGCCGATCTTGTAGGCTGGACGGAAGCATCCCCAACCTCCCGGTTGGGGTTTTCACACAGTTTCTGCGTTGGTGGGATCCAGAGGTTAATCGAGATTTCCCACAGTCTCTGAAGCGAGGTAGCGGTGTGGTGGAAGCTCTCGAAGCGGATCGGCCGAGTGAGTCAAGAGAGAGCGTCTCGCGGCGAATCCGACCTTTCAATCGCAGCCACTCGACGCTACTGCCGGCTGCGATCCACTTTCTCGTCGGCGTATGTCTGAACTGCTGCGTCGGCCTCGGCGTCGGGCGCGAGCGGCGTACGTGCGAGCGACCATTTCAGCAGTGGCGGTGTCACCAGCGTCGTGAAGATGATCATAATAACGACGGCGGCGAACGTGGCTGCGCCCACAACAGGTTCTGCTACACCGTGAGCGTTGGGCAGAGAAAGGGTTAGCCCTATGCCTGCGAGGATCAACCCAACCTCACCACGCGGAATCATCCCAAGCCCTATTGCCAGGCGATTGATCCCTCGCTGGGCTACGGCCAGCGAGCAGACCTGCTTGCCCGCTATTGCAACCAGCGTCAACAGCGCGGCAAATCCGAGAACATCCACTCTCCCAAAAACCCTCAGATCGACCCTGAGACCCATCAGAACAAAGAAGATGGGAACGAGCAGCGTTCCGACCGGCGTCAGCAGGTGATTCAATCGTTGCTCACCACGCTGGGCGAAGGATTCGAAGTGCGCTTCATCCAACACCAGGCCTGCTGCGAACGCGCCGACGATGGGCGCGAGGCCGACCTTTGCCGCCAACCAGGCGAGTGAAAAACAGAAGGCGATCGAGATCGCGAGCAGCACGCCGCGGCTCTCTAACCGGCCTGCTCCGCGAAAGAGCCGCGGAACGACGTAGTGGCCGATGCCGACCGCACCGACCAGAAAAGCCACTGATTTGAAGGCGATCAACGCGACGTCGGCGACAGCGAGACTGCCGCCTGCCGCGGAGGCTTTGATGGCGCCCGCTACCACAGCAAGAATCAAGAGTCCCAGTACATCGTCTATGACAGCCGCGCCGAGGATGATGCGCGCCTCGCGTGTCGCCAGCTTGCCCATGTCTTTCAACACGCGGGCGGTGATCCCGACGCTGGTAGCGCAGAGTATAGCTCCTATGAAGATGTGACCGAGTCGAGCTTCGTCAGGCAGGAACCAGGCGGCGACTCCCCAACCGAGAAAGAAAGGCGCAATCACTCCCGCAGTGGCGACAAGGAGAGATGACCAGCCCACCTCCAGCATCTCGCCGAGGTTCGATTCCAACCCTACTTCGAATAGTAGAATGATGACACCGATCTCGGCCACCGCGCCTATCACAGGGTCAGTTCTTAGTATCTCGACCTGTGTGAGACCCACAAGTGTGAGATTTCCGACGAGGATTCCGCCGACGAGTTCGCCGAGGACCGCCGGCTGATTGAATCTCTCGAACAACTCGCCCCCGATCTTGGCGACAATGAGGATGACGGCAATACCGAGAAGCACCAGGGGGTCGAGTCCGTGTAGGGCGCTCTGTGGAGCCTGGGACGTGTCGCTTGCAAATGTCGCAGGCGGCGCGAGAAGTAAAAGGCACGCCAATAAAGCGCCAGCGCGGAGAATTCTGCCCATGTAGCTATCAACCTCAGATTGCGATTTACCGTTAGACTGAACCCATTTGGTGGGGGTCATTGAGTCGACCCGCGCGGAATGTTGCCCGAAACTACTGGGCCTTGGCTTCTACTCCTTTCCCGCGTCCCCGATTGATCGGAAGCAAATGACTTTCCACGGAAGGGATTCTAGCGTCGGAGGCGTGACGGTCGTCAAACGAAAGTTCAGTCCGGCCTTCTTTCGAGAATGACCTGCCACTTAGAAGCCAACAGTTCCAGATCACTCAATCAAGATTTGTTTTTATTGCCAGGGTGCCCCACTCCTCCTCCCAACTCTCATTTGTGTTGTGACGAGGGCGTTCCCCTACAATTTTGTCGCCTCCAGAATCCACAGCCTAACCGTCTGCTCGCTCACTCTCGTTTTCCTGCCTTTTATCGCAGGCCGATATCAAAGAGTGGCTCTCCTCATGCGTGGAAATTGACCGTACTTCAATCGCGGAGCGTGACCGCTGTAGGGCGCCGAACCACGGCGAGAGCGGCTCACGGGCGAGGTGACATTTTTGTAGGGCCACGCCGCCGCTGAGACGGATTTGTAGCCATGTGGCTGTGACGCCCCGCAGGCTCACGGTGAATCATATCCGTTAAACATCTCTGTTCTAACGGGATAGAGGTCTTTGGGCCTGGTCTCCACCAATTGGAACGCCTATTGCCCTCGATGAAGCGTCGTTCTGAGGGCCAGGATCTTTGAGCGAACTCAATTTACCCGGACTTAAACATGCAGATTGATCTCGAAAAGATTCTCGTCCACGCCAATGAGAAGCTCACGGATAGCGGTAGCGCGTCCGAGCAGGTCGGTGCGTTCAAGAGATTCTTGAAGATCGAAACGGAGAGACTCCGAATCCGGCACCGTTTTGGACTGGGCGGAGGCGAGATCGTGACCGGCCGGAGTTACATGGTCGATCTGATCGTGTGTCGAGCCTGCCAGCTTGCCGCCGCTGATTTGGGATCCGAGGCCGAGTTGAACGATTGCGCGGTTGTCGCCCTGGGCGGCTACGGCCGGCGAGAACTCGCGCCGTGTTCCGATGTCGATATTCTGTTCCTGCATGCGGGCAGGCGGTCCCGAGGGGTAAAGGGCTTTGTTGAGCAAGTCCTTTACCTGCTCTGGGACATGGGGCTGGCAGTAGGCAGCAGTTTTCGCTCGGTCAGCGAGTGTGTCGCCATCGCGCATGATGATCTGCATTCGCGTAATGCGATGGCCGAGGCGCGTCTGATCACCGGCAATGCACACCTGTTTCGCAGGCTCATGAGAGACCTGGACGAATCCGTCTTCAAGAACAAGAAGGCCACAGATCTGTTTCTGGAATCGATGAGGAATGAGATCGAAGCGCGCTACGAGAAGTTCGGCAGGACAGCCTGTCTGCAAGAGCCGAACGTAAAGGAGAGCGCCGGAGGGCTACGCGATTTGCACGCGGTATTGTGGGTGGGTCACGCCCGTTATGGCTGCAGGACGCTCGACGATCTGCGCGCGGAAGATCACATATCGGGCGCCCAGTATGGCGTCGCGCGACGGGCTTACGATTTCGTCGGCCGCGTGCGAAACGAATCTCATTTCTCGACGGGGCGCAGGGCCGACCTGATAACTCTCGATCTGCAGCCGGCGCTCGCTTCGAACCTTGGTTACTCTGACAAACGCGGGATGCTCGCTTCGGAACTGTTCATGCGGGACTACTATCAAAGGGCAAGCGAGCTTCATCAGTTTTCGAAGAGTTTCCTGTTAAAGGCGGCCGGGTCGCGCAGCGGGAACAAACGGTTCAGCACGCGTGTGAAGCAGGTAGTTGCAAGCTTCGAAGTCCGGCAGGGTAACTTCTACCTCACGTTGAAGAGGGGACGACAGTCGACCCAGACGATGACCGCCGGGTTTGGGGTCAACCAGGGCAAGCTCTATCTCTTCGAGGTGAAGGAAGGCAAGCTTTATCTAAAGGACGAGCCGAGCGATTTCCGGAGCAACCCGATGCGGTTGATGGAGCTCTTCTCGGTGGCGCAGGCGGAGTCGGCTGAGCTTTCAGATGAACTCAATCAGATGGTACGCGAGAACCTCGCGCTTGTAGGCAGGACCTTCCGGGCCTCCCCCGAAGCCGGACACGCGTTCATAGAGATTCTACGGAACCGGGGAAGGGCAGGCGCTGCACTGCGCATGATGTATGAGACGGGCTTCCTCGGCCGCTTCCTCCCTGAGTTCGGGCGCATTACCTTCCTGGTTCAGCACGACTCCTATCATAAATACACGATTGACGAACATACGCTCAGGGCTATCGAGGTGCTCGATCAGTTGACCACCGGACCGGGCAAGTTCACGCGCTTCGGCAAAGTGCTCGCGGAGTTGGAAGATGTAGCCCCGCTCTACCTCGGTCTCTTTCTGCACGACATCGGCAAGGGACACGGCGGCGGGCATGTCTCGAAGGGCGTTCGCATCGCCGAGCGAATGTGCGAGCGGCTGGGTTTCGAAAGTGAAAGCGCTGCACGAGTGATCTTCCTCGTCAGACAGCACCTGTTGATGTCGCACATTTCCCAGCGGCGCGACCTGAGTGAAGAGGGCCTGGTTGACGGATTTGCCGAGAAAGTGGGTGACCTGACCAATCTGAACATGCTGTTGTTGCTAACCTATGCCGACACGAGCGCCGTTGGACCTGGCGTTTGGAACGACTGGAAGGGGTCGCTGCTCTGGGACCTGTACACACGCGCGCGTTCCCACCTGACCGTTGGGCGTTCTCCGCGGTGGGATTACGATCGCCGAACGGCTGTGAAGGACCAGGTCATAACCGAACTGGCGCCTGAGTTCCTGCCGAGCGAAGTTGAGCGCCACTTCGCGATGATGCCCGACCGGTATTTTCGGGCGACTGAGCCGGATCGCATTGCTCAGGATCTTCAACTGGCCAAACGGCTGGACGCCGATTCGCTTGCGGCTGACTGGCGAGTGGCCGAGGACAAACATTGCGTCGAGCTGACGGTCTGCACCCGTGACAAAGCGGGCCTGTTTGCAAGTATCGCCGGGACATTGACCGCGCATGGCGTGAACATTCTGAGTGCGGATCTATACACGCGAGAGGACGGTGTCGTTCTGGACACATTCAAGGTCTCGCAGGCCGGGTCTCACAGCCCGGTCAAGGCGGACAAGTGGGCAAGGATCGAGGAGCATCTCAAGGCCGCGATCGATGGTGAGTATGATGTGGCCTCCGCGGTCAAGAAGTGGCTTGCGGAGTTTCATCCAAGCGGAAAGCGTCGACGGGCGCGGCCCGCGCGGCAGCCTGCAGTAAGGTTCGACTCGGATGCCTCGGCCGCAAACACGGTGGTGGAGGTCAGGGCCGAGGATCAGCCCGGGCTTGCATACAAGATCGCGAGTACGCTGGCGGCGCTCGAACTCGACATCAGCTTCGCTCGGATCACCACGGAGAAGAGCCACGCTCTGGACATCTTCTATGTGACCGACTCGAGAGGACAGAAGCTGGCTCCCGACGACATGCCGGGAATCGAGCTTGCACTGCTGGAGGCGCTGTCGTAGCGAGCGCCTTTTGTGGGCTGTTCGATTGCATTCCGTTTGAGTCCTGGGCACTTGCAGAGTAGGGACTGCGAAATCGCCACTCATAGTTCGTATTGTTCGGAGAGCGTAAGACCTCCATCTTGCGCAACATCGTCAAAAAGGAGGGAGTATGAGAAAGATCGAGAGCATCATCAGGCCGCATCTGCTTGATGCCGTCAAAAACGCGCTTCAGGAGGTGGGTGTTGCCGGCCTCACCATCACCGAGGTCAAAGGCTTCGGCCGGCAGAAGGGCCACACCGAGACCTATCGCGGCAGCGAATACAAGATCGACTTTCTGCCCAAGGTGAAGATCGAAGTTGTGCTGCCGGACGAAATTGTCGACCTGGCCATCGACGCGATTCTGAAGACGGCGAAGACGGGCAAGTTCGGCGACGGAAAGATATTCGTCTTTCCGGTCGAAGAGGTCATTCGCATCCGAACCGCTGAGCGGGGAGAACAAGCGCTGTAAAGGACTGACGGTCTGAACGAGTAAGGCAGTTTAAGAACACTCACAACAATTCGAGAACACTCATAAGGAGGAAGGGGTCTGATGAAAAGAACCAGGCTAATGATTCTCAGTTTCGTAATCGGAGCGGCGGTGATGTTGGCGGTCTCCGGACTGACACGAACCATTTCTGCTCAGACGCCTGAGCCAGCCCCGGCTGCTGAGGCTGCCCCGGCTGCTGAGGCGCCAGTTTCTGATCCGACTGGGGCCACGACCGGAACAGCCAAGGACGTGACCGTAAAGGACGCCGAAAACCCGACGATCAATGAAGTGATGGAGACGGTGGGACACAACAAGATCTCAATCAACTTCATGTGGACTCTGGTGTGCGGTTTCCTGGTCATGTTCATGCAGGCCGGCTTTGCGCTGGTTGAGACCGGCTTCTGCCGGGCTAAGAACGCCGCGCATACCATGACTATGAACTTCATGGTGTACGGCATTGGATTGCTGGGCTACTGGATCTGCGGTTATGCCCTGCAGATGGGAGGCGCGGCAGGAGTCACTGTCTTAGGAGGGGTTGCTCCGCTATCTCACGAATTCACGATAAGTCTGTTTGGACATGAGTGGGGTCTGTTCGGACTCAAGGGCTTCTTCCTGAGCGGAACCACCTACGACGTTGGAGTCTTCGCATTGTTCCTGTTCCAGATGGTGTTTATGGACACGGCGGCGACCATCCCTACAGGGGCTATGGCGGAACGATGGAAGTTCTCGTCGTTCGTGATATTCGGGTTCTTCATGGCGATGGTGGTCTATCCACTCTTTGGCAACTGGGTCTGGGGCGGTGGATGGCTCTCGAAGCTTGGCAGCAACTTTGGTCTGGGACATGGGCATGTGGACTTCGCTGGTTCGTCGGTTGTGCATATGGTAGGCGGTGTAGCCGCGCTCGCTGGGGCGATGGTGCTGGGGCCGCGGATCGGCAAGTACACCAGGGACGGAAAGCCGGTGGCGATGCCGGGACATCACATCCCGATGGCGCTTCTCGGCACCTTTATTCTGGCTTTCGGTTGGTTCGGCTTCAACGCGGGGTCGAGCCTCGCGGGCACTGACCTTCGAATTGCGGTTGTCGCCACAAATACGATGCTTGCCTCGGCGTCAGGCGCCTTCGCAGCGATGTTGTACGTATGGGCGAAGTACGGCAAACCGGATCCGAGTATGCTGGCCAATGGCATGTTGGCCGGGTTGGTGGCGATCACGGCGCCCTGTGCTTTCGTCAACAGCGTCGCCGCGGTCATTATCGGCGCGATTGCGGGGGTGTTGGTCGTTGTGTCCGTATACTTCGTCGAACGAGTTATGAAGGTCGATGATCCAGTCGGCGCCTTCTCGGTACACGGAGTCAACGGGGCGTGGGGGGTCATTGCGCTTGGGCTTTTTGCGGACGGGACTTATGGCGATGCATGGAACGGAGTTCCCGGGACCGTGACCGGCCTGTTCTACGGCAACGCAAGCCAATTCTACGCCCAGTTGATCGGCACGGCGACCTGCTTCATCTTCGTATTCTCAGCGTTCTACGTCTTCTTCAAGATACAGAATGCGATATCCCCGATTCGAGTTCCGGCCGAGGTGGAGCTGGCAGGTCTCGACATACCGGAAATGGGAGTGTTGGCGTACCCGGACTTTCCGTTGTCAACTAACACAACCGTTGCGAGTTCTGGGGCAGGAGTGACTGATGCCGCCGGCAGTCTTGCGATGAAGACATCGACGGCCGAGGGATAGCAGAGACAGGATCTTTCGAGAGTCTGGCGATTGATCCTCGAGACTCGAATTGAAAATACGGAGAGTGTGGGGAGCCCGCCGATAAGTGATTGGAACCCCTTTCGGAAGGCTCACCCACACGCCGTGCTCAGATGACCTACCGGCTACCTGCGCAGCGACGCGGAAAGAATACTCGGCATACCTGTTGTTCGCAAGTTGACCCATGGCCGGGCCGTCGCAGCGGGGTCGCAGAATGTTGGCGTGGCTTGTCGCTTCAGGGCGCAGCCTCAAGACCCAAAATGCGGAGGGAACATGTCTAATATCAGTGGGAGGCGCTTGAATCGCCTCGCGGCAATTTGTTGTTCGATGTCCCTGCTCCTGGGGGCGAGCAATGCTATGGCGCAGCAGATAGCGGCAGCAATCGATTCCAAGACAGGTAGCGGCACGGCCGCCGCCGCCAACACAAAGACGGCGGCTCCCAGGAGCGAGCCGTCCATGGAAGAGATGCTTTCGATCATCAAGCGACTCGAAGATCGAGTGCGTGAGTTGGAGGCCAAAGCGGCGCCGATCGCCGCACCTGCAGTCGACAGCGCGAAGCCGGCCGCGATGACAACAGCCGTCGCGCCCGTCGAGGCGAAGGCCGTGAAGATCCAGGACGGCAAGAAGGAGGAAGAGGAAAAGAAGGCGAACGAGGGCATCCTTGGATTCTTCCGAGCGACTGAGATCACCGGCTTTGTGGATGCGTACTACGGCTACAACTTCAACAGGCCGACGATCGATACTCAGCTGCGGAACTTCGACACCAAGCACAACCAGTTCAGCCTGAACATGGCGGAGATAGCGCTCGAGAAGAAGCCGACACCGGACAACCGGCTTGGTTATCGAATGGATCTCGACTTCGGCCCGGCTACGGACATTGTTCACTCCTTTGAGCCCGGAGGGCTGGGAACGTTCAGAAACCTGGAGCAGGGCTACTTGAGCTATCTGGCGCCGGCCGGTAAGGGCCTTCAGATAGATGTGGGTAAGTTCGTGACTCAGCACGGCGCGGAAGTGATCGAGACCAAAGACAACTGGAATTACTCTCGGTCGCTGCTGTTCGCTCTGGCGATCCCGTACTATCACTTCGGCGTGCGGGCCACATATCCAGTGGACGACAAGCTATCGCTGAGCGGCTACGTCGTGAACGGCTGGAACAACGTGGTCGACAACAACCATCGAAAGACTTACGGAGCGCAGGCGGTTATTAAGCCCAACTCGAAGTTCACCTTTGTTCAGAACTACATGGGCGGGCCGGAGCAAACCGGCAACGACAAGGACTGGCGGCACCTCTCGGATAGCCTCGCGACCTATACGGTTAACTCGAAAGTCAGTCTGATGGCAAATTACGACTACGGGTTTGACCGATTTGCGGGGGCTCGCGTTCACTGGCAGGGCTTCGCAGGCTACGCAAAGTTCCAGGTGAACAAGTGGTATGCATTCTCGCCTCGCGTCGAGTGGTACGACGACCACGATGGCTTCACAACCGGACTGGCGCAGAAGGTGAAGGACATCACTCTGACAAGTGAGCAAAAGATCGGCGGTGGTTTGATCACACGATTGGAATATCGCCGGGACTTCTCGGACAAGCACTTCTTCACCAAGGGGTCCGATCTCCTGGTGAAGGCCCAGACCACTTTGGCGTTCGGTCTGGTTTACGCTTTCAGCTCGAAGAGCGATCAATAAGAGCACGCGAACGACGGGCGTCTGAAGCGTCTCCTGTGATATAAGTGCGGTCGGTCTCGGCACCAAAGGTTGGGTGGAAGTAATTTGAGAAGTAGTTCCTGCCGCGAACATGCGGATGCGTGGGGATGTCACGAAATCGGCTGCCGGAGCTGATCCGGCGGCCGCGCGCTTTGTCCACGTTCGCGCGATTCGTGTAATTCGCGGCTTCACGTTTTGTTGGAGGCTAAAAAACCAAGATCGCAGGAGGACAAATGAATCCGAAGAATGTTTTGAAGTTTGCTGCCGACGAAAAGGCTGAGTTCGTGGATGTGCGCTTCACCGACTTGATCGGCGCCTGGCATCACCTCACCTTTCCGATTGATGAGCTGAGCGAAGACTCGTTCGAGGCCGGTTTTGGGTTCGACGCCAGCAGCTTGCGCGGGTGGGCCGCAATCAATGAGAGCGACATGCTCATGATTCCCGACCCGACTCGCTACTGGATAGATCCCTTCATGCAGCAAAAGACCCTGGCCATAATCGCCGACATCGCCGACCCGGTAACGAAAGAGAGTTACTGGCTCGACCCTCGCGCCCTGGCCAAGCGAGCGCAGAACTACCTGAAGTTCACCGGCATCGCCGACACGGTCAACTTCGGCCCTGAAGCTGAGTTCTTCATCTTCGACCGGGTGAGTTTTCGCAACGAGAACAACTCATGCGGACTAACGATCGACAGCGACGAGGCCCACTGGAACGCCGGCATCGAAAATGCGAATGGCGGTTATCACATCCGCGCCAAAGAGGGATATGTCCCGCTTCCTCCGCTCGACTCCATTCACGACATCAGGTCTGATATCGCGATGTTGCTCAAAGAGGCGGGGCTTCACGTCGAGTGCCATCACCACGAGGTGGCGACCGGCGGGCAATGCGAAATCGACTTCCGCTTCTCGACGCTGTTGGGAACGGCGGACAATCTGCAGATCTTCAAGTACACCGTGAAGAACACCGCCAAGCGTGCCGGCAAGACTGCCACATTCATGCCCAAGCCGCTTTATGGCGACAACGGGAACGGCATGCACTGCCACCAGAGTCTGTGGAAGGGGGAGACGCCGCTGTTTGCCGGCGACCGCTATGCTGGAATCTCCGAGATGGCGCTCCACTATATCGGCGGCATCTTGAAGCACGCGCCGGCATTGGCCGCCTTCGCGGCGCCGACGACCAACAGCTACAAGAGACTGGTGCCTGGCTTCGAAGCTCCGGTGAACCTGGCCTACTCGCAGCGTAATCGTTCAGCGGCCGTGCGCATACCTCTCTATTCTCAGAGCCCGAAGGCTAAGAGACTAGAGGTGCGTTTCCCCGACGGATCGTGCAATGCCTATCTGGCGTTCTCGGCGATGTTGATGGCCGGGCTGGATGGGATTCAGAACAAGATCGATCCGGGCGAGCCGCTCGACAAGGACATCTACGACCTTCCACCGGAGGAGCTTGCGGAAGTGCCGAGCCTGCCGGGATCTCTCGACAAGGCACTGGAGGCGCTGGAGATCGATCATTCGTTCCTCCTGAAGGGAGAGGTGTTCACCGAGGCGCTCATTCGCCGCTGGATCGAGTACAAGATCGATAAGGAGATTAATCCTGTGAGGATGAGACCTCACCCGCTGGAGTTCGCGCTCTATTACGATGTTTAGGTAACTCCTGCAGGTTTGGAAAGACGCTTGATTGGCTTTTCGGGGGCAGAGAGGGTGGATTCTGCCCCCGAATCGGTCTGATGGTGTCGAGCCGAAGAACGAGACTTTCGTCAGGCCGATGATTTAGAAGTGAGGCCTGAGATCAAGCCAGGACGTCGGAGGCAGATTCACGCTAGCCGCCATCTCGGGCAAGCCTTAGCTCGACCTTCACTTTGTTCGACACTCGCGAGCCTCTGTTGTCCACAATCAGGTAGTACTGCCCCGGTCTCAACCGCAAATCGATCCGACCTTGTGGTGTTTTGCCGGAGCGGTACAAGCCTTTGTCTTGTTGTCCGCGCGCGAGATTTGTCAGGCCGGACGCGTCAGTAATCGAAACGCTGACGCCTTCTGCTTCGCCTTGTGGTGAGAAATTACCCCGGACATGGCTTGAGGGAGAAAAGCCGGGAGATATTTTGAAACCATAGTATACGTATTTGCCGGAAGACACCGCTGCGGTCGTAGATAGAAGAGTGATATCAGGCGGAGGGGGAGGAGGCGGGACAGAAGGTGTGACTAAACGGTTCTCGCTTTCTGTCTCTTTGCCCTCGTCGGCGCTTCCTGGGTCCTCAATCTCTGCCTCCTCGACTGGGCCACCAACCCCTTCCTCCTTTCCCGCTTCAATAGCAGTTGCCGGATTCCGGGACTGGGCGAACTCACCGCCATGACTCGGCTGAATCTTCGTTTGCTCAGTTATCTTTTGATCCTGCCTGGTCGTCTTTCCGGCTGATGAGGTACTCGCCGAGTATTTCATCCAAATGATGAGGGCTGCTACGCCCAGCAATAGCGCTCCGATCGACACGATGAGACGGGGAACCACCCGTTCCAGTCTAATGTCGCGTGCTCGTGGTGTGGTCCGCGCAAGTTTGATATCGCTCACGCGTGCTATAGGCTGTGCGAGACGAATGTCCTTCGTCCCTGCTGTTGTCTGCGCGAGTTGTCGTTCTCCGCAAGTCTGGCAGAACCTCGAATGATTGGGAACCCGGTCATGACAGGCAATGCACTCCATGAGTCCATCTCCGCAAAGAGAAAGGCAAAGGGTATTCCAGACGGTCGCTTAGGAGCTTTGGAATCATTGTTGGGGCGGACTAAGCGGACCGTTAACGAAGGATCGCGCTTGCTTCACAATAATTTGGCAAAAAACGACCGGTCTTCTGTGCTCCAGGTCGAGCCGAGCCGGTGAAAAGCGGAGATCACGAAGCTGGGAAGCGAGCGAACCGTGGGCGGACACTCAATGACGGCCCTCGAATTGCTTCTATCGCTGGCGGTGATAGGAAAGCGTACAACTCAACAGGCTCTCCGCGGTGCGTCAGTTGTTTTGGCCGCCGCCCTATTGGCTTGGCCGGCCTGCATTGTCTGCCACGCCCAAAGTTCACGGACCCGTTCGCCCGTGCGTCTCAAGCCTCCGCAAATTCGTGAAGCAGAGCAGCGACTCTCGGATCTCGGGTACTGGACCGGACCCATTGATGGAAGGTTCGACGCCTCGTCTCGCGAGGCGCTGATCGCGTTTCAAAAAGTGGAAGGGCGCCGACCAACTGGCATTCTAACCCTCGACGTACTCGAGGCTCTACAAAACGCAAGTCCGCCGCGACCTCTCGAAAGTGGATATGCCCACGTGGAGGTTGACCTCGGCCTGCAAGTGCTCTTCTTCGTTGACGCGGGCGGGACCGTATCCCATATCTTGCCCGTGTCGAGTGGCAGTGGACGGCCCTTTACTTCTGAAGGCTGGACCCGGGACGCAGTCACCCCAAAGGGCAGATTCTCCATCCAACGAAAGCTGGAGGGCTGGCGTAAGGGACCGCTCGGACCCATTTTCTATCCGAACTATTTCCTGGCCGGTGTAGCGATTCACGGACTCTCTTCCGTTCCAGCCACTCCCGCGAGCCACGGTTGTGTTCGTATTCCGATGTTCGCATCCAGGGAGTTCAGCGAGATGACTCCAGTTGGCACCAGGGTGATCATCCACGACGGCAGCACTGACACGCGCTCGGTGGCAAACACTGTTGGAAAACCATGAGGCTACAATAACGACTGGCTACGGGCCTGGATGCATTCCCGTTTGAAAGGGATCGTTCGCCAGATTGCCCTGCGCGTCGGCGTAGAAGTCTTCCTGGTGTGCAATGCCACGCGATTTCAGGGGGCGATGTCGCCCAGCCTCCAGAGCGCGAGACGCTTGTCCGCGTAGATTCCGCCGGTGTGAGTGCACTTCTCGTCGATCAGCGCAATCGGCTTCGGAAAATTGAATGGAGCGATCTCTAAATTGATCTGGCGCCAATCAGCCGTCCGAATGTCGACGTTGGCTGGAAAATGGATGAAGGTCGTTGTCAGTAAATAAGTCGATCCGCTGCGTTTGAAGTTGCGAATCGAATTGGCGGTGTCTTCAAACGAAAAGTGAACGAGGCAGTCTCGGCAGAGTATCACATCGACTCCAGGCAGCTCGTCACCGGCGATGTCGAGATCAATGAAGGTCACGCTGGAGCTGCCGTACTTTCGCCTGTTAGCTGCCACGATTTCCGGAACAATGTCGACTCCGATGTAGTGATCGAGACACAGATCGGTCTCCTTCATCCAGTTGAAATCACCGCACGCAGCATCGAGCAACGAGCGCGCGTTGACCGTCTTGAGCAAGACCGATAGTTCATCTCTGAATGCTGATGTACGGCTCACACCCGACCCGGGTCCGGATGCGGATTCCGGATCGCCCCACAGGTTATGATGGTAGATGTTGGAGAAGATCTCCTTCATCCGTTCCTGCTACTCCCTGTCGGTCACTGCGCCAAGGCTGGCGCTCGATACCAGCTTCGCGTACTTAGCCAGAACTCCGCGAGGATAACGCGGAGCGGGAGCTCGCCACGCTAGTCGGCGCCGGGCAAGCTCATCATCCGCCACGTCCAGGCGCAACAGTCGCGCCTCCGCGTCGATCGTAATTGAATCACCCTCTTCGACGAGCGCGATTGTGCCGCCGACGAAGGCTTCGGGCGCCACGTGGCCTACTACCATGCCGAATGTCCCACCGGAGAACCGCCCGTCGGTTATCAGCGCGACAGAGTCTCCAAGCCCCGCGCCGATGATGGCCGATGTTGGCGCAAGCATCTCGCGCATACCTGGTCCGCCCTTCGGACCTTCGTAACGAATTACGATTACGTCGCCTGCCTTGATGCCTCCTGACAGGATCGCATCCAGACACGCCTCCTCGGATTCGAATACCCGAGCCGGTCCCGTGATCCTGGACTGCTTCACCCCGGTAATCTTGGCGACCGCGCCCTCGCGGGAAAGGTTGCCTTTCAAGATCGCAAGGTGGCCGTGCGCGTACATCGGATCATCCCACGGTCTTATGACGTCCTGATCGGAGCGCGGCTCGGAAGGCACGTCTTCCAGGACTTCGGCAATCGTCCGTCCCGTGATCGTCAACTCGTCGCCGTGCAGACGGCCATTCGCCAACAGCATCTTCATCACTTGAGGAATTCCACCCGCCTTGTGCAGATCAGTAGCCACGTAGCGACCTGAAGGCTTCAGGTCGCACAGCACGGGCACTCGCCCGCGAATCTCTTCGAAGTCGTCGATGGTCAACCGCACGTTCGCCGCATCCGCGATGGCCAGTAGATGAAGCACCGCATTGGTCGAGCCTCCGACCGCCATAACAACACTGATTGCGTTCTCGAATGCTTTGCGCGTCAGGATGTGACTCGGAAGAATCTGGCGGCTAACAGCTTCGGCCAGCACTTCGCCCGACTCGGCAGCGCTGTCAGCTTTCTCGAAGTCTTCAGCGGCCATCGTTGACGAGTAGGGCAAGCTCAGCCCCAACGCCTCAATTGCGGACGACATCGTATTGGCCGTGAACATTCCGCCGCAGGAACCCGCGCCGGGGCACGCGCGACGTTCGATCTCGAGAAGATCGCTCTCCGGGAGCCTGTTGGCGCTGTACTGGCCGACTGCTTCGAATGCGCTGACGACCGTGAGGTCCTGACCTTTGTAGTGCCCGGATTTGATGGTGCCGCCGTAGACAAAGATGGAAGGAATGTTGAGACGCGCGATCGCGATCATGGCGCCGGGCATGTTCTTGTCGCAGCCGCCAATCGCAACCAACCCGTCCATTCGCTGGCCGTTGCAGACAGTCTCTATCGAGTCGGCGATGACCTCGCGCGAGACGAGAGAATACTTCATGCCTTCGGTTCCCATCGAAATGGCGTCGCTTATGGTTATGGTGCCGAACACTTGCGGCATCGTGCCCGCGCCCGACAGTGCGCTAATGGCGCGCTCGGCCAGGCCGTTCAGTCCGATATTGCACGGCGTAATGGTGCTGTAGCCATTGGCCACACCGATGATGGGTTTGGAAAAATCGTCGTCGGTGAACCCGCAAGCGCGCAGCATCGCGCGGTTTGGTGTTCGCTGCACTCCTTCTGTGACGAGTTTGCTTCTCTCGTTATTGCTCATTGGTTCTCCTGGAATTTGATGTGTTGTAGATAGTAGAACGAATTCGCGAATCAGTCACGGCGTTATTGACGCGGTACGCCTTGCGGCGAGGCAGGATTCTCCAGAATGTTGTCCAGCGCCTGTTGAGCCTGGGTGTAATCGGGCTTCAGTCTCAAAGCCTCGCGGTAGTGCGCCACGGCTTGTTCCTTATCGCCTCTCCTGGCTAACAGATTGCCCAGTCGATAGTGCGTCTGGGACATCATCGCAGCGTTAACCATAGAACGCAGCGCCTCAGAGTAGTGAGTCACCGCTTCGTCGAGCTTGCCCTGGCGTTCGAGGACTAGTGCCATGTTCGCATGAGCCGAAGGGTGTCTGGGATTGATCTCGAGCGCTCTCGAAAGAGCTGCCGCTGCTTCGTCGAGGCGTCCCGTCTCGGCCAGTGCTGCGCCGAGCTTATTGTACGCCTCCAGAAAGTTCGGGTTGATCTCGACCGCCTTTGAGAACTGTTCGATGGCCTCCTGCGGCTTGTGCTGCTGTACGAGCATCATTCCCGAGTTGTGAAGGGCTTGATCGAACTGAGGGTTGATTTCCAGGGCTCTGTTGAAGTGGGATGCTGCCTCCTCCAGCCGGCCCCCTCCGGCCAGCAATTCGCCGAGGTTGTTGTGTGCGACATAGTTGTTATCGGTGACGTCAACCGCGTGCTCAAACAGGGCGAGGCTGTTCCGCCAGTGTTGCAGTTGCAGATTCGCAGCGATCGCCAGACAGGCGAGGATGCTAATGCTGACGCCAATCAGCCATCTTCCGCGCGAAGTCACATTGCCGGCATATTGCGCTGCCGCCCATACGATCGCAACGAACACCCCTATCAACGGCACGTAGGCATAGCGGTCGGCCCTTGCCTGAAGGCCAACCTGTACCAGACCGATCACAGGCACAAGAGTCCCGAGATACCACAGCCACCCAATCGCCGCCCATCGATAGTGTCGTGCCTGCCACGCCACCAGTGCAGTGATGCACAGAAGCGCGAGCGCCGATAACCCGATCTCCCACGCAGGCAGAGTTCCTTTTGGGTGAGGGTAGAGCACGCTGAGCCCGGAAGGCCAGATCATCTGACCCAGATAACCCGCGTATGAGACCACCGCATTGGTGAGCCTGACGCTGATTGGAAATGTTTCGACGGCGCCCACCGCTCCGCCTTTCTTCTGCGCTATGACAGTGATGATGCTGCTGGCGGCGGCCAACATCAACAACGGCACTTTTTCGATTATCAGCCGGCCCGCTGTCTGGCGCGGATAGTGTCGCGTCACCTCGGATTGTTTCGCTTTCTTAGCCGGCCGCTTGCCCTGTTTCGCGGGGGCGTTGTCGCTATCAGGTTCGGTCGGGCGCAATTTGAGGCGCTCGAGCGGCCAGTAGTCGAGCAGAAGTAGAACAAAGGGCAGCGTGACAACCATCGGCTTGGACATCAAGCCCAGGGCGAACAACGCAAGCACCACCAGATAGCGCCTTAGTTCGGGCTTTCGCGCATACCACACATAAGCCCCAAGCGTGAGAATCCAAAAGAACGTGCTCAACAGGTTCTTGCGTTCGGCTATCCAGGCGACCGACTCGACGTTGAGGGGATGCAGCGCAAACAAGGCTGCGACCAGGGCGCTGCGCCAGAGCGCTCCGGTCATGACTTGCAGCACCCAGAATAACAGGAGCACGTTCGAAAGATGTATCAACAGATTCGTGAAGTGATGTCCGGAAGGTTTGAGTCCATAGAACTGGCAGTCGAGCATGTGAGAGAGCCAGGTGATCGGATGCCAGTTTGCGGCAGAGGTCGAGGTGAATGCCCAGACGATGTTCTCTCCGCTCAGACCGGTCTGAATCTGAGGATTGTTGGTGACGTAGACATCGTCGTCATAGCTAACAAACTCGTGTGCGGCGACCTGCAGGTACAAGCCGAGAGTGAATGCTGCCAGCATCGCGCAGATAAGCCATCGTTGGTTCGGATTACTTTTCGACATATCAAGAAGCGAGGACATTCGGCAAGGTGAGGAGTATACCGACACGACGACGACGAATCCAATGCCGGCTGGGCAAAGGGTGCGCGTCCTACGGTGCGCCTCCGCGGTGAAGCTTCCCGGTTAGGCGGCGCATTTCGATGTTCGGATGTCGATTCAGAATGACACGACTCGCAGCCAGGGCGGCGAGGTGAGCGCAAGCTTTATACTTCAAGTTCCCTCTGCTAGGATGGGCAACTCAGTTGAGGCACTTCACACGGGGAAACCGCCGGTCCCTCCATCGGCCCAGATCATAGTCTTCAGAGACTTGAAGGAACCGAGAGGAGGCAGCGGATTCGCGATGGGGAACCACGAAGCCCGTTTCCATAAGATCGATGAACGCATGGATATTAGCGACCAACGAGTGGACGTTTTATACGACGGAATGGCCACGTTAACCGGTGAAATGGCAGCTTTGGCCGGTAAGGTGACCGCTCTAGTCGATGCGCAGATTCGCACTGAGTTTCAGGTGGCGAAGCTTGAGAATGCGTTTGTTACACTCGCCGAGCTCGCCAAGTCGACGGACGAACGCAGGGATAGAAGCGACCGGCGGGTGAACGGCATAGAGGGGGAAATGGCCACTCTTACCGACAAAATGTCGGCTCTAGTCGATGCGCACATTCGCACTGAGGTTCATGTTGCCAGGCTCGAGAATGCGTTCGTCATGTTTTCCGAGCTCGCGAAGTCGATGGATGAACGTCTGGATAGCAGCGACTGGCGAGCGGACGCCTTACACGAGGGGATGTCGGCTTTGACCGGTAAAGTGGCCGCACTCGTCGATGCGCAGATTCGCACTGAGGCTCTTACCGACAAAATGTCGGCCCTGGTCGATGCGCAGATCCGTACTGAGGCTCATGTTGCCAGGCTCGAGAATGCTATTGTCGGGTTCGCCGAGTTCGCCCAGTCGATGGATGGACGCATGGATAGCAGCGACCGCCGAGCGGACGCCTTACACGAGGAAATAACGGCTTTGACCGGTAAAATGGTCGCACTCGTCGATGCACAGATCCGTACTGAGGCTCATGTGGCCAGGCTCGACAATGCTATTGTCAGGTTCGCCGAGTTCGCCCAGTCGATGGATGAACGCATGGATAGCAGCGATCGCCGAGCGGACGCCTTACACGAGGAGATGGCGGCTTTGACCGGTAAAATGGCCGCACTCGTCGATGCACAGATTCTCAGTGAGACTAAGTTCGTGGAGTTGAGGCAGGCCCAGACTCGAACCGATGATCGGCTCAACGCGTTGATAAACATTGTCGACCGCCACGTGAACGGGAGCGGTCACGAGCACTCATCCTGAAGGACACTTTCTAATTTCAACCGGAGGCAGAATGTTTAGACGTTTCCCATCTATTCTCTTACTTATCCTGGCGCTCTTAGCTTCGGGTCTGACGGTCCTCGCACAGGGGCCGCAGAATACCGTCGTGCCTGCTAGCGCCAGCCTCACCAGGTTCGCGCGCGATCCCAAACAACCCATCGACGAGGAGTACACCAGGAAGATCCGCGAGTACACCACGGAGACCTTCTTCAACTCGCCGCTCACCGATTACCTCCCCGCGTCGAAGACCGTCCCGACTCCGAAAGCCGTGTTAGGCGATGTCGCCGGCGCGCCGGGCAAGCTGCCTTATTCGCACGAGGTATATGCCTACATGCGGATGCTCGAAAAGGCCAGCCCGCGAGTAAAAGTCTTTTCGATCGGTACGACGGAAGAAGGACGCGAGATGATTGCCGTCGCCGTCGCTTCCGAAGCGAATCTCGCTAAGCTCGAAGAGAATCGAGCAAGGTTGGCTAAGCTCGCCGATCCGCGCACGATCAACCTAGACGATGCCCAGGCCGAACAACTCGTGGCGGCGTCCATCCCGATCTACTACATCACCGGAACCATTCATTCGCCCGAGACCGGCGCGCCAACCGCATTGATGGAGATGGCGTACCGCCTCGCAGTAGATGAGAGCTCTTACATCAAAGCGATTCGCGACAACGTAGTCACGTTGATTACTCCTATCGTCGAGGTCGACGGCCGGGACCGTCAGGTCGATGTCTACAACTGGCATCTGGCCCATCCGAATCAGAACTGGCCGCCGCTGATCTACTGGGGACACTACGTTGCGCACGACAACAACCGCGATGCGATGGCGCTGACTTTGAAACTCACGCAGAACGTGCTCAAGACCTTCATCGGCTGGAAAGCCCAGGTGCTTCATGACCTTCACGAATCGGTGCCCTACCTTTATGACAACACCGTCGGCGACGGACCTTACAACGCATGGATCGATCCGATTCTTGCCGACGAGTGGCAGATGCTCGGCTGGAACAACGTTTCGGAGATGACCAAGTTCGGCATGCCCGGAGTCTTCACTCATGGGACGTTCGATACGTGGTCGCCGGGATACCTGATGTTCATCGCGGCGTCCCACAATGGCATCAGCCGGCTGTACGAGACCTTCGGGAATGGCGGCGCCGACACCGTCGAGCGCACGCTGTCGCCACAGGAATACGCCAGAACCTGGTATCGTCAGAACCCACCGCTGCCCAAGGCGAAGTGGTCGCAGCGCAATAACAACAACTACGAGCAGACCGGTGTGCTGACCGCGCTTTCGTATTTCGCTGCCAACAACAAGCTCTTCCTTCGAAACTTCTACTTGAAGAGCAAGCGCTCGATCGAGAAGCCGAAGAATGCCGGTCCGGCGGCTTATGTGTTCCCGGCCGATGACCCGAGGCCCGGGGGACAGGCCGAGTTGCTGCGCCTGCTCCAGATGCAAGGCGCCGAGGTCTCGCGAGCGACTGCGGCTTTTACAGTTACAATGCCTGCGAAGAAAAAGCCCAGGAAGCCCGCGGATGCGACTGCACCTGGCGGTGGCGCGGCCGCGGATAAGCCTGCGGAAAAGGCGCCCGATAAGGCAACGGACAAGAAGGACGAACCGACTACCGAGACTCGCCAGTTCCCTTCGGGCAGCTACGTTGTAAGAATGGACCAGCCCTACAGCCGCATAGTCGATATGTTGCTCGATTATCAGTACTGGAGCCCGAATGACCCGCAGAAGAGTATCTATGATGACACCGGCTGGACCTTCGGCGAGTTGGGCAATGTGCAGGTTGTTCGAGTCGCCGATCTCAAAGTCCTCGCCGCTCCGATGGAGAGAGTCTCAGGCGAAGTGCGTGCGCCCGGCGGAGTGAAGGGAGCCGGCTCGCTCTTCCTGGTGAATCACAATGCCGACAATGCGCTGATGACGTTGCGTTACCGGTTCAAGGACGCCTCGTTCGAATCGGCGGAAGAGCCGTTCGAAGCGGCCGGCCGCAAGTTCAATCGCGGCTCTTTCATAATCAGGAAAGTGGCGACTGCGGATCTCGACCGCGCTGCGACTGAGCTTGGCATTCAAGTTCAAGCCGTGGACTCGGCGCCTTCAGTTAAGACCCATGCTGTAAGGGCGGCGCGAATTGCCCTCCTTCACACCTGGCTCGGCACGCAGGATGAGGGCTGGTGGCGGCTGGCATTCGATCAGTTGAAGATCCCTTTCACCTACATCAACACGCAGGACGTGGCGAAAGACGGCGAGCTGAATTCGAAGTACGATGCAATCGTCTTTTCGCCCGTCGGCCGAGGCAATCCGCAAGCGATTGTCGACGGCATGCCTATGTTCGGTAATCCGCTACCCTGGAAGACGACAACACTCACACCCAACCTCGGCAAGATAGATTCCACCGATGA
>DASYSA010000662.1:0-3580 GCA_036003885.1 Blastocatellia bacterium | reverse complement strand
TCTCCGAGTATCGCCGCAACTACCAGCAACTGGTCTGGTGGCTCTGCGCTCACCTTGGCCATTCACACTCCAGCTTTATGCCCCCATTGATATAGAGACATGCTACGCGGAAAAGGTTAGAGGAGACAGGAAGAGTTCTGAGTGCTGAGTTCTGAGTGCTGAGTGCTGAGTGAGATGGCGAGTGCCGAGCTTCTCTGGACTCATAACGCACGACTCAGCACTCAGCACTCAGAACTCAGAACTTCTGGTCAAAGCTTGCTCGATTCCTTCTCACTCAGATAGATTCATACTTATGATTCGGACCTTCCTCACTTCCATTGCGCTGGCCGCGCTTCTCCTGATCTCTATGCCGGCAGTACGAGCGCGGGCACGGCAAGCGATCGTTTCACCCGACGAGGCGACTCTAAAGCTAAAGGACACGGGCGGCCGCCCGAGAAGTCTGATCGACCATCGGGGCAAGATAGTGGTACTCAATTTCTGGGCGACGTGGTGCAAGCCCTGTCGCGACGAGATTCCGATACTGGTTTCACTCGACAGCCGCTATCGAGAGCGCGGCGTAGACTTCATCTGCGCATCGGCCGATGATTCAAGCACACAAAAGAACGTAGCCGGGTTCGCGCGCCGGTTGAAAATTGGTTTTCCTGTCTGGGTCGGCGCCACGATGGATGACATCAAACGTCTCGGCCTGGGCAATTCGATACCCGCGACTGTGATCATAGACCGAAACGGCGCCGTTGTCGGACGCATCCTGGGACCGGTGGGTAACGCCGATCTTCAGAACCGCATCGAGTGGCTCCTGGGCGATCGGCAGACGCCCGCTCCCGCCGCTGTTGTGAATACAATGGACCAGATCAAGCACGACCAGCAGCAGGATTCGTAAGAGGGACAATCCGCGAATAACACGAATACTCGCTAAGGAACGGTTCAGGGAAGAGGAGGCTCTTAGGAGTTCCAACGGATACTGTGATCTGAGAGCGGTCGCGCCAGGCCTTGTGTGATTGGCGTTTTTTCGCGAGATTCGCGGATGAATCACGGATGGCCGAGCGCGATAACCGAACAGGTGAACGACCCGGGGTTTCCTCCAAGATTATGTGCAAGCCCCAGCTTCATGTTCCTTACCTGCCGTTCGCCTGCTTTGCCCAGAAGCTGATGATAGATCTCATAGAGCATGCGCAGCCCGCTCGCGCCAATCGGGTGGCCGAATGACTTCAACCCGCCATCGGTGTTTACCGGCAACTCGCCTTTCAAAGTGAAGGTGCCCGCGTCAATATCCAGTTTAGCTTTTCCCGGCTCGGCGAAGCCCAAGTCCTCATAAATTATCATCTCGGTTATCGAGAAGCAGTCATGCACTTCGGCCATGCTCACCTCGCGCCGCGGGTCCTTGATTCCGAGTTGGTCGTATACCTGCCCGGCAGCCGCTTTGGTCTCGGGAAAACTGGTGAAATCAAAGTCGGGATCCATGCGCCCCGTGCCCGGCCCAACCGCAAGCCCCATCGCCTTGATGGTCACGAAATCTTTCTTGAACTTCGGCGCAAGCTCGGTTCGCGTGATGATGGCAGCCGCAGCCCCATCAGTCGTCGGACAGCAATCCAGCAATCCCAGTGGCGACGCAATCATCGGCGCTTTCATCGCCTGCTCGAGGGTAATCTCCTTTTGGAAATGGGCCTTCTTGTTCCGCGCTCCATTGTAATGGTTCTTGACGGAAATCTTGGCGAGCTCCTCCTTGCCTGTGCCGTAACGGTGAAAGTAGCGGTTGGCCGCAAGCGCAAAGGCCCCGGGCGCCGTGTTGCCGGCCCCGATCACTGTGGAGGCGGCGCCCGGCAACCCCGAGTAACCGCTGTCTTTGAGCTTTTCGAATCCGACTACAAGAGCCAGATCGTAAGCGCCGGCCGCTACAGCGAACGCTGCGTTGCGCAACGCGTCCTGACCGGTCGCACACATGTTCTCTACACGAGTTATTGGGATGTATTGCAGCTTTAGCGGCCTCGACAGCGACAGGCCCGAGATCCCGGATACGAGCGTACCCACCCAGGCTGCCTCGATCTGTCCAGGCTCGATCCCCGCGTCCTCGAATGCTTCGAACGCCGCTTCGACGATCAGGTCGTCGGCTGATTTGTCCCAGTGCTCGGCGAACCTGGTGCAGCCCATCCCGATGATGGCTACGCGGTCGCTTAGGCTCTTCATTGGAAACCTCCCGCTTACGGTTTAGGGTCGTTGATTGTCATATCAAATCGGCTGAGTCGAGTCAAACTATAGGGCTCTTCTCGATTGCAGCGCAGACCAGAGTACATCCTCGTTGGCGCTTGGCGATTGCGAAGAGACTCTGGCGGTCCGCTGTGCAACGGCATTCTTCCCTGTTCGCCACATGCCAGGTGCCGGCGAGGGTGCCGAGAGTTCTGTTTCCTCTTGATGTTCGGGGCCTTGTGGCATAAATTGGTACGCGACAATCCAGTTATCGAACCTGGCAGGCACTCTGTTTCGCAGGGCGTGAATCGAGCGGACACGCGCTGAGCATCGCTGCCAAACTTCGCGTTTTGGAGGCAATATGTCGAACAATAAGGTACATCGCAGGGACTTTGTTAAGTCTGCCGTCGGCGCAGGCGTGGCAATAACGGCCTTCGGAAGGCTCGGCTCGGCGCGCGGCGACGTGCTCGGCGCGAACGGGCGGATTAATTTGGGCATCATCGGCGTGGGCGGCCGCGGGCGTTCATTGCTCGACTGGGCGATGAGGACCGGCGCTCAGGAGAAGACGCCGGCGCAGGTCGTTGCGGTATCCGACGTGTACGCCAAGAGGTTGCGCCTGGCGAAAGAGACCGCGAAGTGCGAGGGGGCATACCTTGATTATCGCGAGTTGCTGGAACGCAAAGACATCGACGCAGTGATCATCGCGACTCCAGATCACTGGCATGCCCGGATGGCGATCGAGGCGATGGAACGCGGCAAGGACGTCTACCTCGAAAAACCGATGACCCACACGATCGACGAAGCTCGTCGGGTCTACGAGACCGTGAAGAAGACAAACCGCGTATTGCAGGTTGGCTCGCAGACCACCAGCTCGGATCAGTGGTGGAAAGCGCGAAAGGCAATTCAGGACGGGATGATCGGCAAGCCGATAATGAGCCAGGGCTCCTATCACCGCAACTCGAAGAAGGGTGAATGGAACTGGCCGATCGATGCGAGTGCGGGACCTGATGCGAAGGGCGATGACTTCATCGATTGGAAGATGTGGCTTGGCGAGGCGCCCAAGCGCAAATTCGACGCCGACCGCTTCTTCTGCTTCCGCAAGTACTGGGACTACTCCGGCGGGATTGCCACCGACCTTTTCTATCACGTGATGGCGCCGCTCAACATCTGCTGGGGCGAGGCGCAGTTCCCATATCGCGTATCCGGCAACGGCGGGATCTATGTCTTCAAGGACGAGCGTGAAGTCCCTGACACTTTCACTCTCACCGCGGATTACGCGCAAGGCCATACCATCGTGCTCAGCTCTTCGATGGCCAACGAGACCCACATACCCGGTCTGATACGGGGTCACGAAGGTACGATCATGATGGTGCCGGGCGGCGAGTTTGAAGGCCGC